>JBBRNQ010000029.1:0-43629 GCA_038230235.1 Actinomycetales bacterium
ACGCCGAGCCCGAGCATCGCGGAGTTGATGCCGCTCTGCAGGACGTCGATGACGTTCTCGACCCCGGCCTGGCCGTTGGCGGCGAGGCCCCAGAGGTAGGCGCGGCCGATCATCACGGCCTTGGCGCCCAGGGCGACGGCCTTGACGACGTCGGACCCCCGGCGGATGCCGCCGTCGAGGAGGACGTCGATCTCGCTGCCCACCGCCCGCGAGATGGCCCCGACGCAGCGGATCGTCGCCGGGGTGCCGTCGAGGTTGTTGCCACCGTGGTTCGAGACCGAGATCGCCGAGACGCCGGCGTCGACCGCCCGCCGGGCGTCGTCGACCCGGCACACGCCCTTGAGCATGAAGGGCTTTCCCCCGCTGAGCTGCGACCACTGCTCACGCATCCACTGCACGTCGTCCCACGTCGGGGGCGTCGTGGTCATCCACTCGTAGTAGGCGCCGAAGAAGGTCGGGCCCTTGGCCTGCCCGGGAGCCGCGAGGTTGGGGGCGGTCAGGTCGGGGATGGTGAGGGTCTTGCCGAACTCCCACATCCACTTCGGCCGCGTGACCACCTGGGGGGCGAGCCGGATCATCGTCTTGAGGTCGACCTTCTCGGGGATCTCGGGGGAGCCCCAGTCGCGACCCATGGAGAACGACCAGTCGAGGGTCGCGATCAGACCCTTGGAGCCGGCGTCGTGGGCCCGGTGCATCCGCTGGATCATCACGTCGCGCTCGCCGGTCCAGTACATCTGGAAGAACGTCTTTTCGTTGACGGCGCAGACCTCCTCGACCGACTTGGAGGCGAAGTTGCTCAGGCCCATGATCGTGCCGCGAGCGGCGGCGGCCCGGGCGACGGCGACCTCGCCGTCGGGGTGGACGGCCTGGACGCCGGTCGGGCTGATGATGACCGGGAGCGGGATCTGCTGGCCCATGACGGTGGTGGTGGTGTCGTGCGTCGGCTTTTGGCCGGCGACGTGGGGGGCGAACCCGATCTCGCGGAACGCGGCCTCGTTGTCGGCGATCGTCTGGCCGCGCTCGGAGCCGGCGACCAGCGCGCCGTACACGGGGGCGGGGAGCCGTTTCTTGGCCCGAGCCTGGGCGACGGCAACGGACTCGAACCATGGGTTCTGCTTCCAGGGGTTCTCGACCTTGGGGAGCCAGTCGGGCTTGGTGGTCACGGGCGGCCTCGCTTCGTTGGGGGCTTGGGGGCGTCCCTCAGGATAAATGCACTCGATGCCATAATGGAAGGGGCCGCACACCTTGACTTTGCCCGGGACGGCTAGATTGGCGGACGTGTCGAAGCACCCCAGCGCAGGTCGTCCCGAGGTGACGTCGCCGGCGGAGATCGAGCAGGCCGCCTTCCGGCTCTTCGCGGACCGGGGTTTCGACGACACCACCCTCGACGCCATCGCCTCCGAGCTCGGGGTCGGTCGCCGTACCCTCTTCCGCTACTACCGCTCCAAGAACGACATCCCCTGGGGGCAGTTCGACCGCACGCTCGACGCCTTCCGCGACAGCCTCGACGGCATGCCGGTCGACCTGCCCCTGCACGAGGCGGTGGGCCGGGCAGTGGTGGCGTTCAACGCCTTTCCCGCCGACGTATCGCCTTCCCACGCCGAGCGCATGCGCCTGATCATGCAGACGCCCACCCTGAGGGCCCACTCGGTGCTGCGCTACGCCGAGTGGCGCCAGTGCATCAGCGCGTACGCCGCCGCCCGCCTCGGTCTGCGGCCCGACGACCTCGTGCCCCAGCTGGTGGGGCAGGTGAGCCTGGCGCTCACCCTCACGGCCTACGAGCAGTGGCTGCAGGACCCGTCGACGGAGGTCACGGTGCTCCTTCAGAAGGCGATGACCGCCCTGCACGTCTACGTCGGCGGGTAGCGACGCAGCCCCCGGCGCACCGGGAGCGTCGTACCGTCCGACCTCTTGTCGTGCCCGGGGTTCACTGCTGCGGGTGGATGACCGCCTTCACCGAGTCGGTGACGGTCTTGCCGAGCATGAGGGCCTGCGCGGTGTCGGCGAGCCCGAAGTGGTGAGTCACCAGAGGCAGGACGTCGACCCGGCCAGAGCTCACCAGCTCGATGGCGAGCGGCCACGTGTGGTTGTAGCGGTTGACCAGGCTGATGGTGAGCTCGTTGACATTGAGCTGCGACAGAGGCAGGCCGACCAGCTCGTCCTTGGGCATGCCGATCATCGCGGCCCGCCCGGCCGGCCGCAGCCGGCGCAGGGAGGCCCCGAGGGCGCCGCTCGCCCCGGAGCACTCGAGCAGCACGTCGAAGGTGCCGTCGCCGGGGGCGTCCACCGACTCCACACCCAGGCCCATGCGGCGGGCGAGGTCGAGGCGGAACGGCGAGCTGTCGGTGATGACGACGTGCGCCGCCCCGAGGGCCCGCGCGACCGCCGCGGCGAGCAGCCCGACGGGGCCTGCGCCCGTCACGAGCACGTCGTCGCCCGGCTTGAGGCCAGCCCGCTCGCACCCCCAGATGCCGACGGAGAGGGGCTCGAGCAGGGCGCCCTGCTCGTAGGTCATGTCGTCCGGCATCGTGTAGAGGTTCCGCGAGTCGATGGTCAGCCGCTCGAGCAGCGCGCCGTCGTAGGGCGGGGTCGCCAGGAAGACCAGGTCGGGGCAGAGGTGGTAGCGCCCGGCCAGGCACTCGTGGCAGTCGCGGCACGGGGTGCCCGGCTCGATGGCGACCCGGTCGCCCACGGCGACCCGGGTGACGCGCTCGCCGACGGCCACGACCTGGCCGGCGGCCTCGTGGCCGAGCACGATCGGGCCGTCGACGACGTAGTCACCGATGCGGCCGACGGTGTAGTAGGCCGTGTCGGAGCCGCAGACGCCCACCGCCTCGACCTTCACCACGGCCTCGAGGGGCCCGGGGGCGACCTCGGGCCGGTCCTGGACGACGATCTGCCCGAGCTCGGTCATGACGGCGGCACGGTTCGGCATGGGAAGGTCCTTCGCGTTGGGTTCGTGGGGTGGACGGGGCGAGGCCCCGGGGCGCTCAGGCACGGCCGTGCGAGGCCCGAGACTTGCGCGCGAGCGAGTCGATGGCCACAGCGACGGCCAGCACCAGCCCGGTGATGACGAAACGGTACGACGAGTCGAGGTTGAGCAGCGTGAGGCCGCTCGCGATCGCCGCGATGATCAGCGTGCCGAGCAGCGCCGAGTAGGCGCTGCCCCGACCGCCGAAGAGGCTGGTACCCCCAATGACGGCGGCGGCGATGGCGTTGAGGTTGACGTCGCCGGTGCCGCTGCTGAGGTTGGCCGAGGCGAGTCGGCCGGCGGCGAGGATGCCCCCGACGGCGGCGAGCACCGAGCAGAGGACGAAGGCGCTGAGGTAGACGTTGCGCACGTTGATGCCCGAGCGACGGGCGGCCTCCGCGTTGCCGCCCACGGCGAGCAGCGAGCGCCCCCACTTGGTGCGGGTGATCCCGTAGTTGAGTCCGACGACGAGCACGACGAAGAAGACGACCATCCAGCCGACCCCGCGCTCGCGGTTGAGGTACCAGACGACGAACTCGAGACCGACGAGCAGGGCCACCGCGCGCAGCACGAGGACGGCCATCGGCGTGGCCGAGAGGTTGGCCCGCCGGCGACGCACCATGGTGTCGACGCCCGACGCGAAGAGGGCCAGGGCAGCGACCAGGGCGAGCACGTAGGACAGCCACGGGGGCACGAAGCTGATCTGGGCGGAGGTCACGAGCGTCGAGTCGAAGGGCAGGTTGACCGACCCCTGGTCGCCGAGGATGGCCAGCTGCAGGCCGAGGAACGCGAGCAGCCCCGACAGCGACGAGACGAAGCTCGGCATGCCGAAGCGGGTGAGGAGCACGCCGTACAGCAGCCCGATCGTGGCGGCCGTCGCCAGGGCGACGAGCACCGACAGGCGCCAGTCCCAGCCGTGGCGGACGAACAGGACGGCCACGATGGCGCCCGCGAAACCGCTGACCGAGCCGACCGACAGGTCGATCTCGCCGACGAGCAGCACGCAGACGATGCCCAGCGAGATGACGCCGACGGCGCAGGAGTCGAGCACGAGGTTGACGAGGTTGCCGCTGGAGAGGAAGACCGGGTTGAGCACCTGGAAGATCGCCCCGATGACGACGAGCCCGACGATGACGGGCAGGGCCCCCACGTCTCCGGCGCGCACGCTGCGCAGGAAGGCGCGGGCCGCCCCGGCGACCCCGTCGTCCTCCGAGAGTCGCTCGTCGCTGCGGTCGAGGCGGGAGGGGATGGTCGGCGTGCTCATCGGGTCTCCTGGGGTGCGGGGTGGGGGGTAGAGGTGCGTCCGGCGCGCCGGGTGACGACGTTGTCGGTCGCCCCCGTGATCGCGGCGATGAGCACCTGCGACGAGACGGTGCGCGCGTCGAACTCGCCGTTGTTGCGCCCGAGGCGCAGCACGACGATGCGGTCGGCGACTGCCCGCACGTCCTCCATGTTGTGGCTGACCATCACCACGCCCAGCCCCCGCTCGCGCAGGCGCTCGATGAGGTCGAGCACCTCGGCGGTCTGGGCCACACCCAGGGCCGCCGTGGGCTCGTCGAGGATGATCACCTTGGGCTCGCCGAGCAGGGAGCGGGCGATGGCGACCGTCTGCCGCTGGCCGCCCGAGAGCGAGGCGATGGGGATGCGCACCGTGGGGATCTTGGCGGAGAGCTGGCGCAGCAGCTCCCACGCCCGCACCTCCATGGAGACCTCGTCGAGTCGCGCCGGGACCAGCTCTTGTCCCAGGAAGAGGTTATCCACGACATTGAGGTTCTCGCAGAGGGCGAGGTCCTGGAAGACGGTCGCGATCCCGAGCCGGATCGCGGCGCTGGGGTCGGCGACCTCGACCGGCTGGTCGTCGAACGAGATGGTGCCGGAGTCGGGTCGGTGCACCCCCGACAGCACCTTGACGAGCGTGGACTTGCCGGCGCCGTTGTCGCCGACGAGGGCGACCACCTCGCCGCGGCCCACGTCGAGGTCGATGTCGGTGAGGGCGTTGACGGCTCCGAAGGTCTTGGTCACGCCCCGCAGGCTGAGCAGCGCCGTCACGAGAGACCCAGCTTCTGGCACGCGGCGGCGTACTCGCTGGTGCACAGCTCGGCGGTCGTGTTGATCTTCTTGTCGATGATCTCGGCCTTGACGTCCTCGCTGGTCACGAGCGTCGGCGTGTAGAGCTTGGACGGCGAGCCGAAGAGCTCGGCGGTCGACTCCGGCGTCTGGTTGTCGAGCAGCTTGACCGCCACCTCGGCCGCGGCCCCGCCGACGATCTCGCTCGGCTTGCTGATGGTGTTCAGCTGGTCGCCCGCGATGACCAGCTGCAGGCCCGCGACGGTCGCGTCGTTGCCGCTGACGGGCGGGTTCGGGTTGACGCCGGCGGCCTTGAACGCCGCGACCGCGCCACCACCGGTGCCGTCGTTGGCCGCGACGACCCCGACGATCTTGGTGCCGAACCGGGAGATCTGCCCGGAGACGAACTTCTGGGCGTTCTCCGGCTTCCAGTCGATCGTGTCGTACTCCGCGAGCACCGTGACCCCGCTCGAGTCGACGGCGGAGTGGATGCCCTTCTTGATCAGGCCGGCGGCCGCGTCGGTCGGTGAGCCGTTGACGATGAGGATGCCGGAGCCGGCGGGCACCGAGGCGGCCTTGACCTTGTCGACGAGCGAGGTGGCGATCTGCTTGCCGATCTCCTCGTTGTTGAACGAGACGTAGAAGTCGACCTTGATGCCCGGGATGGGCCGGTCGTAGGCGACCACCTTGACGCCCTTCGCGTGGGCGGCGTTGACGAGCGACGCGGCCGCGGTCGAGTCGACGGGGTCGAGGACGATGACCTTGGCCCCCTGGGCGAGCGCCGAGTTGAACTGCTGCTGCTGCTTGTCGGCACTGCCGTCGGCGTTGTTGTAGAGCGGGGTGCACCCGGCGCACAGCTCCTTGAGCCGCTTCTCGAAGCCCGGCCGGTCGTGCAGCTCGTAGCGGGTCGAGCCGGTGTCGGGCATGAGGAAGGCGACCTTCGCGTCACCGGCGGCGCCGCCCGCCCCGGCCGAACCGCCCGAGGTCGACGTGCCTCCGGAGCTGCAGGCCGCGGCGAGCAGGGCCACCATCCCGACGCCGGCGATGACGGCGGTCGAGTGCGTGAGGGATGAAGTCATGGAAGAGCTCCTCGTCGTTGAGTCGACATCCACGCCGCATTTTGAAACGTGTCAAGATGTCGTTCGGTCGATGCTAGGGTTCGCTCTGAAACGTGTCAAGGGTCACAGCGGAGTGACCCCGAGGAGGTCCCGAGGAGGTCTCGTGGTCAGCAGGCGGATCGGCATCAAGGACGTCGCCGCCCGGGCGGGGGTGTCGCAGGGCACCGTCTCGCACGTGCTCAACCACCCCGACCGCGTCCGCCCGGAGCGCCGCGACGCGGTGGAGCGGGCGATCGCCGAGCTCGGCTTCGTGCGGCACGAGTCGGCTCGGCAGCTGCGGGCCGGCTACTCGCGCACGATCGGCCTGCTGCTGCTCGACGCCTGGCACCCCAGCTTCCAGACCATGGCCCGGGGCGTCGAGGACGCCACCGAGGCGGCCGAGATGACGCTACTCATCTCCAACAGCGGCCGGAGCCTCGAGCGCGAGCGCACCTACCTGCGGGTCTTCTCCGAGCACCGCATGGCCGGCGCCGTGGTCATCCCCCACGACCAGTACTCGCCCGAGCTGCACCAGATCGCCGCCGACGGCATGCCGATCGTGCTGCTCGACCGCGCGGAGGTCCGCGAGGGCGTGCTGTCGGTGGGCGTCGACGACGTGGAGGGTGGGCGGCTGGCTGCCGAGCACCTGCTCGCCCTCGGGCACCGGCACCTGCTCTTCGTCGGGGACGAGACGCTCGCCGTGCCCGTCCACGACCGTCTCGTCGGTGTGCGGGAGGCCGTCGACCGCTCGGGCCCCGGCACCCGGCTCGACGTCGTCTCGTGCGCGCTGACGGGGGAGGCCGGGCGCGAGGTCGGCGACGATCTGGCCGGCACCCCGGCGACCCGCCGCGCGACCGGGATCGTCTGTGCCATCGACCTGCTCGCGATCGGCCTCCTCCAGGGGCTGCACCAGCACGGGGTGACGGCCCCTGCCGACGTCTCGATCGTCGGCTACGACGACATCCCCTTCTCGGCGCAGCTCTCCGTGCCCCTCACCACCGTGCGCCGGCCCCACTACGACATGGGCGTCGCGGCGGTCGGGCTGCTGCGCGCGGCCCTCGCGGGCGACGAGCCCGCCCGTACCCACACCGGCTTCACCCCCGAGCTGGTGGTCCGCAGCTCGAGCGGCCCGCCCCCCACCCGCCGTACGACGATCCGACGCGCCGCGCCGGCCCGGCCGGCGGCCACCCGCCCCGCCACCCGCCCCACCAAGGAGCCCTCATGACCGACGTCCTGCTCGGGGTCGACCTCGGCACCGGGAGCAGCAAGGCCGTGCTCACCACGCCTGATGGCACGATCCTCGCCACCGCCGTGCGGTCCCGGCCCGGCAGCATGCTCATGCCCCGACCCGGCTGGGCCGAGATGGACGGCGAGCAGGTCTGGTGGGCCGACGTCGTCTCGCTCTGCCGCGAGCTCGGCGAGACCGCAGCCTCTCGCGGTGACCGCGTCGCGGCGGTGTGCGTCAGCGGGCTCGGCCCGTGCCTGCTCCTCACGACCGCCGACGGCACCCCGGTGCGGCCGGGCATCCTCTACGGCATCGACTCACGGGCCGGGGCCGAGATCACCGAGCTCGACGAGCGGCTCGGCCGCGACGAGGTGCTCGCGCGCACCGGCACGCCGATGACGAGCCAGGCGGTCGGCCCGAAGGGGCTGTGGGTGCGTCGCCACGAGCCGGACGTGTGGGCCCGGGCCGAGCGCTGGTTCACCTCCAGCTCGTACGCCGCCTTCCGCCTCACGGGCGAGTACGTCATCGACCACCACAGCGCGAGCCAGTGCGTGCCGCTCTACGACATCGTCGCCGCCGACTGGTACGAGCCGTGGTACGCCGAGGTCATGGGGGAGCTGCCGGCCCCGCGCCTGGCATGGTCGAGCGAGGTGGTCGGTGCGGTCACCCCCGCCGCCGCCGAGCAGACCGGGCTGCCGGTGGGCACCCCGGTGTGCGCCGGCACCGTGGACGCGTGGGCCGAGGCGGTCAGCGGTGGGGTGCGCCGCCCCGGTGACCTCATGCTCATGTACGGCTCGACCCTGTTCTTCGTGCAGGAGCTCGCGGCCCTCGCCCCGCACCCGCAGCTGTGGAACACCCGCGGTGTCGCCCCGGGCAGCCTCTGCCTGGCGGCGGGGATGTCCACGTCGGGCAGCCTCACCTCGTGGGTGCAGGACCTCGTCGGCGGGGTGCCCTTCGAGACCCTCGTCGCCGAGGCGGCCCTCGTGCCGGCCGGATCCGACGGGCTCGTGCTGCTGCCCTACTTCGCCGGGGAGCGCACGCCGATCTTCGACCCCGACGCCCGCGGGGTCGTGGCGGGGCTCACCCTCAACCACCGCCGGGGCCACCTCTTCCGCGCGGTCTACGAGGGCATCGGCTTCGGCGTGCGACAGATCCTCGAGCTGCTCGACACCCCGGCCAACCCGGTCGAGCGCATCGTGGCGGTCGGCGGTGGCACGCAGGGCGGGCTGTGGACCCAGGTCGTCAGCGACGTCACCGGCCGCACACAGCACGTGCCGGCGCAGACCATCGGCGCGTCGTACGGCGACGCCCTCATGGCCGCCGTCGGGGTGGGGCTCGTGCCGCCCGAGACCGACTGGGCGCGCGCCGGCACCGAGGTCGTGCCCGACCCGGCGCACCGCGAGGTCTACGACGAGCTCTACGGCATCTACTCCTCGCTCTACGGCGCGAGCCTCTCGCAGGTGCACGCGCTCGCCCGTCTGCAGGGCGCCTGAGCCGGTGGTGGCCGGGTGGCCGGTGGGTGGGCGGAGTGCCAGTTCGGTTGCCGGGTGCCATGACGGCCGGGGCGCGGATCCGGGTGGCCGGACCCGCAGCATGCCGGGGACCGAGCTCCCCCTGCCCGTCGTGACGACCAACGGAGGCCAGCCCATGACCGCACCCACCCGCTGATCCGTCCTCGTGGGGGCCGGTCTGGCTGCTGCCGCAGCCGCCACCGCTGC
This sequence comes from Actinomycetales bacterium, assembly GCA_038230235.1. GTDB lineage: Bacteria > Actinomycetota > Actinomycetes > Actinomycetales > Dermatophilaceae > Lapillicoccus. Next base: position 9,079 of record JBBRNQ010000029.1, read on the forward strand.
CTGCTCGTCGAGCTCCGGGGGCGACCCCGCCGCCGCGACCGCGACCACCGGGCCCCTCACGGGCAGCATCACCCTCACTACCTGGGGCAGCGACCCAGGAGGTAGCGACCTTCAAGAAGATCGCGGCCGCCTCTACGGCCGCGCGGGGGGCGAAGGTCATCATCGAGGTGCATCCCTACGACAAGATCCGCTCCGTCGTCGACCGGCGGCTGCGGGCCTTCGACCGCTACTCCGGCTTCGGGCGGCTGCATACCCTCTGGCGCGCGGAGGTCGGACAAGGGAAAGGGCGGAGCGACGTGGTGTCGCTCCGCCCTGCCCGTGCCTTGCTGCTTCAGCCGCTACGCGGCCCGGGTCACTGACCCAGGTAGGTGTAGGTGCTGCCGGCGCTCACGACGCTGGTGAGCCCACCGGTGACGGCAACCTGCACCGTGCCCGGCCCGGGGGTGGTGTTGGCCGCCGTCGTGCACTTGATGCTCGTGGCGGTCGGGGTGCCGGAGACCGGGCAGGACACGCCACCGATGGTGACAGTGTCGTTACCGGCGGTGGTGGAGAAGCCCGCACCGCTGATGGTGAGGAGCGTACCGCCGTTGGCGGGACCGAAGGCCGGGCTCACGGCGATCGTCGAGCCGGCGTACTGCAGGGAGTGACCGGTGGACACGCCCGGAGCAGCGTAGGCGAAGGTCTTGCTGACCCCGTTCATCGTGATCTTCAGGACGGGAGCCGCATCGGCCACGTGAGCACCCACGACGCCGGTGAAGTAGTTACCAGCGGTGGCGCCGACGATCTTGACGGCAGTGAGGGCGACGCCGTCGAGGGACGCCGAGAACGGCAGGGCGGTGCTGGTGACGAAGGCGTTGGCGCCGGAGGTGACGCGGATGGTGGCGCCACCCTTGGTGGAGACCGTCAGGCCGTGGCTGGCGTACGCCAGGGTGGCCGTGTTGTCGGTCGTGGCGGCGTCGATGGCGGCCGTCCCGGCGACGATGGACGGCGCCGTGATGAAGTCGAGCTTCTGCGCTCCACCGGTGGTGCCCGGCACGCTGACCGCGGTGTTGCTCGAGGTGTCGGTGACGGTCACGACCGCACCGGTGCCGGCCGTGCAGGAGGCGTCGGTCTTGACCAGCATGGTGGTGGGCGACGAGACCACGTACGACACCGTGGTGCAACCGGTCACGGTCACGCCGGTGATGACGGCCTCGTCGAACCCGGTGCCGGTCACGGTGATGACCTGGTTGACGGTCAGGGCCGGCACCAGGTGCGGGCCGACGGCGGTGATGTGCACGATGGTGCTGGTGGTGGCACCGGCCGTGCTGGCCGAGAGGAGGGAGCCGCCGACCGCGACAGCGGCAACGGCGACGGCGGCGATGGTGCGGCCGCGTGTGAGGTGGATGTGGGGGCTGGGCATGAAGTGCTCCTCCTTGAGGGAAAGCCGGTGTGGGTTTCCGGCTTGTCGCGATCCGTGCGACACCCTGACATCGGCGGGCTTGCGGGCGATCTGAGAGGTTTGTCCAACCCAATCCACACCAACCTCTGGCGTGCTCTTTACCCTCCGGGGCGTGGGGGCCACGCCCAGGACGGCCCGTCGGGGGTGAGGTCGACGACGGTCGTGGCGGGGGAGCGGGCGGCCACCTCCGCGCGGAAGGTGCGGAGGGGGCGACGCATCCAGGTCAGGGGCGCGAGGTGGAAGCCGAGCGGGTGGAGGGTGCCGTGGTGGATGGGGACGACGTAGGGCACGCCCAGGCGCCGGCAGACGTCGGCGGCGCCGGCCGGGTCGAGGTGGCCGGCCGAGAGGCGCGGGCCCCATCCGTGGATGGGGAGCAGCGCCACGTCGACGGGTCGGCCCGCGAGGTCGTCGAGCCGCTCGAGGTCGGGGTAGGCGGCGGTGTCGCCCGCGAACCAGATGACCGCCTCGGGCGACCGGATGAGAAAGCCGTGGGCGTCGTCGGGGCGGTGGGGCATCGGGCGGGAATGGTGCTCCGCGTGGACGAGCCGCACCTCGACGTCCGGGTGGGCGGCACTCTCCTTTTTCCCTTCCTGCGACGCGATCGTCGTGATCGGGTGCCACTCCCGGGTGATCGTCTGCCCGTCCACCCTCTGGTCCCGCAGCCACTGCGCGACCGGCGCCGACGCCAGCACCGGCACCCCGGGCAGCATCCGCAGGGACGGCAGGTCGGCGTGGTCGAGGTGCAGGTGCGAGAGCAGCACCGCGTCGGTGCGGGCGTAGTCGGCCGGGGACGGTGTCGCCGTGACCCGGCGCAGGAGCCCAGCGTGCCTGCGCAGCAACGGGTCGGTGAGCAGACGGACCCCGTCGAGGTCGAGGACGACGGTCGCGTGGCCGAGCCAGCGGATGCCGATCACGGGTCGCCGTCATCGGGGCCGGCACCGATGCCCCGTCGCCAGGCCATCAGCTGGTGGTGCACGGCGACCGGGCCCACGAGCAGCCGTCCACCCCTGCGCCCGTCGACGTCCTCCGTCGCCTCGGCCAGCTCGGGGTCGACCGACCACTCGCGAGGGTGCACCAGGAGGGCCTGGTTCTGCTGCCCTCCGACGCCGCCGTGAGAGCCGACCTGGTGCTCGAAGGCGAGCACCCGCCCGCGGTCGTCGACCTCCGAGATGACCACGACGTCACCGCAGTGCCGGAGCCCGTGCAGGCGGGCGAGGTCGGCCGCCGTACGGAGCGGGTAGCCGACCAGGGGGTCGTCTCCGTCGACCTCGCCGGTGGTGAGGGAGCGCGCACCCGAGCGCCCGAGCGCCAGCGGGGACCCGTCGGACGAGGTGACCATGACCAGGCCGACACCGGGAGTGGCCACGAGGCCGGGCACGAGGCGCGGCCACGACCGCACGATCTCGCCCAGCCCGGGACGGTCGGGCATCCGCGGGAACCACACCATGGCGAGGTTGCCGCCCGCCGTGAGGGCCAGCTCGGGTAGCGAGCGGGTCGTCTCGACGCCGCGCGCCCTGGAGTCGTCGCGGGCACCGGGGTGCGACCCCGCGCGCCGGTCCGGCCCCAGGACCACCCGGTCGACCCGGCCCCACCGGGCCAGCACCGAGGCGACGAGCGCGTTGACCGGACCCCACTCCTCACCCGCCGACCGCTCGACGCGCGTGACGTCGCCGTCGCCCCCCGCCACCTCGCCTGCTCCCTCGCGCGGCCCCTCACCTGGACCGGGCCTCTGACTGCCCTCGTCCTCCGGGACCACCGGCCGGCTGGCTCGCTCGCGCTCGGTGAGCCCGTCGTCATCCTCGTCTTCATCCCCGGCCCCGGCCCCGTGCATGAGGCCAGCCACGCGGTCGCCGAGCATGTGGCCGCTGACCTGCTCGAAGGTCGCCCCGAGGCTCTGCCCGTGGTCCGAGAGGACGACGAGCTCGTACTCCCGCACGCACCCCCGGGCCACGTCGCGCAAGGCCCCCAGCACCGCGTCGAGCCCCTCGAGGGCCCGGAGCGCCTCGGGCCGCTCGGGCCCGGCGTGGTGCGCGATCTCGTCGTAGTCAACGAAGTCGACGAACACGATCGGTCGGCCCGCAGCCATCTCCTGGGCCACGAGCGAGAGGTTGAGCTTGCGCATCAGCACGTTGGTGATGCCGCGCACCACGACGTACGACCCGGCGCGTGAGATCCGCGGCTCCACCCCCCGCACCTTCTGCCGGTGGGCCTGGTAGACCTCCTTGACCATCTCGCCGAGGGTCAGCACCAGCGCACCGGGCAGGAGGAACGGCCGCGCGAAGAAGGAGAAGTACGTGGCCCCGGAGCCCAGACCGCGGCTCCCCGCGGCCCGGCTGATGGTGAGGTAGGCGTGCTCCGCCTCGCCGCCGTACGTCGTGCTGATGGCCGTGCCTCCGCCGCGCAGCAGTCCCTGCCCGGGCGGGAAGCGCCCCTCGACCAGTCGGGAGTCGGCTGGCCGGCTGGCCGCGAGCAGCCGACCCGACGGCCGGTCCCACCAGCGGAACGCCGGCACCTGCTCGTCGTCGCAGTGCAGGATGCCGGCCATGCTCGCCGGGGTGGTCGAGGGGATGGTGGCCCACCACTGCGTCAGGGTGTGGCTGGTGCCGATCCAGCGCGCGAGGTTGGGCGCCTGCCCCGCCTCGATCGCCTGGCGGAGCACGGGTGCGGAGACCCCGTCGAGCTGGACGACGAGCAGGCCACGGGTGTCCTCTCCCGCGGCCCGCAGGGCCGAGCGGCGCTGAGCGGTCATGAGGCGACCGGTCCTCCCGGTGGCGGCACCCACGACGTACCCGCTGTCGGTGGCCCCGACCAGCCAGCGCCCGAGCGCGAGGAAGCCCGCGGCGACGAGGAGCACCGTCCCGGTGCCCTGCCACCCGAGCCCGGGGTCGCCGACCGCCCAGAAGAGCACGACGGCCAACAGCGCGACCTGGGCGACGACACCGAGGACGAGCGCCAGCGCCACGCTCCCGAGCGAGGCGAGCCGCCGAAGCACGGGGCTGATGACCGCCTCGAGGACGACGACGCCCGACGCCAGCGCGGTGAGGAGGACGGGCGTGCTGCGCACGTGCACCCCGCCCACGACGGCGAGCCCCGCACTCACCCCGAGCCCGGCCACGACGACCGACCAGGTCGCCACCGTGAGGTCCTGCAGCACCGGCCACGGCCACGACCCGCTGGTCGCGTCGCCGTCCCTCCCCGCCCAGCCCGAGCGGGGGAGGGACGGCGACGGCTTCACCTCGTCAGTATCACCAGCAATCACCAGTATCACCGTGGCAGGACGTCGAGTCCCGCCGTCGCCTCCTTGGGTAGCCAAGGAATCACCTCAACCACGCCCACTTGAGGTGATTCTTCGACTACCCAACGGGGGGGGTCAGGGGTCAGGGGGTGAGGGTGAGGGTCACGGGGCCGGCCACCGGCAGGCGGGCGCCTGCGGCCGGGGTCTGCGCCACGACGGTGTCCGGGGGCAGGGTCGCCCCTGCCGGCGGGGGGCGGGGGTCGACCGCGGTGCGCACGGCGACCCCTGCTCTCGCGAGCACGGCCCTGGCCCGGTCGAGGGGCAGCCCGAGGACCGTGGGCAGCAGCGGCCCGGAGGAGGTGTCGCCGTACGACGGGTCGGGGCCGGGGAAGCCGACGACCGGCACCCCCTCGAGCACCGCCATCATCGTGCCGCGCCAGATCTGACCGGGCAGCGTGCCGCCGAAGACCTTCGCGTAGCCGTGGACGTCGAGCAGCGGGTGGGCCTGACCTCCCCGGGGGTCGCCGAGCCACACCGCGGCCGACTCCTGCGGGGTGTAGCCGACGAACCAGGCGGCCGCCTCGTTCTCGGTCGTGCCGGTCTTGCCCGCTGCCGGCCGGCCGATCTGCTGGCGCGCCCCGGTGCCGCCGGGGGCGATGACCGACTCCAGCACCGAGGTGACCGTGTCGGCGACGGCCGGCGAGATGGTCTGGCGGCAGGTAGTCGACGGACCCCGTTGCGGTGCCCGGTTGCCGACCATCGTCAAGGAGATGACCGCCACGGCCGGGCAGGCCTTCCCGTGGGCGGCGAACGTGGCGTAGGCGTTGGCCATGTCGATCGGTGAGACCTCGCGCACGCCGAGGGTCAGCGACCCCTCGCGGGGCCCGACCGCAGCCGGGCCGGTCGACGGCAGCGAGGTGACGCCGGCCCGGCGGGCGAGGTCGGCCACGGCGAGCACCCCGACCTTCTCCTCCAGCTGGACGAAGGCGGTGTTGACCGAGTTCGCCATGGCCGCGGTGAGGCTGAGGTTCGACCCGAACCCGTCGGCGTCGTTGTGGAACGCGCCCCCGGCGGGGTTGTCGAAGACGTCGGAGTGGTAGCTGTCACCACCGGGCAGCCGGGTCGAGAGCGGGACCCCCGCCTCGAGGGCGGCGGCGAGGGTGAAGGTCTTGAAGGTCGAGCCGACCTGGGCGGACGCGGTGGAGGCCAACGGGAACACGGTCTGCCCCGGCGCCGTGCCGTAGTCGCGGTTGATGGCGATGGCCTGCACCCGGCCCGTGCCCGGCTGCACGACGACGTCGACCGCCGCGACCCGGTCGTCGTGCGGCATCACCGCGTCCACGGCCGCCTGCGCCTTGGCCTGCACCGCCGGGTCGAGCGCGGTGCGGACGACGAGCCCGCCCTGCAGCAGGCGGGTGCGCCGCTGCGCCGCCGTACGCCCCATCGACGGGTCGTCGGTCAGCACCGAGGTGACCCAGTCGCAGTAGAACGGGTAGGGCCCGGCCCGGCAGCCCTGGGGCGGCTCGGTGGGATGCAGTCCCAGGGGGGCCTTGCGGCCCGCGGCGGCCTGGGCGGCGGTGATGGTGCCGAGCTGCGCCATCCGGGCGAGGACGATGTTGCGGCGGGTGGTCGCGGCCCTCGGGTGCTCGATCGGGGCGTACTCCGTCGGGCTCTGTACCAGCCCGGCGATGGTGGCCGACTGCACGTAGCCCAGCCTGGACGCCGGCACCCCGAAGAGGCGCTGCGCGGCCGCCTCGACGCCGTACGCCCCGTCGCCGAAGTAGGCGATGTTGAGGTACTTCTCGAGGATCTGGTCCTTGGTGTACTTCTGCTCGACGCCGATCGCCAGCTTGGCCTCGCGCAGCTTGCGCTCGAGGGAGCGGGCGGTCGCCGCCCTGGCCCCCTCGGGGTCGTCGGCAGTCTGGGAGGTGATGAGCAGGGTGTTCTTGACGTACTGCTGGGCCAGGCCGGAGCCGCCCTGGCTGAGGTTGCCGGTCGACCCGTTGCGCAGCACCCGGGCGACGCTGGCGTAGTCGACGCCACCGTGCGAGTAGAACCGCGAGTCCTCGATGTCGACGATCGCCTTGCGCATGATCGGCGCGACCTGGGCCAGGGGGACGACCTTGCGGTTGTAGAGGTAGACGGTGCCGAGGACGGTGCGACCGTCGGCCGCGAGGATGGTCGACCCCTGCGGCAGCGGGGGCTCGGCCAGGGTCGACGGGAGGGCGTCCCAGTACTGGTTCGCCGCCTTGACGCTCGCGCCCGCGGGGACGGTGAAGGGCAGCGTCGCGGCACCGAGCAGCAACCCCGTGACCATCGACATGCCGATGAGGGCGGCGACGGTGCGGGAGCGGGATAGTGCCGCGTCCATCAGGTCAGCCCCCCGGGCCCGGCGTCGTGGACGTCGTCGTGTCGCTGGGCGTCGTCGGTGGGGTCGAGGGGGTGGTCGTCGGGGTGGTCGTCGGGGTGTCGGTCGGGGTCGGGGTGGCTGGCGTCGCCGAGGCCACGACTGCCGCGTAGGCGAGGAGGGAGTCGTCGTGCGCCGACTGCGCCTGCGCCAGCTCCTGGCGCGCCTGCGCCAGCGCGGAGTCGTAGCCGGACCACGTCGTGAAGGAGGCGCGCTCCTCGAGGTAGGTCTGCTCCGCCGGCAGCCAGGCCTCCTCCTGCACCCGGTAGGTGTCGGCTGCCGCTGCCGCAGCGGCGAGCGCGGCCTCCTTCGCCTTCTGCCCGGCGCCGGCGATGGCGGCCTCGTCGAAGCCCGGCACCGCGCCCCCGGAGAAGGCCCATCCGCAGCCCGGTCCGCGGGCGTCGACCGCCGGCACGGGCACGGGCTGCGACGCCGGTGGCACGGTGGGGCGCGCCGGCTCCGCGGGGGCCACGGTCACGAGCGAGTCGGGCACCGCGATCGCCCCGGGGTCACGGAAGACCGGCACGCTGCCCCGCGGGGCCGAGCTCACCGGGGGAGGGAGGTCGCCGACGCCGTCGCCGTTGGTGTCGGCCCAGGTCGAGCGGTCGGGGATGACGACCGGCGCCAGGTCGGGGTGGGGCACAGCCTCCGGCAGCGTCACGGGCGCGGGGGCGACGGCCGGTGGGTCGGGGACCACGTCGACCTCGGGGACGGCGACCGTCTGCGTCGGAGCCCACGGTTTGTAACCGGGCAGGGCCGGGTTGCGGTGGGCGTCGTCAGCCGTTGGTGCCAGGTCGGCGCAGACCGGCCGCAGGTGGCGCTGCACCACGGCGTCGACCGCCGCCACGACGCCCGGCCACTGACCCGAGGTCGAGGTGAGGCCGGTGACCGAGGCCGCCACGACCAGGTCGCCCCGGGCCCACACCACCCAGGTGACGGCCGGACCGCTGCCGCCCTGAGCCACCAGGGCGTCGGCTCCCGCGAGCGGGTCCACCAAGGGTCCGCCGACGACGCTCGGGTCGAGACCGTCGGCGCCGGGACAGGCCTGTAGCCAGGCACGGACCCGGTCGACCGCGAGGGTGCCCTGACCGGCCGGGAGGGCGGTGAGCGCCAGGCCCACCCCGACGTCGCCCGGTGCGCCAGCCGTCCCAGCCAGTCGGCCGCTGACGAAGCGCGCCGCGACTCCCGTGGTGCCCGCCGGGAGCGCACCGGGGCAGGCCCTCGCGTACGGCGAGCCGTACGCCGTGGTCGCGGCCCCCACCCGGGACCACCCCGTGGGCAGCAGCGCGGGATCGGCGACGACCTGTGCGAGGACCCGGTCCGCCGGAGCGCCGGGGAGCACGGCCGCCGGCTTGCGGTCGGCCGGAGCGGGCGCCGCCGCCGCGACGGCCGTCGAGCGCTGGAACACGAGGAACGGCAGCAGCCGGGGGATCACCAGGGCCAGCACGAGGTCGACCACGACCACGGCGCCGATGATCAGCGCGAGCTGCTTCCGCCCGCTGCTGCGAGCCCGGAGCCGGGCGACGCGGGCCAGCCAGGCCTCGGTGGCGGGGTCGCGGTCGGGGGTGGCGGCCCCGTCGGGAGAGCCGTCAACCGCCTCCGGCTCGCCGAAGAGGCGATCCGCGATCACGGTGTCGGGCTCATTGTCGGCGTCCGGTCGCTCGTCGTCCTCTCGGGCGAGTCGTCGAAAGGGCACGTCAAAATAGTGCCCTATGGGACAGAGACCGACCGACACCCGCCCACTCCCCGCACCCCAGCCGCAGCTGGTGGACGTCCGCGCGCCGACCGCCCCCGAGGGGGTGGTGCTCGTGCTGCACGGCGGCGCGTCGCGCCGGGAGGGCTCGTCGGTGAGCCCGACCCAGCTCTCCGTCCTGCGGATGGTGCCGGTGGCTCGGCGCGTTGCCCGCGCCGGCGCCGGTCGGCTCGCCGTCCTGCGGCTGCTCAACTCCCGCCGGGGGTGGGACCCGCGGCACAGCCCGGTCGTCGACGTCGGCTGGGCGCTCGAGCAGACCCGCCAGCGGTACGGCGACCTGCCGGTCGGGCTCGTGGGCCACTCCCTCGGGGGTCGGGCCGCCCTGCTCGCGGGCGGGTCACCCGGAGTGCGCAGCGTGGTCGCCCTCAACCCGTGGGTCTACGACGACGACGACGCCGACCTGCGGGGGCGGCGGGTGCTGGTGGTCGTCGGCTCCGACGACCGGATCGCCTCGCCGCGGCGGGCGCTCGCGGTCGCCCAGCGGCTGCGGCGTCGTACGGAGGTCGAGGTCGTCACCGTCAGCGGGGGCAAGCACGCGATGCTGCGCCATGGTGGCGAGTTCGAGTCGGCGGCCACCGACTTCACGACTCGCGCGCTGCTGGGGTGAGCCCGTTCGAGCGCCTACGCGGAGCCCCGGCCAGCCCGGGAGATCTCCGACAGCTCGTGCGCGAGGTCGACGGGGCGGCTGGGGTGGGGGGCCGCCCGGTCGAGCGCCCCGAAGAGGCGGGCCGACAGGACCGGCTCGCGCACGCCCAGACGCTCTGACCAGCGGTGGCTGCGCCGGGCGGCCCGACGTGGCACGAGGTGCCCGGTGGGCAGGCCGACCCGCCCGTACGACGCGCCGAGCGCCAGGAGCTCGCCGAGGCCGGTGACCCTGGCCGGGGCGTCGAGGTGCAGCACCGCCAGGGCTCCGGCCAGGACGTCGGACGACGGTCGACCGGGCAGGATCCGCCGGTCGCCGAGCCGGGCGACCGTGTCGGCGGCGTCGGGGTGGTCGACCCAGACCCCGCAGTCGGTGTCGCCGCTGAACGCCGCCCTGCTCGTGGCGAGCACCTCCACGGGGTCGGCGAAACCGAGCACGACGACCAGCGCGGGTCGGTCCCACTGCCCGCCGCCGCGGGCCTGCGGGTCGGGGAGCAGCGAGGCCAGGGCGAGCGTCTCGCGGTTCTTCGCGTCCCTCGCGGCGCCCTGGTCGGTCTCGCGCTCGCCCCAGTCCGGCCCGTCGTGCCAGGCGACCGCCTCGGGCACGTGTGCGAGGACGGCTCCCGCGGCGTACGCCCGGTGGGCCAGCTGCCAGTCCTCGCCCCCGTAGGCGCTGAAGCGCTCGTCGAAGCCGAGCAGCTCGCCGAAGAGGTCGCGGTGCAGGGCCAGGACGGCGGAGATGACGTAGCGGTGGCTCCGACCGTCGACGTGCAGCAGGTCGCGGCTGGCCGCGTAGGCCTCTCGCAACCACGTCGGCTCCGTGAGCTCGCGCGGGGGCGGCCCACCCTGGCCGAGCCAGGCGCGCAGCTGCGCCGGCGACCACCCGCCCAGGTCGGCGTGCCGTCGTCGCCCCACGGTGAGGGCGTCCGGCAGCAGGGCGGGCAGTCGGGTCAGGTGCCGCACGTAGCCCGGCTCGGGCACGGTGTCGCCGTCGAGGAAGGCGATGACCTCGCCGTCGGCGGCCGATGCCCCGAGGTTGCGCGCGGCTGCGGCCCGGAAGCCGTTCCGCTCCTGGCGCACGAGCGTCACGTCGAGGTCTGCCGCCGCCGACGTGTCCGGCGACTGCCGCGACCCGTCGTCGGCGACGACCACCTGCAGCCGCGTGGCCGGGTGGTCCTGCAACGCGAGGGCGGTGAGCACGAGGTCGAGGTCGGACTGCGCCTCGTGGTACGGCACCACGACGCTCACGAAGGGTGGCGTCGTCGGCCACCGCCCGTCGAGCAGGTCCCACCGGTTGTCGGGCACGACCCACCGGCCATTCCCCAGCGGCAGGGGGGCCGCGGGCAGGCAGGCCGCGAGGTGGGTCGTGTAGTCACGAGCCACCTCGGCGAGGTCGGGCCCCGGGCGGGTGCCCGGAGGCAGCCAGGTGGTCGACGGGTCGGCCACCGCCCGCTCGATCTCGCGTCGTAGCGCCCCCGGCGCGTCCGCGTCGTAGAGGCGCAGGGCGCCGGGCCAGCGGGTCGCCAGCTCTCGCCCGTACGGCGAGTCGGGCACGAGCGGGCGGCGCCCGTGCCCGACCCAGGTCGCGATGGACCCCGACGCGGCCACCCGGCGGTTGGGGGCGACGGGCACCCCGGCGGCGTGGAGGGCGGCCGCGAGGTCGGCGTCGGGGACGAAGCCGGTGGTCCGCATCCGGTGGCCCGACCGGGCGGCGAGGGTGGCGAGCTGGTCGGGCAGGTCGTCGTGACCAGCCGAGGGTCGCCCGAGGGCCAGCAGGTCGACCCGGGGCGGCAGCTCGGCGATGGTGTGCTCGTAGCCGCGGTCGGGGAAGACGAAGCCGAGCACCACGACCTGCGCAGGCCCCCCATCGGGCCCCCCATCGGAGCTGGCCGCGAGGGGGTCACCGACCCGGGCCGAGTGTCGCTCCGGCGGCTGCGGCTCGGTCACCGTCCCGGTCGGCGTTTCGCGCGCCGTCCCGGTCGGCGGCTCGGGAGGGGCGACGGGCAGCGGGATGCAGCGCACGCTGCGGGCCGTGACGGCCAGCTCCTGCGCCAGCTCGAGCTCGCGCCAGCTGCTGACCACGACGCCGGCGGCCCGGGCGACGACGCCCCGGTAGGCGGCCCTTCGTCGTTCCTCGAGCGCGGAGTCTCCTACGGGCAGGTCGTGCAGGGTCACCGACAGCGACAGCCCCCGGTCGACCCACGGGCCGGTGACGGCGAGGAACTCGACCAGCGACTCCTCCGCGCGGCGTCCGAAGAGCCGGTCGGTCCAGGGCACGTGCAGGACGCCGGCGTCGCCGACCTCGGCCGGCGTCAGGGGTCGCGGCTCCGCAAGGCGCAGCAGGCGGTCACCGCAGGCTCTCGCGACCGCCTCGCCGTGCCGCACGACGCCGTGCTCACCGGGACCGACGACGACGTGCAGGACGGGGACGGCTCCGGCCCGGGACTCGTGGTCGCGTGTCGTCCGCTCCCGTGTCGTCCGCTCCCGTGTCGTCCGGTCCCGTTCCGTCCGCTCCCGTGTCGTCCGCTCCCGTGTCGTCCGCTCCCGTGTCGTCCGGTCCGGGTCCGTCGGGCGCTGCGGCGTCACCGCACCGCCCGGTGGGCCGACACGTCGGCATACACCTCGGCGTGGGTGCGGCGGACGTCCTCGAGGTCGCGCAGCCGCTCGCCGCGCTCGGCGGGCGAGGGGGCCGGCTCACCCACCGCTCGCGCGACTGCGGAGATGAGCGACGCGTCGTCGAGTCCGTGCCGTTCGTCGTGGGAGTAGGTGACGACGGCGTCCCACTGCCCGGCGTAGTGACCGCACGAAGGGGCGACCACGGTCGTGCCGAGGTCGCGGGCCAGCTCCAGCCAGCCGGAGTGGGTGCCCCAGCGGTGCGGGATCACCGTCACGTGGCTGCGCCGTACGTAGCGCTCGAGCTCGAGGTCGTCGTAGCGCTCGTGGACCACCACCTCCACCCCGGCGACGGAGTCGAGGCCCTCGAGACGGGGGTCGGCGACCACGTCGGGGTGCACGTCGACCCGCAGCCGCCCACCGCCGAGCGAGGCGCCGAGAGCCGCGTCGCGCACGAGACGCAACGGCTCGACGAGGTTGGTGCGCAACGACTTCAGGTGCAGCGTGACCAGTCCCGGCTCGGTGGCGACGTCGTCGGTGCGCTGCGGGTCGACCAGGGTCGGGTGCCTCACCACCCGGGCGCTCCGGCCGTGACGGGAGTTCACCTCGGCGGCGGCGCCGGGGGTCAGCGTGAGGACGACAGCGGCGGCGCCGACGAGCTCGCCGAGCACGGCGTCGTGCCGGGCCCGGTCCTCGTGGTGCGGGTTGCGCAGGTCGTGGACCGTGAGCACGAAGGGCACTCCGGTGCGACGCAGCGTGGTCAGCCAGGTGCGGGCCGTCGTCGGGATGAGGTGGTCGTAGCCGAAGTGCACGTGCACGACGTCGGCGTCACGCACCCAGCCCGCGACCGCCGCCGGGTCCAGCGCGGGGTCCGGCTCCCAGCCCACGGTGCGCCCGGCGCCGACGCGGGTGGCGGTCGGCGGGTGCACCGCGTCCACGTAGGGGTGGCGGGCCGGCACGCTCAGCAGGCGCACCGGGTGGGGGGCTCCCCCGGCGCGCGGCAGGGAGAGCGTGGGGGAGGCGGTCACGGGGGCTCCATACCCATCGGGGCCCCGTTCGTCCCCCTCTGGCCCCCCGCTGGCCCTCGCACCGGCCCAGCGCGGGCCGCCGGGAGCCCCCGGTCGGACGGGAGGTTGGTGGACACCCCGCCGGGGTATGCGCCCCCGAATCGTGTGGGGCCAACCGGACTCGCGCGACGGAGCTGGTCCGAGCGGGAGGAGTAGGAGGTCGGGTGCGTGACGTGAGTGCGGAGGTGCGCAGGGGCGGCAGCGGGCAGGTGGTGGTGAACGGTCACCGGTCACCGCTGCGGATCGCCGTCATCGGTCCGTCGAGATACCCCGTGTCTCAGCCCTTCGCCGGTGGGCTCGAGTCGCTGGTCTGGCACCTCGTCCACGGGCTGCGCGCCCGAGGTCACCACGTGACTCTCTTCGCTGCCGAGGGCTCCGACGGTGCTGATCCCGAGCTGGCCTTCCCCGCGGCGGGCTGGCACCCCAGCACCACCGCAGCCGGTGACGTGTCGATGCCGGCGCCCGAGTTCATGAGCGACCACCACTCCCACCTGCGGCTGATGCTCGCCCTCGGGGGGCGGCTCGCCGGCCGCTTCGACGTCGTGCACAACCACTCGCTGCACTACCTGCCGCTGGCGATGGCGCCGACGCTGCCGCACCCCGTGCTCACCACGCTGCACACCCCGCCCACGCCCTGGCTCGAGTCGGCGGTCACCGCCGGGGCGCGGGCGGGCTCCGTGGACTCGATCCCCTTCGGCAACAGCTCTTTCGACAAGATCTCGTTCAGTGCGGTGAGCGGGTTCCTGGCCAGCCAGTGGGCCGCGCTGCTCGGGCCCGTGCCGGTCGTCGCCAACGGGGTGGACTGCCGGGTGTGGCGCCCCGGGCCGGGAGGCGACGACCTCGCCTGGTCGGGGCGGATCGTGCCCGAGAAGGCTCCGCACCTGGCGATCGAGGCCGCGCGCCGGGCCGGGCGGCGGCTGGTGCTCGCCGGGCCGGTGCAGGACACCGCCTACTTCGACGACCGTGTCCGGCCCGCCCTCGGGCGCGACATCGCGTATGCAGGGCACCTCACCTCGCCGCAGCTGTCGGCCCTGGTCGGCTCCAGTGCTGCCGCCCTGGTCACCCCGATGTGGGACGAGCCCTTCGGGCTGGTCGTGGCCGAGGCCCTGGCCTGCGGCACGCCGGTCGTCGCCTTCCGTCGCGGCGGCGTCCCCGAGGTGCTCTCGTCACCGCTGCTGGGCGAGCTGGTCGCTCCCGGTGACCCGTGGGCGATGGGTGACGCCGTCGACCGGGTGGTGCAGCTGGACCGCGGGCTGGTCCGTGCCTCTGCCGAGACCCGCCTGTCGCGCTCGGCGATGGTCACGTCCTACGAGCAGCTCTATCGCCGTCTGCTGTCAGAGTCCATCGCTCCGGAGTCCCTGCTCGCGTGACGAGGCCGTCGTCCGCGAAGGCGTGGAGCCAGCCGCCCATGGGGTAGAAACCCCACCGCCCCTCGAAGCGGTCGCTGTTGCGCACGATGTCGGCCAGGTGGCGCACCGGGGGGCTCTCGACGGGGTGGTGCTGGTGGAACGCGGCGCCGCCCGCGACCCACCACAGGCCTCCACCGGCCTGCTGCAGGCGCATCGCGAAGTCGGTGTCCTCGCCCCCGTAGCCCGTGTAGTCCTCGTCGAAGCCGCCCACGCGCTCCCACCCGTCGGTCGTCATCGCGAAGGACAGCGACCAGAAGAGCAGCACGTCGTCGGCGCGTACGGGGTCGCCGGGTGCGACCCTCGGCCGCGCCGGGTGCGGCGCGGACGACGCGAGGTCGGCTCGGGTGTACCCGCCCGGGGGGCGGGGAGGCAGGTAGTGCACGGGCCCGGACACCACCGCCGGGGAGTCGGCGGCGTCGACGTCGGCGAGGGCGTCGCGACAGGTGCGCACCAGGTCGCCCGCGGGGAGGCAGTCGACGTCGAGGACGACGAGCACCTCTGCTCCTGCGGCGATCGCGGCGGCTGCGGCGGCGTTGCGGGCGGTGGCCAGGGGCAGCCCGGACCGGTGGGCGGGCACGTCGACGACGATCGTGCGTGAGGCCACGGGGTCGGCGCTCGTCACGACCTCGCGGACCTGCGGGTCGTCCATCGCCGCGGCGACGTACAGATCGGGCCGCAGGTCGCTGTCGCGCAGGGCGACCAGCTGGGCCGCCAGGTGGTCGTGCCGTCCGTGGGCGATGGTGAGCACGGCCACGACCGGGAGGGCGGACTCGACCTCGCGCCGTTGAACCCCCTGTCGGGTCACGGCGACCACGTCGCGGCCAGGGCGTCCAGGTGGTCGGCCAGACGCCGGGCGCCACGGCCGTCGTTCCACCGCGACCAGTCGGGGGTCTCGGACGCCAGCCGCGACTCCAGGAGCCCCTCCCACTGTGCGGGCGACGGCCAGTCGGGGGTGACGTCCGTCACCCCGAGGCGGGTGAGCGCGCCGGCGAGGTGGTCCTGCTCGTCGTGGGGGCGGGGCTGCGGCAGGACGACCGCCGGGCGGGACGCCGCGGCGACCTCGGCCAGCGCGTTCTGCCCGGCGTGCGTCACGACGACGTCGGCCGACTGCAGCCGGGCCCAGAGGTCGGCGGGGGCCAGCCCCTCGCAGGACGACCACCGCCAGCGGGGCGTGGCCGCCTCTGCTGCTCGCAGCCGGGCCCGGGTCTCGTCCGTCCGTCCGGCCCCCCAGAGGACCGTGACGTGGCGGTCACCGGGAGGCGGCTCCGTTGCGAGGTGGTCGAAGCGGGAGAAGGCGCCGGCGTACGTCGTCTTGTCGCGCCAGGCGTCGCGGAAGCCGGTGACCGGTGCCTCACCGGCGTGGGCGGGCCACGCCGCGACCAGGGCCGAGGCGGCGTCGTACCCGGCGCGGTGCGGTCCGTCGGTGCGGTCACCGGCCATGAGGGTGACGGCGGTCGGCACGCCGAGCAGGCGTGAGAGGAGGGTGACCTCGACCGAGACGTCGACCACGAGCAGGGCCGGTCGCACTCGACCGATCCACTGCGCCAGGACCGCCATCCGGTCGCGGTAGCCGGGGTGGTCCACCGGCGCCCAGTGCAGCGCCCCGCCCGCTGCGTGGTCGCCGCCACCGGGTCCGGAGTCGTCGGGGAGCAGGACCCAGCGGTCCGCCGGCCAGTGGTCCGGCCGGGGAGCCGAGCTGAGGATCGTGACGGGGGACTCCATACCGGCGGCGACGAGGGTCGCCCTCGTCACGTGCCCTGCGCCGCTGTGGTGGGCGTACCACCCGACCGTGCGACGGGGCGACGCGTCGGCACGAGGCATGCGGGAACCTTCCCGGAGAGGGGTGGTGGGGATGGTGTGCAGGGGTTGTGGTGCACGGGGTGGTACCGAGGGGACCCAGGCGGCGGAGGGGCGAGACCCTCGGGGCGGGGCTCTCTGCTGAACCTCGGCCCGAGGGACCCGTCCTAGTCCCTACCCATCCGGCGCAGGGGGAAACGGCCAGCGGCAGCAATGGGCCACTGGCCGTTCTGCACGTGCAACGAGTAATCCCACGCGACATACTGGGGCGGTGCAGTCAGGCTCCAGAAAATGCGGCCGGGGGGTCAGCCCTCCGTCATGAGCCGACCTCTAACCCGGGCTGACAGCGAATGACCTTGGTGCCGAACCGGTCCGGGGGCAACGACACGCACCCACCCTCGGGTTCTGGCAGGGACTCTCGACCGCCCGCCAGGCGTGGTGCGGCACTGTCGCCCCTTGAGGTCGAGCAGGTCGACCTGCTCCGCACCTGGACGGCCGACGAGCTGTGCCACGAGGTGGTCAACCTCCGACGGGCGATCGCCTCCAACCGGCAGATCGGGGCCGCCGTGGGGGTGATCATGCGCGAGCGCGACGTCGACTACGACGGGGCCTTCGCCGTGCTGCGCAGGGCGAGCCAGGACTCCAACGTGCCGATCGTCGAGGTCGCCCAGACGGTGCTGCACCTCCGACGGATGTGGGCCTGACCTGGTGGTCGCGACGAGCTACCCGCCCAGACGGCGCGTGCTGCCGTCGGGCGCCACGAGCAGCGCGGCGTGCTGGGGGTGAGGGGCGAACCACGGGGCGTCTCCACCGCAGGCCAGCAGGGCCGTGGCGTCGACGTCGGCCCAGATCAGGCCCGGGCCGACGACGGTCGCCGACAGCAGGGCGTCGGCGGGTGAGCCGGTACGGGGGTCGAACACGTGCAGCCCGCGGGCCGCCGTGCCCGACGTCGCTACCGCTCCTCGTCGCATGGGCAGCTGGAGGAGCAGCCGCGCGCGGTCGCGGGGGTCCTCGACCCCCACGACCCAGTCGGGGGTGTCGGTGCGCGCGCAGGCCAGGGCGACGTCGCCGCCGGCCACGACCAGGAGGTCGTGGGCGCCGAGGGCCCGCAGGTCGGCCAGGAGCAGCTCGAAGGACTCCTCCACCGCCCACCCCTTGACCAGACCGGTGGGGTCGAAGACCCGACGACCGTCTCGGGGGATCCACGCCGAGAAGGCGCCGTCGGTGCGTTCCGATGCCTCCTCGCACAGGGCGGCGACCCGTCGCAGGCGGGGGCTGGCGTCGTCGATCGTGAGCAGGCCGTGCTGGATTCGCGTGACCGCGCTGTCGGCGCGGTAGGTGCTGAACTCGGAGTCGTCAGCCCGCAGGCGGGCGACGGCGGCGGCCACGGCGTCGGTGACGCCCTGCTCGCGGGCGCGAGGCCCCCTGACGTGGAAGGAGATCGGCAGACCCATCACCTGCTGGACGAACGCGGCCTGGGGCAGAGGGGTCTCGCCCGGGAGAAGGAGGGGGACGTGAGTGGTCCGGTCGCCCGCGTGGCCGGAGTCGACCTCCGGATGGGCTCCCGGACCCGTCTTCACAGGTGGGCCTGGTCGAGGGCGGACTGCAGCGAGCTGGTGTAGCCGTCACTGGTCACCGTGGCCCCCGACACGGCGTCGATGTTGGCGCTCTGGGCGGCGACGGCCTCCTGGGCGAGGATCGGCAGCGCGTAGGCGTTGATCTCCTGGTCTCGACCGTTGCCCTGCGGGTAGACGATCGCCTCCGACTTGGTCATCTTCCCGTTGCTGACGGTGACCTGCACCTGCACGTCACCCCAGCGCGTCGACACCGCGTCACCGGTGAAGGTGCCGGAGGCAGCGCCGCCGGTGGTGGCGCTCGGGGTGCCGGAGCTCGTGGAGCCCGAGCTGTCGGCGCCCGAGGTCGTGGGGCTCGAGGCGGCACCGGTCGAGCCGCCCGCGACGGGGGTGGAGGTTGCGCTGGCGGTGCCGGAGTTCGTGCTCGTGTGGTAGCTGAAGAGCAGCACGAGACCGCTGAGGGTGCTCATGGCGGCGATGATGATCCGTCGCATGTCGTTCTCCTGAGAAAGTTGTGCCTGAGAAGATGAATCCGAAGACAGGAAAGGTCGAGAGGGGATCCGACCGGCTGGTCACCAGCTGAAGCGCTCCTCGTGGATGGCCTGCTCGGGGACCCCAGCGCCTCGGGCGGCGTCGTGGGCGGCGTCCATCCACTCGCCGGAGCCGCAGAGGAAGACGTCGCGCTCGGCGACGTCGGGCACGAGCTCACGCAGGGCGTCGACGTCGGTGACGGAGCCGGCGCTGTGGGGCAGCCACGACGGGCGGCCCTTCATACGGGATCCGAGGACGTAGACCACCCGGGCCCCGCGCTCGGCCGCGAGCGCCTCGATCTCGTGCTTGAGCACGAGGGAGGCGGTGCTGCGGGCCCGGTAGACGAGGGTGACGTCGCCCGGGCCCTGGGGCAGGGCCTCGAGCAGACCACGCAGCGGGGTGACCCCGATGCCGGAAGCCAGGAGCAGCACGCCGCGACGGGTGCGCACACCGGCGTGGAGACGCCCGTACGGTCCCTCGATCGCCACCCTGGTGCCGACCCGCACGCGGCGCAGGGTGCCGCTGCCGTCACCGAGGTCCTTCACCGTGATCCGCAGGGTGTCGCCGGTGGGTGCGGCCGACAACGAGTAGGGGTGGCCGCGGGTCCATCCCGGTCCGTCGAGGAAGCGCCAGGTGAAGAACTGCCCGGCTGAGGCGGGGAGGCGGTGCAGGCGACGACCCCGCATCGTCACCGACACGGTGTCGCGGCCCTCGCGGGTCACCGCGACGACCCGCAGGTCGTGGGTGAGGGTGCGGGAGACCGGCACGCCGACCCGCCAGACCAGCACGGCCCCTGCTGCGGCGACCCACAGCGACCACCAGTAGAGCGTCGCGGCGGGCGAGGTGAGGAACTCCTGGCCGGTCCACAGCTGGTGGGGCAGCGCCAGCCCGACGCCGAGATAGGCGTAGAGGTGGAGCAGGTGCCACGACTCGTAGCGCAGGCGCCGGCGGGCCGCGCGGATGCTCGTCACCGTGACGAGCACGAGCAGCAGGGAGCCGACGAGGGAGAGGAGCAGGCCCGGGTAGGTGACGACCAGGTTCCACGCCTCGGCGAGCACGCCGGTGCGGGTGGTCGCGGCGTAGCCCAGGGTGATGAGCACGACGTGCACCACCATGAGGTTGAACGACCAGAAGCCGACGAGACGGTGGCGCCGGGCCAGCTCGTCCTGGCCGTAGGACTGCTCGACCCACGGCAGGCGCGCCATGAGCAGGACCTGCACGAGCAGCAGGTCGGAGGCGACCAGCGCGGTCACGCGTCCGAGGCTGGTGAGCCCGGTGGCGAGCCCGGTGAGGTCGTGGAGGCCACCGCCGTGCACCCACAGGGCGACGACGACGAGCATGCTCAGCCACGTGAGGGCGCCGGTGGCGTCTCGCCACCACCGGGGCACGACGTGCACCCGATGGGGCGGCGCTGACGGGGTGACGGCGATCGGGGCGGCCCAGCGCGCGTCGGGCCGGGGAGGCTCGGCGGTGGTGGTCATGTGGGCTCCTGGGCTGCGGCTCGGACGGTGTGGCTATCGGTCCCCATCGGCCACTCCGCCGCTGGTAGGAGCGCATCAACGCGTCCTGTGCGACGAATCTCCCGCGGGTGCCTTGGAAGATCCTGTGAACCAACAATGACGGTGGTGCGAGCTGGTGGCGCAACGCGCGACCCCGTGCCCGCGAGACGGTGGCTAGGCTCGAGACGTGCCCCTCGAGACCGGTCTTCCTGACCCCGTCCCACTCGGTGCGTCGCGGTGAGCTCGGTCGTGGTGACGGGGGGCGCCGGCTTCATCGGATCCGCCGTGGTCGACCGGCTGCTCGAGAGGGGTCACGAGGTCGTGGTCGTCGACTCGCTGCGCGCTGACGTGCACCGCGACGGCGGCGCTGCCGCCCGAGCGGGACTGGTCGACCGGGGGGTGGGCCTCGTCGAGCTCGACGTGCGCGACCGGGCTCCGTTGACCCGTGCCCTGCGGGGGGCTGACGCGGTCGTCCACCTCGCCGCCAAGGTCGGCCTCGGTGTCGACCTCTCCGACATCGACGACTACGTCTCGAGCAACGACCTCGGCACCGCTGTGACACTGCGGGCCGCCGCGGACGCCGGTGTGCCGGTCGTCGTCCAGGCCAGCTCGATGGTCGTCTACGGCGAGGGCCGCTACACCTGCGCCACCCACGGCGTCGTCCCACCCGGGCCGCGGGTCGTCGACGACCTCGAGGAGGGCCGCTTCGAGCCGCCCTGCCCACGCTGCGGGCAGGCGCTCGTGCCAGGTCTGGTCGACGAGGACGCGCGGCTCGACCCCCGCAACACGTATGCCGCCACGAAGGTCAGCCAGGAGCACCTCGCGGCCGTCTGGGCCCGCGAGACCGGTGGGCACGCGGTGTCGCTGCGGCTGCACAACGTCTACGGCCCCGGGATGCCGAGCAACACCCCGTATGCCGGGGTGGCCGCGATCTTCCTCTCCGCCCTGGCCCGGGGGGAGAGCCCGCGGGTCTTCGAGGACGGCGGCCAGCGCCGTGACTTCGTCCACGTCGGCGACGTCGCGACGGCCTTCGTCACCGCCTTCGTCACCGCGGTCGGTGCCGCTACGTCAGCCACCGGGTCAGCCACCGGGTCAGCCTCCGGGTCAGCCTCCGGGTCAGCCGCCGGCACGTCGGCAGGCGGCACGTCGGCAGGCGGTGGCGAGACGCCGTACCGGCTGGGTCCCCACACCGCACTCAACGTCGGCTCGGGCGTCGTGAGCACCGTCGGAGACATGGCCCGCGCGCTGGCCCGCGCGGCCGGTGGGCAGGACCCGGTCGTCACCGGCGGCTACCGCCTCGGCGACGTGCGCCACATCACCGCGTCGAGCGAGCGGGCCGCGCAGGTGCTGGGCTGGCGTGCGGCGACCACCCTGCAGGACGGCGTCGTCGACCTGGTGCGCGAGGCCGGCCTGATCCGATGATCGGACCGACATAGGTAGTCAAAGAATCACCTCAACCAGCCCGGGTTGAGGTGATTCTTCGGCTACCAAACGAGGGGCGCGCGGGGGCGGGGGGCTCGGGACGGGGACTACTCGCTGGGCAGCACGAGGGCGAAGCGGCAGCCGCCAGGCACGTTGGCGACGCCGATGGTGCCGTGGTGCGCCTCGGCGACCCCCTTCGCGATGGCGAGCCCCAGACCGGCGCCCGCGTCGGTGGTCGTGCGACCCGGGTCGGCTCGCCAGCCGAGGTCGAAGACCCGGTGCAGGTCGGCCTCGGCGATGCCCCCGCACCCGTCGGTGACACCCAGGGCGATGCGCCCGTCGGGGCGTCGTACGGCGTCGAGGACCACCTCGCTGCCGGCGACCGTATGACGCACCGCGTTGGCCACGAGGTTGGTGAGCGCCCGGGCGAGCTCGTCGGCGTTGCCGAGCACGGCGAGGCGGTCGTCCTCGGGGGCGTGCAGGCGCAGGGTCACACCGCGGCCCGCCGCGTGCGCCGAGAGCTCGCCGACGACGTCGTGGCTGAGCTCGACCAGGCTGACCATCGTGCGGGTCGCGGTCTCGGGGGCCGGTCCGGCCCGCAGCCGGGAGACCTCGAAGAGGTCGGTGACCAGGCCGTTCATCCGCTCCACGGTGAGCCGCACCTGGCGCAGGGCGGCCGGCTGGTCGTCGATGACGCCGTCCTCCAGTCCCTCGGCGAGCGCCCGCAACCCGGCGAGGGGGGTGCGCAGGTCGTGCGACATGAAGGCGACGAGCTCGCGGCGGCTGTCCTCGAGACCCCGGGCGCGCCGCTGCGCGTCGGCCAGTCGGTCGCGGGTGGCGCTCAGCTCGCGGGCGAGGGCAGAGAGCTCGGCGGGGGCCGTGGTCAGGGCGGGGTGGCCGGGTCGGGGGGTCGAGTGGCCCGGGAGGTCGCTCCCGCGGCCGTCGCTCCCGCGGTGGTCGCTCCAGGGACGGTCGCTCCCGCCGCGGTTGCTTCCGTCCTGGTCGATGCGGTCCGGGTCACCGCCGTCCGGCCCACCGACCGGCCCACCGAGGTCGCGCAGTGCCGTGGTGAGGTCGCGCGACGAGCGGGCCACACCGCGGCCGAGCACGACCGCCAGGGCGACGGCGATGAGCACCGCGCACCCCAGGGCGACCAGCACGGCGCGCGAATCGTGCGTCGAGAGGAACATCAGGCGCACGTTGACCAGCACCGCGACCGAGACGGCCGCCAGCGGCACGAGAGCGGCGACGACGATCGAGATCAGCAGCGACCTGGCGTGCAGGACCTTCAGCGCACCGGCCCCGACGGCGAAGGTCAGGACGCAGACCAGCGCGGTCACCCCGATGATCTGCATGAAGTCACCCACTGCTGCCGACCTCACCGTCGAAGCGGTAGCCGGAGCCGCGCACCGTGACGACGTGCTGCGGGTCGGACGGGTCGGTCTCGACCTTCTCGCGCAGCCGCCGCACGTGCACGGTCACCGTCGAGGTGTCGCCGAAGTCCCATCCCCAGACCCGCCGCATCAGCTGCTCCTTGGTGAAGACCTCACCGGGATGGGTCATCAGGTGGGCGAGCAGGTCGAACTCCCGGGGCGTGAGGACGACCGTCGCGTCATGGGTGCTCGCGGTGCGGGCCCCGAGGTCGAGCCGGAGCGGCCCGCTGGAGAGCCGCCGCGGCAGCAGCGCGGAGGAGCCGAGCCTCTCGCCCCGTCGCAGCAGCGCCTGCACCCGACCGACCACCTCGCGCGGGCTGAAGGGCTTGGTGACGTAGTCGTCGGCCCCCAGCTCGAGCCCGAGCAGGCGGTCCTCCTCCTCACCGCGGGCGCTCAGGACGACGACCGCGGCGTGGTCGTCGGCCTCGCGTCGACGACGGAGCACGTCGAGTCCCGACATGCCGGGCAGCATGACGTCGAGGACGACGACGTCGGGCCGGCGCTGGGTCCACTCCTGCAGCGCCGACGGCCCGTCGGTGGCGACCACGGGCTCGAACCCGGCCTTGCGCAGGTAGGCCACGAGCACGCTCGTCACGGTCGGGTCGTCCTCCACGACGAGCACGCTGGCGACCATGGGGACAGCGTAGGCGGCACGACCCCGTCTGCGGTGCTCCCGGGTGTGGCGGGAGTGACCGTAAGGGTCCCGTCACCGGGCGCGAGTGCGGTGCGCGGCAGGGCCGCATACGGTCGGGTGGTGACCCCCGTAGACGTCGTGCTCCCGTGCCTCGACGAGGCGCAGGCCCTGCCCTGGGTCCTCGACCGGATGCCCGGGTGGGCCCGCCCCCTCGTCGCCGACAACGGCTCGGCCGACGGCTCGCCCGAGGTCGCCCGCGCCCACGGCGCCAGGGTGGTCGACGTACCGGTCCGCGGGTACGGCGCCGCCTGCCACGCCGGCCTCGAGGCGGCCACCACCGACCTGGTCGCCTTCATGGACGCCGACGCCAGCCTCGACCCGGCCGACCTGGCCCGGCTGCTCGCGGCCCTCGAGGCGGGGGCCGACCTCGTCGTGGGCCGCCGACGGCCGACCAGCCGTGGCGCCTGGCCCTGGCACCTGCGGCTGGCCAACGCCGTGGTCGCCCACCGGCTGGCCCGGCGAACGGGGCTGCGGCTGCACGACATCGGGCCCATGCGGCTCGGCCGTCGCGCCGACCTGCTGCGGGTGGGCATCACCGACCGACGCTCCGGATACCCCCTCGAGACCGTCGTGCGCGTCGCCGAGGCCGGGCTGCGGGTGGTCGAGGTCGACGTCGACTACCACCCGCGTACGGGGCGCTCCAAGGTCACCGGCACCCCCCTCGGGGCCGCCCGGGCCGTGCGCGACATGAGCCGGGTGCTGACCCGATGACCCCGTCGCCCACGACGATCCTGGCGGACGCGCGCGTCGACGGGGACGAGGAGGTCGTGGACGTCGAGGGGATCGCGGGCGTCGAGGGGATCGCGGGCGTCGAGGGGGGCTCGGGAGTCGAGGGGGTCGAGCGCAGCGAGACCGTCGAGGGGGTTGACCGGGTCGAGGGGGTCGAGGGCAGCGACGTCGACCGCGAGGCGCTTCATACCGTGGTCGTGCTGGCGAAGTCGCCCGTGCCGGGCCGGGTCAAGACGCGGCTCACGCCCACCTTCTCGGGGGCGGAGGCGGCCGCCCTGGCCGCTGCCGCCCTGCGCGACACGCTCGACGTCGTCACCGGGGTCGGTGCCCCCCGGGTCGTCGTCGCGTGGGACGGTCCGGACGTGTCCTGGCTGCCGGCTGGCGCCGAGCGTCTCGGGCAGCGCGGTGCCGGGCTGGACGAGCGGCTGGAGGCCGTCTTCCACGACCTCCTGGCCGATCTGCCCGCCGGCACCGACCGACCCACGGTGCTCGTGGGGATGGACACCCCCCAGCTGACCGTCGAGCTGCTCACGTCGTGCTGGCGCGGCGCCGACGCCGTGCTGGGGCTGTCGGACGACGGCGGCTACTGGGCGATCGGCTTTCGTCGCCACGTGCCCGGCGCGATCGTCGGGGTGCCCATGTCGACGGAGACGACCGGGGAGGAGCAGCTGCGTCGGCTGCGTTCCCTGGGCCTGCGGGTGACGCTGCTGCCCGTGCTGCTCGACGTCGACGAGCCTGCCGATGCCGCGGCGGTGGCGGCCCTGGTCCCCGACACCCGCTTCGGTCGGCTGCACCGGCGCCTCGTGAGCACGCCTTGCGACCCGGGGCACCTCTTCGACGCGGCGCTGCACGGGGTGCCGGTGCGGGTCATCCTGCCGATCGGGCCGAGTGGAGCGAGCGGGCCGAGTGGAGCGAGCGGGCCGAGCGGGCCGAGCGGGCCGAGTGGAGCGAGTGGGCCGAGTGGAGCGAGCGGGCCGAGCGGGCAGGCCGGGCTGGGCGTCGTCCTCGACGTGGCCTCCTGGCGCACGATGAGCGACGTCGACGAGCTCGTCGTCGCCCGGTGCGAGGCGCCGGTGCTGGACGTCGGCTGCGGCCCGGGCCGTTTCGTCGCGGCCCTCGGGGAGCGGGGTCTGGCGGCTCTCGGGGTCGACATCTCGCGGGCGGCGGTGGCCTCGACCGCGCGGCGGGGGGCGACGGCGCTGCTGCGTGACGTGCACGACCGGCTACCCGGCGAGGGTCGTTGGGGCACCGTGCTGCTGGCCGACGGCAACATCGGCATCGGCGGTGATCCGCTCGCGCTCCTCCGGCGCTGCCACGAGCTGCTGCGCCCGGGGGCGCTGGCCGTGGTCGAGGTGGCGAGCGACGACCGGGCCGACGACCTGACCACGATCTGTCTCGAGGAGCCGCACGGTCGTCGCTCCACCCCCCTGCCCTGGGCGGTCGTCGGCGCCCGACGTCTCGTCGAGCTCGCCTCCGTCGCCGGCTTCGTGGCGGTCGAGGAGTGGCGGTCGGACCACCGCGCCTTCGTCACCCTGCGCTCGCTCGGCTGAGCGGAGCGGGGCGCGGTCGGCGCCCGGCCGGCATCCGGGGTCACCTGCCCGCGAATGCGCGCGGAACGGGGGGTCGGGGCCGCATCCGGGGTCACGTGACCGCGAATACGGGCGGAACGGGGGGGCGGGGCCGCATCCGGGGTCACGTGCCCGCGAATGCGGGCGGAGCGGGGGGTCGGGGCCGGCATCCGGGGTCTCGTGCCCCCAGATGCGTCGCGCTCGAATGCGGAGCCCGAACGCAGAGGAGGTCCCGCCTGCTACCGCAGGCCGCCGGTGGCCAGCAGGGGCACCGTCACCACCACTGCCGCCGTGACGAGGAGCAGCGCGGCGCGGAGCACTCGCCGTACGACGGGGTGGGTCACCTGCCGCAGCACACCGGCGCCGAGCGCCAGCGCCAGGGGTGCGACGACAGCGTCGTGCAGGACCACGCCCGCAGCGAGCCAGAGCACCACCCGCAGCCAGTGCCCCACGGGCTCGGCCCCGATGAACGCGTAGGCGCCAACGAGAGCGAGGACGAGGCCGATCGCGATGAGCAGCAACCGGATTCGCTGCTCGCCGGCGGTCGCGGGCCGGGCGTGCGTGGTGGTCGTCATGCTGTCACCTCCAGTCGTCGGACCCACTTGGTCTGGAGCACCCCGGGGCGGTTGGGCGCGATGATCCGGGCCGGGTGACCGTGCGCGAGCGGCAGCCGCTGGCCGCCGATGCGCAGGGCGAGCAGCGAGTCGGGGTGCTCGACGTACGACGCCGGCAGCATGGTGACCCGGTACCCGCCGGACTTCTCCGCCGACTCGACCGTCACGTCGCGCGACGAGCCGCCGACCAGCGCCATGACGTCGCTCATCCGCACCCCCGTCCACGACGTCGAGGCGCTCCAGCCCTCGACGCAGGAGATGGGCAGGACGACCGTCGTCTGCGTCATGGCGGTGAGCTCCGCGAGACCGAGGTCGCGGGAGCCTGAGGGGCCCGCCACCGTGATGCGCCAGGCGTCCTCGGCGAGCAGCGTGACCCCGGCGGCCTCGGGGGTCCGGTTGACCGGGATGCCGTTCGGGCTGGTGCTGGGGGTGCGGCTGCGCAGGATGGAGATCCGCTCGAGACCGGGCACCGTCGACCCGACCGTCAGCAGTGCCGTCGCGGCCGATGCGCCCAGGGCTCCGCGCAGGAACCACCTCCGGTCGCCCGTGGGCGTCGACCCGCTCACCGGGCCACCTCCTCGTCGGGCACCTGCGTCGGCACCGGCGCCGGCGCACGCGCCGCCCCCGCCGCTGGCTCACCCCGGCCCTCGGACCCGGTCTGGGACTCGGGCGAGGCCGCCGAGCCAGCGTCCGGCGCCTCCTCGAGCGGCGTCGACAGCGCGTCGCGGATGACCGGCAGCTTGACCGCGATGTGCACCGCCAGCGCCCCGATCGCGATCCACGCGAAGGCGAAGTGGGTCTGGGTGAAGCCGAAGCCGAAGATCGAGTACCACTGGGCGACGTTGACGATCCCGGTGAAGAGCTGGAAGAAGGCGCTGGCGACCAGCACCCCGATCGAGAGCCGCTCGAGAGCCCGGAGCGGCCCGCCCATCAGGGGCCGCTCGAAGAGGCGCGGGTAGGCGGAGTACATCTTGGCCAGCAGGAGCGGCAGGCAGGCGACCCCCGTCGTCACGTGCAGCCCCTGGCTGACCCGGTATCCCCACTCGGGCTGCGGGGGGAGGACGAGGAACGGCAGCGGGTGCTGGTGCACGTGGCTGATGAGTCCGGTGACGAAGCAGACGAGGAAGGCGGATCCCAGCCACACCCCGAGGCGTGCGGTCAGCCCCGGTCCGTGCAGCGGGGAGTGGAAGTCCTCCGGGGTGGGTGGCTGGCGCATGATGTCGACGCTAGAGCGGGTGCGCCCCTGCCGCGACGGGTCGGGCGATTACGAGAGGATGACGGGGAGCCCCGGGGCGCCCCGCGCAGCCGCGATCCGGCCCCGGGCACGGCAGAGTTGCCCCCATGCGCGTCGCCGTCGGAGCCCTGGTCACCACTGCCGGTTGGGCCACCGTCGTCGCGCTCGTGCACCGCGGTACGGCGTCGTCCACGGTCGGCTTCACGGTCGTGCTCGTCGGGGCCCTGTGGCTGCTCACGGCCGGTCTGACCTGGTGGGCCACCCGGGGCCCCGTACCCCCGCGGGCGCTGCTGCTCGTCGGGCTCGCCGCCGTCGTCGTACAGCTGCCGGGGCTGCTCACGCCACCCCTGACGAGCTCTGACGCCTACCGCTACGTGTGGGACGGCAGGGTGCAGCTCTCGGGCACCTCCCCCTACCGGTACGCGCCGCTGGACGACCGCCTGGCCGCGCTGCGGGACCCCGTCCTCTTCCCCGGGCTGGGCCCCCACGACCGGTCGGGCTACCTGACCGAGACGGTGCCGACCGACCGGGCCGCACTGGCGGTGCGCGCCCGGGACGACCCGCGCACCCGCATCAACCGGCCACGGGTCCCCACGATCTACCCCCCGGTGGCCCAGGCGTGGTTCACCGCCGTCGCCGCCGTCACGCCCTGGTCGGCGGGCACCTTCGGGCTGCAGGTCGGCTCGGCCCTGCTCGCGGCCGCGGTCGCGGTCGCGCTCGCGGCGATGGCCCGACGTGCCGGCCGTCACCCCCTGGTCGCGCTCTGGTGGGCCTGGTCGCCGCTGGTGCTGCTCGAGACGGGCAACGGCGCGCACGTCGACGCCCTCTCCGCGGTGTTGCTGGTGGCGGCGCTCGCGGTGGGGGCCTCGTCCACCCGGCGCCGGTCGGTGGCCGGGGTCGTCGTCGGGCTGGCCGCAGCGGTCAAGCTCTTCCCGCTCGTCGTCGTCGCGGCCCTGGCGCCGGCCGCGCAGCGCCGCTGGTGGCGGGCAGCGCCCGCGCCGCTGGCGGCTGTCGCGACCGTGCTGGTCAGCTACCTGCCCCACGTGCTCGTGGCGGGCACCCTCGTGCTGGGCTACCTCCCCGGTTACCTCCTCGAGGAGGGCGGCGGCCGGTCGGCGGTCCTCCAGCTGCTGCTGCCCGACGCCGCCGTCACCCCGGTCGCCGTGGTCCTCTTCGTCGGGCTGGGGGTCTGGGCGCTGTGGTGGTCGTCCCAGCACGTCGGCGAGCCCGACGTCGCCGCGCTGGCGGTCCCCGCCGCCGCGCTCGTCGGAGGCTTCCTGCTGCTGACCACCCCCGCCTACCCCTGGTACGCCGTGTCCCTCCTGCCGCTCGCCCTGCTCGCCCGCCGCCCCGAGTGGGTCGCGGTCGCGGTGGCGGGGGAGACGGCCTACCTCGGCGTCCGGGTGCCGGGCCTGCCCACGACCGCCTGGGCGCTCGCCACGCTGCTGGTCGTCGTCGTGTCGGTGGCCCGGTGGCGGCGGCGGGCCGGGCGACTGCCCCCCATGGCACCGGCCACGAGCGCGGCCAGCCCCAGCCACACGTAGGTGCCACCGACGAGCTGCTGCCACACCGCCCAGTGCTGCTCCCGGCCACCCCCGGAGGGCAGGAAGTGCGCGGGCGCGACGACGAAGACGAGGGCGACGACCGCGGGTCGCCACCACACGAGCTGGGCGCGGGCGGCGCTCCATACCGGCGCGGTGCCCGTGACCGGTGCGGACGTGGTCGCTGCTGCGGCGGGCCCGCGGTGCCCCGTCTGGCTGTCCGCCCGGGCCCGGGCGGCTAGCCAGACGAGGGCGGGCACCACCCACACCCAGTGGTGGGTCCACGAGACGGGCGAGACCAGGAGGCCGCCCACCGCGGCGCTGAGCAGCGCGCCGAGGTCGTCGCCTCGCCGGGTACGGCGCCAGGTCGCGAGGACCGTGAGGGCGCCGGTGACCGCCACGAGCCCGAGCCACACCAGCGAGGGCGCGTCCGGCCAGGCCCGGGCGAGCACCCCACGCAGCGACTCGTTGGTCGCGGTGTCGGCCGACCCGATTCGCCCTGGGGCGGTGAGCACCCCGCCGAGCCAGTAGTCGCGGCTGTCGCGGGGCAGCAGGACGGCTCCGACGAGATGGGCGGCCACGAAGGTGACCAGGGCCGTGGCGCAGGCCCTCCACTGGCGCCGGCAGAGCAGCACCACGAGGAAGACCAGCGGGGTGAGCTTGACCGCGGCGGCGATCCCGATGAGCAGCCCCGGGGGCCAGCGGGGCCAGCGGGCCCGCCGTGGGTTCAGGACGAGCAGGTCGGCGGTGACCAACGCCATGAGCACGAGGTTCACCTGACCGAAGAAGAGGGTCAGCCGCACCGGCTCGACCACCACGGCGAGGGCTGCCAGTGCAGCGGTCACGGTGAGCGGCACCTGCTCCCAAGGCCGGGTCAGGCGCGCCCGGTGGCCCGCGAGGTACGACGTCGCCGCGAGCGCCAGCAGGCTGCCCGCGCTCACGACGCCCAACGACACGGGTGACGGGAGGAGCGACGTCAGGCCGAGCACGAGGGCCGCGACGGGCGGGTAGGTGAAGGGGAGGTAGACGCCGAGCCCGTAGGGGTAGCCGTCCCGGTAGAGCGGCTGACCCGCGCGCCACACCGCGCCCGCCGTGCGGTAGACCTCGAGGTCGATCGGGCGACCGCCGAGCCGCGCGAGCACCGCCCCCAGGACCCCCACGAGCGCAATGACCGCGACCCCGGATCGCGTTCGCGCTGCGCGCGGCGTTCGCGGCACGACCACCTCCGGTCCAGGGCCCCGGTACGGAGCCGCGCAGCGGGCTGGGAACCACGCCCCCATACCCGACGTTACTGCAGCAGACGCCCTCATCCGCCCCCCACCCAGGGCATCAAGTGGAGGCCTATCTCGGGGATGAAGGTGCTTTTAGCGCGCCGACAGGCGACACTGGAGGCATGGACTCTCAACAGACCGCACGACGATCGAAGCAGTCCAGCAGCCCGTTCCGGCGTGAACCCGAGCTGCCGACCCCGGACTGGCAGGTTGACGAGCGAGTCACGCACGACCGTCACGGTCTCGGCCGCGTGGTGCGCATCAACGGCAGCCGCATGTACGTCCGCTTCGGTGACCAGACGATCGACGTCGACTGCCGCAGCCCGCGGATCCACCCCCTCGCCGACCAGCCCTGACCAGCCCTGACCGGCCCGAAAACCTGCCCCGAGACCGGCCGACGGTTGGCTAGGGGCGGGGCTCGGGGCCGGGTGAGACCTCGTCACCCTGCTGGACGGTGCCGCCTCCGAGTGGCAGCAGGCGGGTGCCGAACCAGGTGCTGCCTTCCCACCGCCGGTGGCGGGCCAGGGTGCGGATCGGCTCCTTGCCTCCCGCCAGGGTCACGGGGTCGATCGTCGTCATGACGCAGCGGTCGCACAGCCCGGTCTGGCGGAAGTCGACGGCACCGATGCGCACCGTGCCCCAGGCGTCCTCGGCGAAGGGCTCGTCGCCGTCGATGACGACGTTGGGGCGGAAACGCAGGATGTCGAGGGGCCCGGGCGCCGGTGGGGTCGTGGTGTCGCTCAGGTCGTCCGGGTCGAGGTCGACCGGGTCGGGACCACCCGCATCCTGGGCGATCCACTCGTTCAACCGGGCCATCGAGGCCTCGGACGCCAGCAGCAACGGCCCGGTGTCGGCCATCGAGAGCAGGTCGCCCGGCTGACCTCCGTGCGCGCCGGAGATCGGGCGCGAGGTCGGGTCCTCCTGCCAGACCAGGCGCAGCCGTCTCCCGACGCGCTCGCCGATCCACTCACCCACGTCGGCGTCGGCCGGTGAGGCGAACGGCAGGCGCGAGAGCGAGATGGGGACCGGGCCGAGTCCCAGGGGCGTGTCGACGAGGATGCTCGCACCGTCGGCACGGTCGGTGACCCGGATGGTGTCCTCGTCAACGACCTCGGCCGTCAGCCGCAGGAGCGCGTGGCACTCGCGGGCCGTCACGACCTCACCGGCCTCGTCGACCAGGCACCAGCGACGGTCGCCGGCGAGGCCCTGGGGCTCGACGTCGGCGGAGGGCACGGTGGCTCCTCCGAGCGACTTGACCGGGTAGACGCGCAGGCCGGTGACGATCATGGGTCGATCCTGCCACCGGCGGCCTGCGCCTCCCGTTCTCTCCGGGCAACCAAAGCGGCCAGTTCCTGACCTGATGATGGGAGAGTCTGGGGTCATGGCCACGACGAGCGCCCGCACCCTGCGACTGCTCTCCCTCCTGCAGACCCACCGGTTCTGGCCGGGGCCCGAGCTCGCGGGGCGCCTCGAGGTGTCCGAGCGCACGCTGCGGCGCGACGTCGAGCGGCTGCGTGAGCTGGGCTATCCCGTCGACGCGGCCCGGGGCTCGACCGGCGGCTACCAGCTCGGCGCCGGCGCGACGATGCCGCCGCTCACGGTCGAGGAGGACGAGGCGATCGCCATGGTCGTGGCGCTCAACGGCGCGGCCCAGCTGACGTCGGGGCCACTCGCCGAGGCGTCGGTCAGCGCCCTGTCGAAGGTCGTGCAGGTGCTGCCGGCCCGGCTGCGCCGTCGCGCGGAGGCGCTGCGGGCGGTCACCGACGGCTCGCCCTTCGCTCGGGCGCCGGAGGTGCGCGCCGACGTGCTCGCGACCGTGGCGCAGGCGACCCGTGACGAGGAGCGGCTGCGCTTCCGCTACCGCGCCGCCGGGGGCGCGGCCGCCGGTGAGGACGTCGGGCGGCACGTCGAGCCGCACCGGCTCGTCACGGTGGGGCAGCGGTGGTACCTCGTGGCCTACGACCTCGAGCGGCACGACTGGCGCTCCTTCCGGCTCGACCGGCTGCGCGCCCCCGCCGGCACCCGGGCCCGCTTCCGCCCGCGCGAGGTGCCCGGCGGCGACGCGGTCGACTTCGTCCGCCGGGGGCTGGCGCGCTGGGAGCACGAGGAGCAGCGGGTGGTCGCCGTGGTCGACGCGCCGGTGGCCGAGGTGGCCGCGCGGCTGGGCCGGTGGGCCGAGGTGACGCCGTACGGCGACGGCTGCCGCCTCGTCATGCAGGCTCGCGACGCGCACTGGGTCGTGTTCGGACTGCTCATGGCCGAAGCGCCGGTGCGGATCGAGGAGGCCACCCCCGCCGTCCGCGCGACCCTGGCGAGCTGGGCCACCAGACTGGCTGCCCTGACCCCACCCGCCCCCTGACCCCACCCGCCCCTCACCTTTCCCACCTCGTCTTGTTGCTCGCGATGCTCCCTTTATCTCGCCGAGATCGGTGAAGAAGGGCACAAGAGGAGCAACAAGGCGACGGGGAGGGGGAGGCACGGCCGGGATGAGGGATGAGGGATGGGGCGTCACGGGGGCGGGTGTCGGGGGTGGGTGCGAGGATCGGCGGGTGCTGCTCCACGAGGTCGTCGACACCGCTGCCACCGTGGCGGCCACGCGCTCGCGACTGGCCAAGGTCGACGCCCTCGCCGACCTGCTGCGCCGGCTCCCGCCCGACGAGGTGGCGCCAGCGGTCGGCTTCCTCGTCGGGAAGGCCCGGCAGGGGCGGGTCGGTGTCGGCTGGCGCGGCCTCTCCGCCGTCATGGGGGAGCCGGCCGCCGAGCCCACCCTCACCGTCGCCGACGTCGACGCCCTGCTCGACACCCTGCTCGCCACGTCGGGCAGTGGCTCGGCATCGGCCCGTACGGCGTCCCTGCGGGCGGTGACGGCGCTCGCCACCACCACGGAGCAGGACTTCATCGGCCGGGTGCTCCTCGGCGAGATGCGCACGGGAGCGCTCGAGGGGATCCTGGTCGATGCCGTGGCCCGGGCCGCCGAGGTGCCGGGTGACGTCGTCCGCCGGGCCGTGATGCTGTCGGGAGACCTCGGCGCGACGGCCGCCCTGGCCCTCTCCGGCACGGCCGACGACCTCGCTGCCGTCGGTCTGGTCGTCGGTCGCCCGGTGATGCCGATGCTCGCCGCCACCGCCACCGACCCCGCCGCGGCCCTGGCCGTCACCGGTGAGGCGTCGGTCGAGTGGAAGCTCGACGGAGCCCGCATCCAGGTCCACCGCCACGGTGACGAGGTCCACGTCTACACCCGCAGCCTCGCCGAGATCACCCACCGCGTGCCCGAGGTCGTCGAGGTCGTGCGGGGTCTGCCGGTCGAGTCCGTGATCCTCGACGGCGAGACCTTGTCGCTCGACGAGGACGGCGGGCCCCGGCCCTTCCAGGAGACGATGTCGCGCTTCGGTGCCGACGCCCCCCGCGAGGCCCTCCTGCGACCGTGGTTCTTCGACGTGCTGCACGTCGACGGGCGCGACCTGCTCGACGAGCCGCTGTCGGTGCGTCTGGGCGAGCTCGAGCGGGTGGTCGGTGAGCACCGGATCCCCGGAGAGGTGACCATGGATCCCGTTGTCGCAGAGCGGGTCTCGCGTGAGGCGCTGGCAGCGGGTCATGAGGGTGTCGTCGTCAAGGGCGTCGACGCGCCGTACGCTGCGGGCCGCCGCGGCAAGAGCTGGGTGAAGGTCAAGCCCGTGCACACCTACGACCTGGTCGTGCTGGCCTGCGAGTGGGGCTCCGGCCGTCGCGAGGGGTGGCTCTCGAACCTGCACCTCGGTGCCCTCGACCTCGCGGGAGACTACGGCGAGCCGGGCGGCTACGTCATGGTCGGCAAGACCTTCAAGGGCCTCACCGACGAGCTGCTCCGCTGGCAGACCGAGCACTTTCAAGCGATCGAGGTCCGCCGCACCGCGCACACCGTCTGGCTCGAGCCGGTGACCGTGGTCGAGATCGCCATCGACGGGGTCCAGCGCAGCAGCCGCTACCCCGGGGGCATCGCCCTGCGGTTCGCCCGGGTCAAGGGCTACCGCGACGACAAGGGCCCGCAGGAGGCCGACTCGATCGGCGCCCTGCGGGCCATGCTGCCCGGGGGCTGAG
>JBBRNQ010000030.1:0-42694 GCA_038230235.1 Actinomycetales bacterium
GCCGGGCCGGTCGAACGGGCCTGGGCCGCGTGGTCGGCCAAGCAGGACTTCCACTCCGAGGACATGGTCGACATGGGCCAGCTCAACCGCGACATCTGGTACTCCACCAGCCACTTCGCCCAGCCCTACCCCGGCGACAAGGCGGTGCTGCTGCCCGACCAGGTACCCGGCGCCCACGCCGTCGCGGTCGGCAAGAAGGACGACTGAACCCAGGATCACCCCGTACGACGGGCCTTCACCGGACATCCGGTGGAGGCCCGTCCGGGCTCTCGGGCAGAGAGCAGATCAGAGCCGGTCCAGGGCTGCTCGGGCGAGCTGCTCGAGCCGGATGTAGTGCCGCACGGCAGCCATCTGCCGGGCCCGGCGCGCCCGGTCCCGCGCGAGCTCGAGCGTCGTAGCGTCACCCGTGGAGCCGGACACGGTCCTGAGCACCTCGCTCGCGTGCAGGAGGTGCAGGACCTGGTCGGGCAGGCACATGTCGATGAACCCGTGTGCCGACGTGTGCTGCTCGACGTCGAGGCAGTGGTCCTCCCAACCGACGGTAGGTCTCCCTCTACCGGCCGCGGCGGCGAGCAGTCGGGCCACGAGCCAGCGACACTCTCGTGGTCGTGCGGGGCCGCCACGATCGGGCAGCTCTCGGCAGCTGGCCTCGAGCGGCGCCACGGCATCGAGGAGCTGTCTGGCGGGGACGAGCGCCGGGGCGAGCTCGAGGAGGACCTCTGCTCGGGTGCAGGCCAGCGTGGCCCTCGTGACCGGGGTCGCGTCGGTTCGCACTCGGGCGTCGAGTTCAGCGAGCGTCTCCAGGGCCCGAGCGCGGCGGGCGACGTCGTCGAGGCGCGGGTCGACCCCACACACCAGCGCTCGACGGGTGGCCGCCTGGAGCCACGACTCGTCGGCGTGATGGGCACGCAGGTAGTCCAACCGTGCGTCGAGGTGGACCATCACCTGCTGGGCGTCGGCTCCCGACCCGCGGGTCAGCAGTCGCAGGTAGTGGGCCGACGCGAGGTAGCCGGAGGCAACACCGATCGTGTTCTCGAGGCCCCCCCGATTCGCCCAGTCCAGGGTGTCCGTGAGGTGGTGGACGGCATCGTCGAGCGTGGTGCCGTGCGTCGGGTCCGTGAACCTCATGGCCCCACCGAGGGCCGCTCGGAGCTCAGCCACGGCGGTCGTACCGCCCGCTCGCCGCGCGATCCCCAGGCCGTCCTCCAGCTCGCGGACGGCTGCTTCGGAAGCCTCGGCGAGAGGGAGGAGTCGTCCGGCGGTGAAGGCCCAGGCCCGGATCAGTCGGCACCTGGCTCGAGCCATCGGTGTGGCGGCGTCGTGCCCGAGAACACGATCGGTCAGCTCGAGGGCCCTCTCTGCGTCAGCGCGACCGCCCCCGAGGGTCAGCCGGTTGATGTGGGCGTGAGCAGCATCCATCAGCCAGGAGTCCACCTCGCGACGTCGAAGGGCGGGGCCCCCCAACCACAGGGCCAGCTGGAAGCGGCGGCCGAGCTCTTGGGCGCTGGGTGACACGGCGTCCTCATCGTGGGTCAGGGCCACCTCGGGCTCGTCGAGGTCGCCGTCGGGGTCGAAGGACGCGCTCTCCTCGAGGGTGGCGATGATCGCGTCGAGGCTGGCGACGGCGGCGTCGTCCTGTCGGAAGATGCGCTCACGGGCTGCGGCAGCTCGCATGGCGGCCCCGACGAACGGCACCTCGGCGTTGGTGCCCAGCTCGTGCATCAGCGCCTCGACGGCACCGTCCTGAGTCAGCTCGTCATTGAGGTGGTTGAGCATGCTGCTCGCGACCTCGAAGGCACTGGTCGCCTGCGGTCGTTCAGCGGCTGCTCGCCGAGACCACTCGAGCGAGCCGGTGAAGTCACCAGCAGACCCCTCGAGGGCCGCCAGGTGTCGCAGGACGACGGCTGAGTGCCGGTTGGTTCCCAGCGCTCGCTCGAGCAGTGAGCGAGCGGTCGCCCACTCGTGCTCCCTCCGGTAGACCTCGGCGAGCAGGCACAGGCCCCATACGGGCTCGGGGTCGAGCTCGAGGACGCGGGTGGCGTGGTATCTGGCCGACCCGTGGTCTCCCTCGGCCAGGTGGGAGACAGCCGCGGCATAGTGTGAGCTCGAGGCGTGGGGGTCGAGACGCACCGCCTGCGCCGACGCAGCAAGGGCCAGGGTCGAGGAACGGCCGCCGTCGACCAGGGCGCGCGCCCGGGCGGCGTGGGCGAATGCGAGGTCGGGGTCGGCTCCTACGGCATGCTCGGCCGTGTCGACCGCTTCGTCGTAGTCACCGCAGACCCTGAGACACCACGACAGGAGGGCCAGGAGGAAGGCGTCGTCGGGGTCGAGCGCTACGGCCCGTCGCATCTGCGTCACCGCCTCCGCGTGCCGACCGAGGTCGAGCAGGGCGGTGGCGCGGTCCCTGTAGCGGTCGGACACCCTCATGAGCGGCACTGTAGACGCTGTGAGAAGAGGCGCCGTCGCTCGGCTACAGTGGTGCCCGAACAGACAATCCTTTAAATCACCGTCCAGTGAGGCGGGGAAGGAGGCTCTGGTGTCGGCTGCTGCCCAGCCCTCATCGGCGAGCCCGGCCAAGCGGCCGGTCCCCGACGACGCGCGCGTCGTGATGAGTTCCGGTGACGTCTCCCGGGCCCTGCGGCGCATCGCCCACGAGATCCTCGAGGGCAACAAGGGACCCGACGGCCTCGTCGTGCTGGGCATCCCGTCCCGCGGCGTCCAGCTCGCCCGCCGCCTCGTGGCCGTGATGGCGCAGGTCGAGGGCACCGAGGTGCCCGTCGGCACCCTCGACGTGACCATGCAGCGCGACGACCTGCGCAGCCAGCCCGTGCGCACCGTGGCCCGCAGCGAGATCCCGGCGGGCGGCCTCGACGACAAGGTCGTGGTGCTGGTCGACGACGTGCTCTACTCCGGTCGCACGATCCGCGCGGCCCTCGAGTCGATCGCCGAGCTCGGCCGCCCGCGGGTGGTGCGCCTCGCGGTACTGGTCGACCGGGGCCACCGCGAGCTGCCGATCCGTGCCGACCACGTCGGCAAGAACCTCCCGACGAGCAGCAGCGAGAGGGTGCACGTGCGTCTCAGCGAGGTCGACGGCGAGGACGACAGCGTCAAGATCAGCGGGGGAGACCGGTGACCCGCCACCTGCTGAGCTCGGCCGACCTCGACCGCGACGAGGTCGACGCCATCCTCACCACCGCCCTGTCCATGCACGACGTGCAGCGCCGCGAGGTCAAGAAGATCCCGACGCTGCGGGGTCGCACGGTCATCAACCTCTTCTTCGAGGACTCCACCCGCACCCGCAGCTCGTTCGAGATCGCGGGCAAGTGGATGTCGGCCGACACCATCAACATCACCGGCAAGGGCAGCTCGACGAGCAAGGGCGAGTCGCTGCGTGACACCGTGCGCACGGTGGCCGCGATGGGCGTCGACGCGCTCGTCATCCGGCACGCGGCCTCAGGGGCCTGCCATCAGGTCGCCCAGTGGGTCGACGCCAGCGTCATCAACGCCGGTGACGGCACCCACGAGCACCCGACCCAGGCCCTGCTCGACGCCTACACGCTGCGGCACCACCTCGGCGGCGGCGCCGACGCCCTCGACGGGCGTCACGTCGTGATCGTCGGCGACCTCACCCACTCGCGGGTCTTCCGCTCCAATGTCATCACGCTCACCCGGCTCGGCGCCCGGGTCACGGTGGTCGCTCCGCCGACGCTCATGCCGAGCGGGGTGGGCCCGTGGTCGCAGGCCGCGGGCTTCGGCACGTCGTACGACCTCGACGCGGTGCTGGGCGGCTCGGCCGGCGACGTCGACGCCCTGATGATGCTGCGCGTGCAGCGCGAGCGCATGTCGGGCGGCTACTTCCCGACCCCGCGCGAGTACACGGTGGGCTACGGCCTCACGAGGCCCCGTATGGAGCGCCTCGTCGAGGCCCACCCCGACGTCGCGGTCCTCCACCCGGGCCCGATCAACCGCGGTCTCGAGATCACGGCCGACGCTGCCGACTCTGCCGCGTCGATGGTGCTCGACCAGGTCTCGGCCGGGGTCGCGGTGCGGATGGCCGTGCTCTACCACCTGCTCGCCGGTTCCGACGCGCAGGAGGCTCACGCATGACCACCCCACCCACCACGCCCGCCACCGCGCGCACGCTCGTCCGGGGCGCCCGCCTGCTCGGCGGGGCACCCACCGACCTGCTCCTGGCCGACGGGGTCGTCGTCGAGGTCGGCGCCCTGTCGGTCACCGGACCCCACGACGTCGTCGACGCCGACGGGCTCGTGGCCCTGCCCGGCCTGGTCGACCTGCACGTCCACCTGCGCGAGCCGGGCCGTGAGGACGCCGAGACCGTGGCCAGCGGATCGGCCGCCGCGGCGGCGGGCGGCTTCACCGCCGTGCTGGCCATGGCCAACACCGACCCGGTCACCGACACGGCAGAGGCCGCCGAGCGGGTGCTCGACCTCGGCCGCGCCGTCGGGCTCGTCGACGTGCAGCCGGTGGGGGCCGTCACCAAGGGCCTCGAGGGACGCGAGCTCGCCGAGCTCGGGCTGATGGCCCGCTCGCGGGCGCGGGTGAGGGTCTTCTCCGACGACGGCCACTGCGTCGCCGACGCCCGCGTGATGCGCCGGGCGCTGGAGTACGTCAAGGCCTTCGGTGGCGTCGTCACCCAGCACTCCCAGGACCCCACGCTCGCCGGGCGGGACGCCTGCTGCCACGAGGGAGAGCTGTCGGGGCGGCTCGGTCTGCCGGGCTGGCCGGGGGTGGCCGAGGAGAGCATCGTCGCGCGCGACGTGATGCTGGCGCGGCACACCGGCAGCCGGGTGCACGTGGCGCACGTGTCGACGGCCGGCACGGTCGAGGTGCTGCGGTGGGCCAGGGCGGCCGGCATCGCCGTGACCGCCGAGGTCACACCGCACCACCTGATGCTGACCACCGACCTGCTCACCGGCTACGACCCGGTCTACAAGGTCAACCCGCCGCTGCGTCCGCAGGAGGACGTCGACGCCCTGCGCGCGGCCCTGGCCGACGGCACCATCGACGCCGTCGCCACCGACCACGCGCCGCACGCGCGGCACGACAAGGAGCACGCCTTCGTCGACGCCGCCTTCGGGATGCTCGGCCTCGAGACGGCGCTGTCGGTCGTCGCCGAGTCGATGGTGCGCACCGGGCTGCTCGACTGGGCCGGCGTGGCCCGGGTCATGTCGCAGACGCCCGCCCGCATCGCCGGCCTCTCTGGGCAGGGCGGCTCGCTCGCCGTCGGCGAGCCGGCCAACCTCACCCTGGTCGACCCCGACCGCACCGTGACCGTCGACGCCGGCGCCTCCGTCTCCCTGTCGCGCAACAACCCCTGGCACGGCCGCACCCTGACCGGGGCCGTCCACTCCACCTGGCTGCGAGGCCGCCTTACCGACAGCCTGCCTGACGCCCCACCCGAGGAGACCCTGTGACTGCTGCCCCCCACCTCGACCTGCTCGCCCCCCGGGAGCCGGCCGTGCTCGTGCTCGAAGACGGGCGCGCCTTCCGCGGCGAGGCCTACGGCGCCCGCGGCGAGACGGTCGGCGAGGCGGTCTTCTCCACCGGGATGACCGGCTACCAGGAGACGCTCACCGACCCGAGCTACCACCGCCAGGTCGTCGTGATGACCACGCCGCACGTGGGCAACACGGGGATGAACGGTGACGACCCCGAGTCCCGGCGGATCTGGGTCGCCGGCTACGTCGTGCGCGACCCCGCCCTGCGGCCCTCGAGCTGGCGCTCGACCGCGACCCTCGAGGACGAGCTGCGCGAGCAGGGCGTCGTCGGCATCTGCGGCATCGACACGCGCGCCCTCACCCGCCACCTACGCGAGCGCGGGGCCATGCGCGTGGGCATCTTCAGTGGCGAGGAGTACGCCGCCGCGCTCCCCTCGGGGGCAGTCAGCCTGCTCACCGAGCGGGTGCTCGACGCGCCGCCGATGTCGGGTGCGGCCCTCGCCGCCGAGGTGAGCACCGACCAGCCGTACGTCGTGCCGGCGGTGGGGGAGAAGCGATTCACCGTCGCCGCGCTCGACCTGGGCATCAAGGCCATGACACCGCACCTGTTGGCGCAGAAGGGGATCGAGGTGCACGTGCTGCCGGCCACGTCGACCTGGGCGCAGGTGCAGGCGCTTGCGCCCGACGGCGTCTTCTTCTCCAACGGCCCCGGCGACCCGGCGACCGCCGACCCCGAGGTCGCCCTGCTCCAGCAGGTGCTCGACGCGCGGATCCCCTTCTTCGGCATCTGCTTCGGCAACCAGCTGCTCGGTCGGGCGCTCGGCTTCGGCACCTACAAGCTGAAGTACGGTCACCGTGGGATCAACCAGCCGGTGATGGACCGCACGACCGGCAAGGTCGAGGTGACGGCCCACAACCACGGCTTCGCCGTGCAGGCACCCACCGACCGCGAGAGCGAGACGCCGTACGGGCGGGTGCGGGTGTCGCACGTGTGCCTCAACGACGACGTCGTCGAGGGCCTCGAGTGCCTCGACCGACCGGCCTACTCCGTGCAGTACCACCCGGAGGCGGCGGCCGGGCCGCACGACGCGGCCTACCTCTTCGAGCGCTTCGTCGAGCTCATGACCCAGCAGCAGCAGAAGACCACCGAGGGAGCAGCCTGATGCCCAAGCGCGACGACATCAAGAGCGTGCTCGTCATCGGCTCCGGGCCGATCGTCATCGGCCAGGCGTGCGAGTTCGACTACTCCGGCACCCAGGCCTGCCGCGTCCTCAAGGAGGAGGGCATCCGGGTCATCCTCGTCAACAGCAACCCGGCGACGATCATGACCGACCCCGAGTTCGCCGACGCCACCTACATCGAGCCGATCACCCCCGAGGTCGTCGAGGCGATCATCGCCCGTGAGCGTCCTGACGCGGTGCTCGCAACGCTGGGCGGGCAGACAGCCCTCAATACGGCGATCGCGTTGCACGACAACGGTGTCCTCGTGAAGTACAACTGCCCGCTCATCGGGGCCAACGTCGACGCCATCCAGCTCGGTGAGGACCGCGAGGCCTTCAAGGGGGTCGTCGCGCGGTGCGGCGCGGAGTCGGCGCGCTCCTTCATCACCCACACGATGGACGAGGTGCTGGCGGCTGCCGACAAGCTCGGCTACCCCGTTGTCGTGCGCCCGTCCTTCACCATGGGTGGCCTGGGCTCGGGCTTCGCCAACGACGAGACCGAGCTGCGGCGGATGGCCGGCCAGGGGCTGCAGGCGAGTCCGACCACAGAGGTGCTCCTCGAGGAGTCGATCAAGGGGTGGAAGGAGTACGAGCTCGAGGTCATGCGCGACAACGCCGACAACGTCGTCGTCGTCTGCTCGATCGAGAACCTCGACCCGATGGGGGTCCACACCGGTGACTCGATCACCGTGGCCCCGGCGCTCACCCTCACCGACCGCGAGTACCAGCGGTTGCGCGACATCTCCATCGACGTCATCCGTGAGGTCGGGGTCGAGACCGGCGGCTGCAACATCCAGTTCGCCGTCAACCCGCAGGACGGCCGGGTCATCGTCATCGAGATGAACCCGCGGGTCTCACGCTCGTCAGCCCTCGCCTCCAAGGCCACCGGCTTCCCCATCGCCAAGATCGCGGCCAAGATGGCCATCGGCTACACCCTCGACGAGGTGCCCAACGACATCACGCGGGTGACGCCGGCGTCGTTCGAGCCCAGCCTCGACTACGTGGTGGTCAAGGTCCCCCGCTTCGCCTTCGAGAAGTTCCCGGCCGCCGACCCCACGCTCACGACGACGATGAAGTCGGTCGGCGAGGCCATGGCCATCGGGCGCAACTTCACCGAAGCCCTGCAGAAGGCGCTGCGCTCGATGGAGCGCAGCGGTGCGACGTTCCACTGGGACGGGCCCACCCCGGACGACCCCGCCCGGCTGGCCGAGCTGCTCGAGGTCGCGGCCGTGCCGACCGACGGGCGCATCGTCACCGTGCAGCAGGCGCTGCGCGGCGGGGCCAGTGTCGAGCAGGTGCACGCCGCCACCGGCATCGACCCGTGGTTCCTCGACCAGATGGCGCTGATCAACGCCGTCGCCGAGCGGGTCGCGCAGGCCGACGAGCTGACGCCGGCGCTCCTGCGCCTGGCCAAGCGCCACGGCTTCTCCGACCTGCAGCTCGCCGGCCTGCGCCGGATGCCCGAGGCGGTGGTGCGCGGGGTACGGCGCGCCCTCGGGGTGCGCCCGGTCTACAAGACGGTCGACACCTGCGCGGCCGAGTTCGCCGCCAGCACGCCGTACTACTACTCGTCCTAC
This sequence comes from Actinomycetales bacterium, assembly GCA_038230235.1. Taxonomy (GTDB): domain Bacteria; phylum Actinomycetota; class Actinomycetes; order Actinomycetales; family Dermatophilaceae; genus Lapillicoccus. Next base: position 8,257 of record JBBRNQ010000030.1, read on the forward strand.
GACGAGGAGACCGAGGTGCTGCCGCGCGAGAACCCGGCCGTCATCATCCTCGGCTCGGGACCCAACCGCATCGGCCAGGGTGTCGAGTTCGACTACTCCTGCGTGCACGCCTCTTTCGCGTTGCGGGACAAGGGTTTTGACACTGTCATGGTCAACTGCAACCCCGAGACGGTCTCGACCGACTACGACACCAGCAGCCGTCTCTACTTCGAGCCGCTGACGCTGGAGGACGTGCTCGAGGTGGTCTACGCCGAGTCGCAGGCCGGGCCGATCGCCGGGGTGATCGTGCAGCTCGGGGGGCAGACGCCACTGGGGCTCGCGCAGGCCCTGAAGGACGAGGGTGTGCCCATCGTCGGCACCTCACCCGAGGCGATCAACCTCGCCGAGGACCGGGGCGCCTTCGGGCGGGTGCTGACCGAGGCGGGTCTCCCGGCTCCTCGCTACGGGACGGCGTACAGCGCCGAGGAGGCCGTCGCCGTCGCGCGTGAGATCGGCTACCCCGTGCTCGTGCGCCCCTCCTACGTGCTCGGCGGGCGCGGCATGCAGATCGTCTACGACGACGCCACCCTCTCGGGCTACGTCGAGCGCGCGACCATCGCCTCTCCGGAGCACCCCGTGCTCGTCGACCGCTTCCTCGACGACGCGATCGAGATCGACGTCGACGTGCTCTACGACGGCATGGACATGTACATCGGCGGCATCATGGAGCACATCGAGGAGGCCGGGATCCATTCCGGAGACAGTTCGTGCACCCTGCCCCCCGTCACCCTGGGGGCAAGCGAGCTGGAACGAGTGCGCGAGTCGAGTCTCAAGCTGGCCCAGGGCATCGGCGTGCGTGGTCTGATGAACGTGCAGTTCGCCCTGGCCCAGGACGTCCTCTACGTCCTCGAGGCCAACCCCCGCGCGTCACGCACGGTGCCCTTCGTGGCCAAGGCCACGGGCGTCCCCATCGCGAAGGCCGCGGCCCGGGTGATGCTCGGCGCCACCATTGCCGAGCTCCGCGCCGAGGGTCTGCTTCCCCCGACCGGAGACGGCGGCCGGATGCCGGCCCACTCGCCGATGTCGGTCAAGGAGGCGATCCTGCCCTTCAAGCGCTTCCGCACCAAGGAGGGCAAGGTCGTCGACAGCCTGCTCGGACCGGAGATGCGCTCCACCGGAGAGGTCATGGGCATCGACGTCGACTTCGGCACCGCCTTCGCCAAGAGCCAGATGAGCTCGGGTGGGCTGCCCGACAGCGGGTCGGTCTTCGTCTCGATCGCCAACCGGCACAAGCGCGCGATGATCTTCCCGATCAAGCGGCTCGCCGACCTCGGGTTCCGCATCTACGCCACCGTCGGCACCGCAGACGTGCTGCGCCGCAACGGGATCGAGGCGACACCGGTGCGCAAGATCAGTGAGCGCGACGTGCTCGAGCAGGGGGAGCGCACCATCGTCGACCTCATCAACGCCGGCGAGATCCAGATGGTCGTCAACACCCCCACAGGGAAGGCCGAGCGGGCCGACGGCTACGAGATCCGCGCGGCGACGACGAGCGCCGACAAGCCGATCATCACCACGGTGCAGGAGCTCTGGGCCGCGGTGCAGGGCATCGAGGCACGTCGTACCGGCGTCCTGCGGGTCAAGCCGCTGCAGGAGCACGCGCGTGACCTCGACCTGTACGGCGTGCGCTCGGCCGCCGCGCCCGCCGCGGCGCCTGCGTCGCCCGCCGGTGGGGTGGGCTCGTGACCACCCGCCCCGGCTCCGGGGTCGCGACCGTGCGTGCCCAGCTCGTCGCCACCCGCCCGGTGGGGGCCTACCGGCACCTGACCCTCGCGGCCCCCGAGGTCGCCGAGCTGGCCCGACCCGGGCAGTTCGTGGCCCTGGCCGTAGGTGGCCCGACCTCCTCGGCGCTGCTGCGACGGTGCTTCTCCATCCACCGGGTGACGCCCGGCGGCGAGCTCGGCGGGACGGTCGAGCTCGTGGTGGCGAACGCCGGCCCCGGCTCGGAGTGGCTGACCCAGGTGCCGCTGCACGGCGAGGTCGACGTGGTCGGACCGCTGGGCAGGCCCTTCCCCCTGCCGACCGGGCCGGTGGGGTGCGTGCTGGTCGGCGGGGGCTACGGCAGCGCCCCGCTCTTCTGGCTGGCGCAGCGGCTGCGCGAGCGGGGGTGCCGGGTCGAGGTCGTGCTCGGCGCCGCCACCCGCGACCGGCTCTTCGGCGCCGACCCCTCCGACGGCGCCCAGGAGCCCGGGGAGGCGGCAGGCGGGCTCACCGTGACGACCGACGACGGGTCGGTCGGCGTCAGGGGCTGGGTGAGCGACGTGCTGCCCGAGGTGATGGCCCGCGTCGACGCGCAGGTCGTCTACGCCTGCGGGCCGATGGCCATGCTGCGCTCGGTGAGCGAGCTCGCCGCCGCTCACGGCGCCGTCGCCCAGGTCGCCGTCGAGGAGGCCATGGCCTGCGGTGTCGGGGTCTGCATGACCTGCGTCATGCCGGTGCGCAGCAGCGACGGCACGACGAAGATGGTGCGCTCCTGCGTGGAGGGCCCGGTCTTCCGCGGCGACCGGGTGCGCTGGGACGCCTTCGTCGACGGCCACGCCGTGGTGCCCGCCGACGCGGTCGGCGCTCCGGCGGCGGCCGGGGGCGGGGGTCACTGATGGTGTCGATGACGGTCGACCTGGCGGGCGCCCGGCTCCCCAACCCGCTTATGACGGCGTCGGGGTGCGCTGCCAACGGCCGCGAGCTCCACCGCTTCTTCGACGTCGCCGACCTCGGCGCCTTCGTCACCAAGTCGGTGATGCGGGGGCCCCGGTCGGGACGGGGGACCCCCCGGATGGCCGAGACGCCCTCGGGCATGCTCAACTCGATCGGCCTGCAGGGCCCCGGGATCGACGCCTTCGTCGCCGACGACCTGGCGTGGCTGGCTTCGGTCGGTGCGCGGTCGCTCGTCTCGATCGCCGGATCCGACGCCGAGGAGTTCGCCGAGGTGGCCAGACGGCTGCGCGACAGCCCCTCCTTCGGCTCGGTCTCCGGGGTCGAGGTCAACATCTCGTGCCCCAACGTCGCCAACCGCGGGCTCGTCTTCGCGTGCGCCCCCGAGTCGTCGGCGGCCGTCGTGTCGTTGGTGCGGGCCCAGCTGCCGCGTGAGGTGCCGATCTTCGCCAAGCTGAGCCCCGACGTCACCGACATCGTCACCATCGCAGCGGCGTGCCTCGAGGCGGGTGCCGACGGACTGACGATGGTCAACACCCTGCTGGGCATGAGCATCGACACCGACCGCATGCGCCCCCACCTCGGGGGCGTCACCGGTGGGCTGTCGGGCCCGGCGATCCGGCCCGTCGCGGTGCGGGCGATCTGGCAGGTGCGCTCGGCGATGCTCACCGGCCGGTTGCCCGTCGCGCCCATCATCGGCGTCGGTGGCGTGCGCACCGGGCACGACGCGCTCGAGCTCGTCGCGGCCGGGGCCAGCGCCGTCCAGGTGGGCACGTCGACCTTCAACGACCCGACCGCCCCCGTGCGCGTGCTGCGCGAGCTCGAGCAGCTGCTCGAGTCGAAGGGCGTCGTCGCCTTCACCGACGTCGTCGGGGCTGCCCACCCGAGCTGACGAAAGGCCACGCCGTACCGCCGTCCTCGACCCACCCGAGCCGACGACGACCACGTCGTCCGGCCGTTCGCCACCCACGGGCGCTGACCACGATGACGTCCTCCACCCCACCACCCGAGGAGACCCGATGACCCCCGTGAGCCCGCCGACCCCCTTCGGCGTGCGGCTGCGCGCCGCGATGGACGCGCACGGCCCGCTGTGCGCCGGGCTGGACCCCCACCGCGGGCTCGTCGAGGGCTGGGGCCTGCCCTACACCCTGGCGGGTCTGGAGCGCTTCACGATGACCTGCGTCGAGGCCTTCGGCGGGCACGTCGCGGTCGTGAAGCCGCAGTCGGCGTTCTTCGAGGTCTTCGGCTCCGCGGGAGTCGCGTTGCTGGAGAGGGCCATCCACGGACTTCAGGACGCGGGCACGCTGGTGCTCCTCGACGCCAAGCGTGGTGACATCGGCTCGACGATGGACGCCTACGCCGAGGCCTACCTGGGGGCGGGCTCACCGATCGCGGCCGACGCCCTGACCGTCAGCCCCTACCTCGGCTACGGCTCGCTCCGGCCGGCCCTCGACCTGGCCCGGGAGACCGGGCGCGGGGTGTTCGTCCTGGCGCTCACGTCCAACCCCGAGGGGCCGCAGGTGCAGCACGCCGTACGGGGTGGTCGCTCGGTCGCCGGCTCCGTGGTCGACGGGGCGGCCGCCGACAACGCGGAAGCGGTGGCCCGGGGTGAGCTCGGTCACGTCGGCCTGGTCATCGGAGCCACCGTGGGCTCGGCCGTCGACGACCTGGGCCTCGACCTGGTCGCCGCCGGCGCCCCCGTGCTCGCGCCCGGCCTGGGCGCGCAGGGAGGTAGCGCCGAGAGCCTGCGCACGGTCTTCGGCCGGGCCCTCCCGCAGGTGCTGGCCAGCAGCAGCCGCGAGGTGCTCGCGGCCGGTCCGGACGTCACGGCGCTGCGGCGGGCGGCCGTCGACACCGCCGCCAGCCTGCGCGCCGCCCACGATGCCTGACCCCCGCCCCGCCCCGAGACCGCTTGTTGCCCCGCCCGTGCCCGAATGACGGCGCCCCGCGCGAGATCGCGTCGCATCCGCGGCAACAAGGCGTCGTGGGGGAGGGGTCGCCCGCCTCGCCGGGGATCGTGCCCTACCGCTGACGGGCCGGTGGACCCGGCCCCTCGTTGCACCGCCCCTGCCCGATGAGTAGGTTCGGTGCAGCCGATCGCCAGGACAATGGCCGGTGCACCGCCCCCGCCGAGCCCAGGCCGACCCACCAGGAGACACCGACGTGGCCCTTCCCCCGCTGACCCCGGAGCAACGCGCGGCAGCGCTGGAGAAGGCCGCGATCGCTCGCCGTGAGCGTGCCGCGGTCAAGAACCGCCTCAAGTACTCCCAGGGCTCGCTCGCCGAGGTCATCACCCGGGGCCGCGAGGACGAGGTCATCGGCAAGATGAAGGTCAGCGCGCTGCTCGAGTCGATGCCGGGCGTGGGCCGCGTGCGGGCCCGCCAGATCATGGAGGACATCGGCATCTCCGAGTCACGTCGGGTGCGGGGGCTGGGCGCCAACCAGTCAGCCTCCCTCATCGCCCGGTTCGACACCCCCTCGGCGTGACCGGGCGGCTCACCGTACTGGCCGGACCCACGGCGGTCGGCAAGGGCACGGTCGCGGCCTACGTGCGTGCGCACTTCCCGCAGGTCTGGCTCTCGGTGTCGATGACCACGCGCCGTCCCCGCCCCGGGGAGGTCGACGGTGTCCACTACCACTTCGTCGACGACGTGGAGTTCGACCGGCTCGTCGACGCGGGGGAGTTCCTCGAGCACGCGGTGGTGCACCAGCGGGCCAAGTACGGCACGCCGCGTGCTCCCGTCGAGCGCGCCCTGACGCAGGACCGGCTCGCCCTGCTCGAGATCGACCTGCAGGGGGCCCGCCAGGTGCGCGACACGATGCCGGGGGCACTCTTCGTCTTCCTCCAGCCGCCCTCGTGGGACGAGCTGGTGCGCCGGCTCGTCGGTCGGGGCACCGAGACCGCGCAGGAGCGCGAGGTGCGGCTGACCACGGCGCGGCGCGAGCTGGCGGCCGCTCCGGAGTTCGACGAGGAGGTCCTCAACGACGACGTCCGGCGGGCCAGCGAACACCTCGTATCATTGATGAGGTCGCATCAGCCCTCCGGCTGACCGCCCGCCTCCCGGTGGGCCCCGACCACGACGACATCACGACCCGTCAACGACCACACGGCTCAGGTCCGAGCCACGCTGCACACCGCACCCGACGAAACGAGAAGCGCCCATGTCCGGAACCGTCGCGAACCCCATCGGCATCACCAACCCGCCGATCGACGACCTGCTCGAGGTGGCCGACAGCAAGTACGCCCTCGTCATCTACTCCGCCAAGCGCGCGCGTCAAATCAACGCCTACTACGCCCAGCTGCAGGAGGGCCTGCTCGACTACGTCGGCCCGCTCGTCGAGACCGAGGTCCACGAGAAGCCGCTGTCGATCGCCCTGCGCGAGATCAACCAGGGTCTGCTCAGCGCGCAGGCCGTCGAGGAGTGACCGAGCCGGTCACCCCTCCCGGTCCGCGAGCGACCGCCCCGACCGCGCCACCGGCGCCACCAGCCAGAGTCGTCCTCGGGGTCGCCGGCGGCATCGCGGCCTACAAGGTCGCCTCCCTGCTCCGCCTCTTCACCGAGGCCGGGTACGACGTCACCGTCGTGCCCACGGCGGCCGCGCTGCGGTTCGTCGGTGCCCCCACCTGGGAAGCGCTCTCGGGCAAGCCCGTCTCCAGCGAGGTCTGGGGCGACGTGCCGGCGGTGCCCCACGTGCGCATCGGCAAGCAGGCAGACCTCGTCGTGGTGGCCCCGGCCACCGCCGACCTGCTGGCCCGTGCGGCCGCGGGGCTGGCCGACGACCTGCTCACCACCACCCTCCTCACCGCCCGGTGCCCCGTGGTCTTCGCGCCCGCCATGCACACCGAGATGTGGGAGCACCCGGCGACCGTCGCCAACGTCGCGACCCTGCGGGCTCGGGGGGCGGTGGTCATCGACCCCGCCGCGGGGCGTCTGACGGGCTCCGACAGCGGGCCCGGTCGCCTCCCCGACCCCGAGGCCCTGTATGCCGCGTGCGTCGCCGTGCTCGCCGAGGCTCCTCCGGCTCCGGCCACCGCGGCTTCGGCCCGTCCGGCTCCGGCCACTCCAGCGTCGGCTTCAGCGCTGTCGGGGCGGCACGTCGTCGTCAGTGCTGGCGGCACCCGGGAGCCGCTCGACCCGGTGCGGTTCCTCGGCAACCGCTCGTCGGGCAAGCAGGGCTACGCCCTGGCCGAGGTCGCCGCGGCCCGTGGCGCACGGGTGACCCTGGTGACCGCGGCGACCGGGATCGCCGTACCGGCCGGGGTCGACGTCGTCCCGGTGGAGACGGCCCTCGAGCTGCAGGCCGCCGTGACGGCGGCTGCCGCCGAGGCCGATGTCGTCGTGATGGCCGCTGCGGTCGCCGACTTCCGGCCCCGCGACGTCGCGACCGCCAAGATCAAGAAGAGCCACGACGACAGGCCCACCGGCAGCGACGAGTCCGCACCGACGATCGAGCTCGTGCGCAACCCCGATGTCCTCGCCGGGCTGGTCACCGCGCGCGGGAGCTCAATGCGCCCCGTCGTCGTCGGCTTCGCTGCCGAGACCGGCGACGAGCAGGGCTCGGTGCTCGAGCACGCCCGAGCGAAGCTGGTGCGCAAGGGCTGCGACCTGCTCGTGGCCAACGAGGTCGGTGGCGGGTTGGCCTTCGGCACCGACGCCAACACGGTGCACCTGCTCTTCGCGCCGGGGCCCGGGGCACCCGTCGACCGCCCCGCCGGACCGGCGTCGAAGCGCGAGATCGCCGCAGCCGTCTGGGACGGCGTCGAAGAGCTGCTTGCGCCCCACTAGACTCATCCGCGGCCTCGCGTGCTGCAGCCCGCGGTCCACCCCCCACCCCCTCCCGAGGAGATCACGTTGTCGCGCCTGTTCACATCCGAGTCCGTCACCGAGGGCCACCCCGACAAGATCTGCGACCAGGTCAGCGACGCCATCCTCGACGCGATGCTCGAGCAGGACGCCGGCAGCCGCGTGGCCGTCGAGACGATGGTGACCACCGGTCTGGTCCACGTCGCCGGTGAGGTCACCACGCAGGCCTACGTCGAGATCCCCGCCATCGTGCGCGACACCGTCCTGCGCATCGGCTACGACTCCTCGACCAAGGGCTTCGACGGCGCGTCGTGCGGCGTCGAGGTCTCGATCGGGCAGCAGTCGCCCGACATCGCGCAGGGCGTCGACACCGCCTACGAGAACCGCACCGGTGGGGTCGACCCGCTCGACAAGCAGGGCGCCGGCGACCAGGGCCTGATGTTCGGTTACGCCTGCCAGGACACCGCCGAGCTCATGCCCCTGCCGATCCACCTCGCGCACCGGCTCGCCGAGCGGCTGACCGCCGTGCGCAAGAGCGGCGAGGTGGCCTACCTGCGTCCCGACGGCAAGACCCAGGTCACGATCGCCTACGACGGTGACAAGGCCGTCCGCCTCGACACGGTCGTGCTGTCGACCCAGCACGCCGCCGACATCTCCCTCGAGGGGCTGCTGCAGCCCGACATCCTCGAGCACGTCATCACGCCCGTGCTCGACGAGCTCAAGGCCACCGGCTCCGACCTCGACGTCTCGAGCTACCGCACGCTGATCAACCCCACGGGCCGCTTCGAGGTCGGTGGCCCGATGGGCGACGCCGGTCTCACCGGCCGCAAGATCATCGTCGACACCTACGGCGGGATGGCCCGGCACGGTGGCGGCGCCTTCTCCGGCAAGGACCCGAGCAAGGTCGACCGCTCCGCGGCCTACGCCATGCGCTGGGTGGCCAAGAACGTCGTCGCCGCCGGGCTCGCCGCCCGCTGCGAGATCCAGGTCGCCTACGCGATCGGCGCCTCGAAGCCGGTCGGGCTCTACGTCGAGACCTTCGGCACCGAGACCGCCCCCACCGACAAGATCCAGTCGGCGATCTCGTCGGTCTTCGACCTGCGCCCGGGTGCGATCGTCGAGCAGCTCGACCTGCTGCGGCCGATCTACCACGCCACCGCCGCCTACGGCCACTTCGGTCGCACCTCGGCGCCCGGTGTCGAGGGCGCGTTCCCGTGGGAGCGCACCGACCGGGTCGAGGCCCTCCAGGCGGCCGTGCGCGGCTGAGGCGCCGTACGGGGGCCCTCTGTCGTGGCTCCTCACCGTGCCGCGTCCACGGTCGACTCGGAGTCGGTGAGCTCGGCTGCGGTTAGAGCCTGAGTCGAGCGCAGCGACTCTGAGTCGACCCCCGAGTGGGTGTCCGGCGCGGGGGTCCGGTCCGGTGGGCTGGGGACAACGGGTCGGGGGGGCGGCGGGCTCTGTGAGGATGACGTCGTGACCCAGGCCGAGTTCTTCCAGCCCCTCGCCGCCCCCGCGGTCGTGGGGGCCTCGGCGCTGCCCGGTGCTCCGGACCAGGCCGCCCCGGCAGTGGCTCTGCCGGTGGCTGGCGTCGTCGTCGACACCGGGCTGCCGCACCTCGACCGGGTCTTCGACTACTCCGTGCCCCCCGAGCTCGACGGCCAGGCGGTGCCCGGAGCGCGCGTGCGGGTGCGGTTCGCCGGACGCGACCTCGACGGTTTCGTCGTCGTACGGCGGGCTCACGCGGAGCACGAAGGTCGGCTGCAGCCGCTACGGCGGGTCGTCAGCCCGGAGGCCGTGCTCCTGCCCGAAGTCCTCGCCACGGCTCGGGCCGTGGCCGACCGCGGCGCGGGGACCCTCGGTGACGTGCTGCGGCTCGCCGTGCCGAAGCGTCACGCCGCCGCCGAGAAGGCGCTCCCGCTCCTGGTCGAGCCACCCGAAGTCGCAGCGCCCGAGCCGGGGCCGTGGGCGGCCTACCCGGCCGGGCCGTCGTTCCTGCGCCGGCTCGCCGCTCGTCAGGCCCCCGCGGCGGCGTGGCTGGCCCTGCCCGGCCGAGTCCCCGCAGACGACTGGCCCGCAGCGTTCGCGGTCGCTGCCGCCACCGCCCTGGGCTCGGGGCAAGGCGCCCTGCTCGTGGTGCCCGACCACCGCGACGTCGACCGCCTCGACGCTGCCCTCACCGACGTGCTCGGCCGCGGAGCCCACGTGCGGCTGACCGCCGCCCAGGGGCCCCAGGCGCGCTACACGGCCTGGCTCAAGCTGCTTCGCGGGCACGTGCGGTGCGTGGTGGGCACCCGGGCCGCCGCCTTCGCCCCCGTGCGCCACCTGGGGCTCCTGGCCGCGTGGGACGATGGTGACGACCTGCTGACCGAGCTGCGCTCGCCCTACCCGCACGTGCGTGACGTGCTGCTCGAGCGCTCACGGCAGAGCGGCGCGGCCCTGCTCCTGGGCGGCTTCTCCCGCAGCGTCGAGGCCGAGCTCCTCGTGCGAGACGGTGTGCTCGCCCCGGTGGCCGCTCCCCTCGCACGGGTGCGTACGGCGGCACCGCGGGTCGTCGTCGCCGGCGACGATCACGAGATCGAGCGAGACGGCCCCGCAGCCCGGGCGCACCTGCCGTCGGTCGCCTGGCGGACCGCCAAGCAGGCGCTGGAGCGCGGGCCGGTGCTCGTGCAGGTGCCCCGCCGCGGATACCTCCCGTCGCTGTCGTGCGCCGAGTGTCGTGAGCCGGTCCGTTGCCCGCGGTGCCACGGCCCGATGGGGGTCCCGGGCGGTGGCGGGGTGCCGACCTGCCGGTGGTGCGGCCGCACCTTCGGGCCCGCCGGCTTCTGCTGCCCGTACTGCGACGCCACCGCGCTGCGCACGGGCGTCATCGGCGCCCGGCGCACGGCCGAGGAGCTGGGTCGGGCCTTCCCCGGGGTGCCGGTGCGCACCTCCGGCTCCGGTGAGGTGCTGGCAGCGGTGGGGTCCGAGCCGGCCCTCGTCATCGCCACCCCCGGCGCCGAGCCCGTCGCCGACGGCCGGTATGCCGCGTGCCTCCTGCTCGACGCCTGGGCCCTGCTCGAGCGTGCCTCGCTCGACGCCGCCCAGGAGGCCCTCCGGCGCTGGACCGGCGCGGCGGCCCTCACCCGCGGGTCCGACGAGGGGGGGCTCGTCGTCCTGGCCGGCGCTCCGTCCCACACGACGCTGCCACCGGTCGAGGCGCTCGTGCGCTGGGACCCTGCGTGGCTGGCCGCTCGCGAGCTCGAGGAGCGAGAGAGCCTGGCGCTGCCGCCGGCCGCCGTGATGGCCCAGGTGGTCGGGCCACGAGCCGCCGTCCTCGCGGCCCTGGCCAAGGGCGACCTCGACCCATCGGTAGAGCGCCTGGGGCCGCTGCCCTTCCGGCGGCGCAGCTCCTCTCGCGGCCCGGTCGGCGGCGCGCAGAGCGGCGCACCGTACGACGCCCCTCCGGCCGGCCGCGACGGCGACGAGCCCCTCGTGCAGGTGCTGCTGCGCACCACCAGGGCGCAGGCGCCGACGCTGGCCCGGGCCCTGCAGGCGCTACGGGCCGGCCGCAGCGCCCGCAAGGAGCCCGACAGCGTGCTCGTGCGGATGGACCCGGTCGAGACCGCCGGCTGAGCGGCTGTCGCCGGTGTTACCGGTGTTACCGGTGTTACCGGTGTTACCGGTGTTACCGGTGTTACCGGTGTCACTCCTCGCCGGTCACCTGACCGCGCCGGGCCTTGGTCTGGCCACGCCGCTTCTTGCCGGCCAGACGCCGTCGCTGCGAGCCGAGCGTGGGCCGCGTAGCGCGACGCGGCGGCGGCGGGGGAGTGGCCGCCTCACGCAGGAGGGCCACGAGCCGCTCCCGGGCCGCCGCCCGGTTGCGGCGCTGGGAGCGGTGCTCGGACGCGGCGATCGCGATCTCGTCACCGGTCATCCGCGCCGTGAGGCCCTCGAGCAGGCGTCGGCGGGTGAGCTCGGGGAGGCCCATGACCGCGCTCGAGGACGCGGGTCGGAAGATCAGCTCGACCCTGCTGTCGGTGGTGTTGACCCCTTGTCCACCCGGCCCCGACGACCGAGAGAACCGCTCCGTCAGCTCACCGGCCGGGATCACCAGCCCGGTCCGCAGGCCCGGCCCGGCGGGCACGAGCAGATCGGCCCCCGGCTGGGGGCGGGACGAGGGGAGTGACACGCCTCGAGTGTAGGGAGGACCCGACCCCTTCCTCCCGATGGAGAGGGGACCAGCAGTGCGGGGAGGCGCGGCGAGCGCCTACTGGGAGAGCTGCCGGTCGAGGCGGTCGAGGAGGGCTTCGAGCGACAGCTCGAACTCCTCCTCGGTGTGGTCCTCGGTGAGCAGGGGCTCGGTGCGGGCGATCGTGGGGTAGTCGGACACCTCGAGCTCCCGGCGGGAGGGGGCGACGTCGGCGTCACCCTCGTCGAGAGGCTCGTCCGTCGGCGCCGTGGAGGCACCTCGGGTGGCCGCTTCGAGCAGGAGCTGCCCCAGCAGGAAGCTGGAGAAGATCCGGTAGGTCGCCACCGCCTGCCGGTCGGTGAAACCGCACGAGGTCAGCCCCTGGAGCAGGTCCTCGACCACGCGCAGGCTGCGCAGAGGCGGGCGCAGCCACGGCGCAGCGGGGTTGCGGGTCGCGATGAGCGGGAAGATCGCGGGGTGGTCGATGGCGATCTGGCGCACGCAGTGGGCGGTCCACTGCAGCAGGCCCTGCCAGCCGTCGGTCAGAGCGGGCTGCTGGTCGGCGTCCTCGTCTGGCCGCGTCTGGATCTGCTCGACGAGGGTGTCGACGATCCCCTCGAGCAGGTCCTCACGACCGTTGATGTAGCGGTAGAGCGCCATGGCCTCGAAGCCCAGGTGCGAGCCCAGCGACCGCATCGTCAGCGTGTCGAGCTTGCCGGTGTCGTCGATCATGGTGATCGCCGCCCGGATGATCGACTCCCGCGACAGGGGCAGACGACCTCGGGCCCGGTCGGGTGCCGGTATGGAGCTCTCGGGGTGGTTCATCGTGTCCTCGGGCCTGGGTTGTGGTCCTCACGGTAGCGGTCAGTTGGGTCCAGCCACCGTGTTTACGTCGTACGCGAGCGGGGAATACACCGTAAGCACCCGCCGACCAGGCGGAGTGCTGCCCGGCTGGCCCGGGCGCGCTCGTCGCCACCAGACCGGGTTGCCCGGCCGTACGAAGGAGACCCTCCCGATGCAAGACGCCCTCACGAGCGCCCTCACCTCGATCGCCACGTTCGTCCCAAAGCTGGTGCTGTTCCTCGTCATCCTGCTCATCGGCTGGGTCATCGCCAAGGCCCTGGCCAAGGCGGTGGGCGCGATCCTGACCCGGGTCGGCTTCGACCACGCCATCGAGCGCGGCGGGGTGGGCCGGGCCCTGGAGAAGTCGAACTACGACCCCAGCGACGTCCTCGCCAAGCTCGTCTACTACGCAGTCATGCTCTTCACCCTGCAGCTGGCCTTCTCGGCGTTCGGCCCCAACCCGATCAGCGAGCTGCTGACGGCGGTCATCGCGTTCCTGCCGCTGGTCTTCGTCGCGATCATCATCGTGGTCGTGGCCGCCGCCGTCTCCGCCGGGGTCAAGACGCTCATCGAGGGCACCCTGGGGGGCCTGTCCTACGGCCGGACCCTGGCCAACATCGCCGCCGTCTTCATCCTCGGCCTCGGGGTCATCGCCGCCCTCAACCAGGTGGGCATCGCCACCACCGTCACCACCCCCGTCCTCGTCGCCGTCCTGGCCACCGTCGGCGGGATCCTCGTCATCGGCGTGGGTGGAGGGCTGGTCAAGCCGATGCAGTCCCGGTGGGAGACGTACCTGACCAGGGCCGAGGAAGAGGCCCCCAAGGTCCGTCGGGAGGCCGCCAACGCCCCCAGCGTCAAGGACCAGGCCAAGGACGCCAAGAACCGCGCCCAGGCCGCCTACGACCAGGCCGAGCCTGCGACCTCCGGGGCCCAGTACAGCAACGGCGACCAGGGCGGCGCCTACCGCGCCCACTGACCGGCTCCGCCGCGTCGTACCCAGACCAGCACCACCAGCACGACCAGCACGACCAGCACGCAGCATCCCTACCCACCACAGGAGCACGCACCATGAGCATCGACCCGAGCAACCTGAACGACGTCCTCGACCGCGACGTCTACACCACGGACGGCGACAAGATCGGCGGCGTCGGACAGGTCTACCTCGACGACCAGAGCGGGCAGCCCTCCTGGGTGACCGTCAAGACCGGCATGTTCGGCACCAAGGAGTCGTTCGTCCCCGTCACCGAGGCCCAGCTGACCCCCGAGGGCCTGCAGGTGCCCTACAGCAAGGAGCTCGTCAAGGACGCCCCGCAGGTCGAGGCCGACGGTCGCATCACCCCCGAGGAGGAGGCTGAGCTCTACCGTCACTACAGCCTCACCGCCCCCGCCGCGACCAACGGAACCAACGGAACCAACGGAACCAACGGAACCAACGGCGAGACGCCCGTCTACGACCAGGAGCTCGACCAGGACTCCCGCTCGGGTCGGGACGACCGCGATGGCGACGGCGTCTACGACGACGTCGAGGGCCGCACCGAGGGACACGACACGTCCGGGCTGACCACCGACGAGGCCATGACGCGCTCGGAGGAGCAGCTGAAGGTCGGCACCACCTCCCGTGAGGCCGGTCGGGCGCGTCTGCGCAAGTACGTCGTCACGGAGCAGCAGACGGTCACCGTCCCCGTCACCCGCGAGGAGGTCCGCGTGGAGCGCGAGCCCATCACCGAGGCCGACGCGGCCACTCTCGCGAAGGCCGTCGACGGGCCGGCCATCTCCGAGGAGGAGCACGAGATCGTGCTCCACGAGGAGCAGGTCGTCGTCGACAAGCAGGCGGTCCCGGTCGAGCGCGTGAAGCTGGGCACCGAGACCGTCACGGAGGACCGTCAGGTCACCGAGGAGGTCCGCAAGGAGCAGATCGAGACCCTCTCCGACGTCGACGTCGAGAACGGCAACCGCAAGAACCGGGCCTGACCCAAGCCTGACCCAGCCGGCGGGGCGGCTGGCCCACACGACGATGTTCGGCCCGACCTGATGGTGAGGATCGCCCACTCAGGGTCGTCGTTGGTCCAGCGCCCCGCCGCACCCCTCCCCGTACGACCTCCTGCGGGCTCCACGCACACCGTCGCCGCCGTACGACGTCCTGCCACCTACACTGACGGGTCTGTCCATCCCGACCCTGGAGCCAGGTCTTGTCCGTCACCGACATCCGCCTCTTCGGTGACCCGGTCCTGCGCACCCCCGCCGCCCTGGTCACCGACTTCGACCGAGAGCTCGAAAAGCTCGTGGCCGACCTCACCGACACCATGCTGGCCGCACCGGGCCGCGGGCTCGCCGCGCCGCAGATCGGCGTGGGCCTGCGGGTCTTCACCTGGTGGATCGACGACGAGGTGGGTCACCTGGTCAACCCGACGCTCACCCTCTCGGAAGAGACCCAGTTCGGGCCCGAGGGCTGCCTGTCCATCCCCGATCTCAGCTTCGAGTGCCGCCGGGCGCTGAGCGTGGTCGCGACGGGCTTCGACCTCCACGGCGAGCCGGTGCGCGTCGAGGGCAGTGACGTGCTGGCGCGGGCCCTGCAGCACGAGACCGACCACCTCGACGGCATCCTCTTCGTCGACCGGCTCGACCCGGAGCGACGCCGCGCCGCGATGAAGGCGATCCGTGAGACCGACTGGGGCGGCGGGGCTCCGCCTCCCGTCAAGTTCAGCCCGCACGCGGGCACCTTCTCGGGCAGTGTCTTCGGCGTCAGCAAGGGGCGCTAGGTGCGGCTCGTCTTCGCCGGCACCCCGGAGGTCGCCCTCCCCGCGCTCGACGCCCTCGCCGCATCGACCCACGAGCTCGTCGGGGTGGTCACCCGTCCCGATGCCCCCGCCGGCCGTGGTCGCGCGCTCGTGCCCTCGCCGGTGCGGGTGCGAGCCGAGGAGCTCGGCCTGCCCGTGCTCGCGCCGCGCAGCCCGAAGGAGCCCGACTTCCAGCGGGCCCTGCGCGACCTCACCCCCGACGTGTGCCCGGTGGTCGCGTACGGCGCGCTCGTGCCCCGGTCGGCCCTCGACATCCCCCGGCTGGGCTGGGTCAACCTGCACTTCTCGCTGCTGCCGGCCTGGCGGGGCGCCGCACCGGTGCAGCGCGCCGTCATCGCCGGTGACACCGTGACGGGGGCGAGCACCTTCCTCATCGAGGAGGGGCTCGACACCGGTCCCGTGCTCGGCGTGATGACCGAGACGATCCTCGCCGACGACACGAGCGGCACGCTGCTGGCGCGGCTCGCGCACGCCGGGGCCGGTCTGCTCGTCGCGACGATGGACGGACTCGAGTCGGGTGACCTCCTGGCGCAGCCGCAGCCCGTCGAGGGAGTCTCCCTGGCGCCGAAGCTCGGCGTCGACGACGCCCGCGTCGACTGGACCCTGCCCGGCTTCGCCGTCGACCGTCTCGTGCGGGGCTGCACCCCCGCCCCCGGTGCGTGGACGACCTTTCGCGGAGAACGGCTCAAGCTGCAGCCCGTGACGCCGGTGCCTGACGCGGAGGAGCCCGACGCCGAGGTGCCCGCCCCCGGGGTGGTCGTCGTGACCAAGCGGTCGGTCGTGGTGGGCACGGGCTCGGGCGCCGTGGCCCTGGGCAGGGTGCAGGGGTACGGCAAGAAGGCGATGCCGGCCCCCGACTGGGCCAGGGGCGTGCGCCTGGAGTCCGGCGAACGGCTGGGCGATGGCTGACCCGACCCAGCCGACCGGCCCGACCGGCCCTGCCGGTTCCGGGCGCCGAGGGCCGCGCCCGGTGCGGCGGTCGGTGCAGCGCCCGGCCGAGCGCAGCCGACGCACCGATCCGCCCCGGCTCGCCGCCTACACCGTCATGCGCGCCGTGTCGGACGGCGCCTACGCCAACCTCGAGCTGCCGGGAGTGCTGCGCGACAAGGGAATCCACGGCAGGGACGCCGCCTTCGCCACCGAGCTGGTCTACGGCGCCACCCGCATGCACGGCCTGTACGACGCCGTCGTCGCCGTTGCGGCCGGGCGTGACCTCGCCGCCATCGACGTCAACGTGCTCGACACCCTGCGGCTCGGGGTCCACCAGCTCCTGGGCATGCGGGTGCCGACCCACGCGGCCGTCGACGAGACCGTGGCCCTGGCGCGCCAGGTCAACGGCGCCGGTGCCGCGGGCTTCGTCAACGCCGTGATGCGACGGGTGTCCGAGCGCACGCGCGAGGAGTGGGTCGACCTCGTCGCCCCCGACACCCTCGAGCCCATGGCCCGGCGGGCGATCCGCAGCAGCCATCCCGAGTGGGTCGTCCGGGCGCTGCGCGCGGCTCTTGTGGGGCACGCAGCCTCCAGCGCGGCCACGGTCGACGCCGACCTCGACGCCCTCCTCGACAGCGACAACGCCCCCGCGCGCGTGACGCTCGTGGCTCGTCCGGGTCTGTCCGACCCGGCCGAGCTCGTCGCCGCGGGTGGAGAGCCGGGCCGGCTGGCTCGCACGGCCGTCGTGCTCCGCGAGGGCGACCCGGGCAGCATCCGGGCGGTGCGGGACGGACGGGCGGCGGTGCAGGACGAAGGCTCGCAGCTGGTGGCCCTCGCCTTCGCGGCCGTTCAGCTCGACCCGCCGGTGGGCTCGGCGACCGGCGCCGCCGGTCGCGGCGAGCGGTGGCTCGACCTGTGTGCGGGCCCCGGTGGCAAGGCCGGACTGCTCGCCGGCCTCGCCCTGCAGCAGGGAGCCTCCCTCGTGGCCAACGAGGTGAGCACCCACCGGGCCGACCTGGTGCGCCAGACGCTGAGCGCCGCGACGAGGATGCCCGGAGGGGACCGGATCGAGGTCCGGGTCGGCGACGGCCGTGAGCTCGGGACCGAGGAGCCGGGCGGCTACGACAAGGTGCTCGTCGACGCACCCTGCACCGGTCTCGGCGCCCTGCGGCGGCGGCCCGAGGCGCGGTGGCGTCGCGTCCCGGGTGACGTGACCGCGCTGGCGAGCCTGCAGCGCCAGCTGATCACGAGCGCCCTCGACGCGACCCGGGTCGGCGGCGTCGTCGCCTACGCCACCTGCAGCCCCCACCTCAACGAGACCCTCTTCGTGGTCCGCGACCTGCTCAAGCACCGCGACGACGTCGAGCTGGTCGACGCCCGGCCCCTGGTCACCCGTCCCGACGGCAGCCCGGTGCCCGACCTCGGCGCGGGCCCGACGGTGCAGCTGTGGCCCCACCGTCAGGGGACCGACGCGATGTTCCTGGCGCTGCTGCGCCGCACGGGCTGAGCTCTCCCGTCCCCTGCCGGGTCGCTCAGGCGCCGTAGCGCAGCAGCACGTAGCCCCACGCCACGACCAGGGTGACGGACGCGACGATGATGCCGTCCCTGGTGAAGCGCCAGAAGCTGATGGGCACCCCGTTGCGGGCGGCGATGCCGAGGATGACGACGTTCGCGCTGGCGCCCACGGCGGTCATGTTGCCGCCGAGGTCTGCTCCGAGGGCCAGGGCCCACCAGAGCGAGGGGTCCAGGCTGTTGGGCGCGGCCACCAGCTGCTCGACGATGGGGCTCATCGTGGCGACGTAGGGGATGTTGTCGACGATGCCCGACAGGACCCCGGAGCCCAGCAGCAGGGCCGAGTTCGCGAGCAGCTTGTTGTCGCCGACGGCCTCGGCGGCGAACGTGCCCACCGACTCGATGACACCGACGTGGACGAGACCACCGACCATGATGAAGAGCCCGCCGAAGAAGACCAGCGTGGACCACTCGACCTCGTGGAGGTAGACCCGAGGCTCGGACCGCGACACCGCCACGAGCAGGCCGGCGCCGAGGAGGGCGACGAGGGACGGCTCGAGCCCGACGATCGGGCGCAGGACGAAGCCGCCCAGCACGAGGGTGAGCACGACCGCGCACTGGATCAGGAGGCGCTTGTCCTCGATCGCCTCGCGCTCGTTGAGGTCCATGACGGAGGCGGCCCGCTCGGTGTCGGTGGTCATCTTGCGTCCCCACAGGAGCCACGACATCGCGATGAACACCAGGAGCAGGACCACGACCACCGGGCCGAGGTTGAGCACGAAGTCGTTGAAGCTCAGGCCCGACCGACCCGAGATGATGATGTTGGGCGGGTCACCGATGAGCGTGGCCGTGCCGCCGATGTTGGAGGCCATCGCCTCGGCGATGAGGAACGGGACGACGTCGGTGCCGATCCGCTCGCACACGAGCAAGGTCACAGGAGCGACCAGCAGCACCGTGGTGACGTTGTCGAGCAGGGCAGAGGCGACCGCGGTCAGGACGATCAGCATGACCATGACGACGAAAGGGCGGCCCCGGGCCCGTTTCGCTGCCCAGATGGCCACGAACTCGAAGACCCCCGTCTGCTTGACGATGCCGACGATGACCATCATCCCCAGCAGCAGGAAGATGACGTTCCAGTCGATGCCCGTCTCCTCGGAGAAGAACGCGGACCTCGACTCCGCGGCGCCGAGCACGACCATCGCGGCGGCCCCCCAGAGTGCGGCGGCGACCCGGTGGATGCGCTCGGTCGCGATGAGGACGTACGCCACGACGAAGGCGGCGACGACCAGCGCGGTCACGGTTCCTCGCCGGGGGCCGGGGCGTCGGGGGCGACGGTGTCGGTCGCGGGGAACAGCACGCCGAGCAGTCTGCGGGCGGTGATGACCCCGATGATCTCGTCTCCCTGACCCACCACCACCAGCGAGCTGCGGCTGCCCGCCATGACCGCAGCGACCTCGAGCAGGGTGTCGTCGTGGTCGACCCGGGCGACGGCGGTCAGGTGGTCACGGTGGGGGAGCAGGTCTCCCACGGTCCGGCCCTCGAGGGCCCGAGCGATGGTGTCGGCCGTCTTCTCGTCGACGACGCGGGCGAGGGCGGGGTTGTCCTTGGCGTACTCGGGCACGATGAAGCTCATGACCAGGTGGGCGGGGAGCACGAGGTAGGGACGCCTGGCGTCACCCCGTACGACGAGGGCAGGCAGCTCCTGCTCCACCATCAGCCGCACCGCCGCGCGGGCGTCGGTGGTGGTCGAGACCATCGGGTGGTGCTCCAGCAGGTCGAGGGCGCGCACGGGTGCTCCTTCGTGTGGGGGTCTGCCGTATGGGGTCTGCGTAGGGGTCTGCCGACGAGCGGCCGGTGACCGTCGACCCGGTCCACGCAGGGTATCGGTCCTCCCGTACGTGCCTTGGGCACGGGTTTTCGCAAGACGTCGAACTTTTCTGCCCAGGCCCCCATCCGCGTCGCCGAGCGCTCCGAACCACCAGTAACGGGGGGTATGACCGCTGACGCAACGACGCGAAAGGTACGCCATGACCGCCATCTCACCCACGTCCCTCGGAGGACGACGGGACCCGGACCGCCAGGAACGACCGGAGGGGACGAGCCGCAGGTCGTTCCTCGGCTTCGTGCTCGCCGGGAGCACCCTGGCCGTGGCCGTCGACCTGTCGGCCGGGGCCACGCCGGCGCACGCGGCGATCCCGTCGCCGCCATCGGTGCCGGAGCTGTTCGACCTCGAGGACCTCGAGACCGACTCGGCGCTCCCGACGTCGGGCCTCATCGCGATCACGATGGACTCGTCCGGGGTCGCGCACTTCGCCATCCCCCGGGCCGAGGTCGGTCAGGGCATCACCACGGCCGCGGCGATGATCATCGCCGAAGAGCTCGACCTGCCGCTCTCCCAGGTGGACGTCAGCCTCGCCCCCGCGCGGCCTGAGCTGGTGTTCAACCAGCTGACCGGCGGCTCCAACACCATGAACTCGATGTTCACCCCGATCCGGGTCGCCGCGGCGATCGCGCGTGGGGCGTTGCTCCAGGCGGCTGCTCTCGAGCTCGGGGTCGCCCTCTCGGCCCTCACCACGAGGGCTGGGGTCGTCAGCGGTCCGGGCGGGGTCAGCCGGACGTACGGTCAGCTCGCGGCCAAGGCGGCCAGTGCCACCACGCGGGCCGTGTCCGTCACCCTCAAGAACACGTCGGCCTTCACCCTCGTGGGCACCCCCCAGAACAGGGTGGACGCCCTCGCGGCAGTAACGGGTCAGAAGCAGTTCACCATGGACCTGGTGGTGCCGGGCGCCCTGCCCACCATGGTCTGCCGCCCGCCGACGCTCAACGGCTCACCCGCCCGGATCCTCAACCTGTCCACGGTGCAGGGGATGCCGGGCGTCACCGACGTCGTGATGGTCGACACCGGGGTCGCGGTGCGGGCAGCCACCTTCGGCCAGTGCATCGACGCCGTACGGGCGCTCAGCGTGCAGTGGAACCCCGGGTCGGTCGAGGGGGAGTCCGACGACACGATCCTGGCCAAGCTCAAGGCCGCCGAGCTGCCGATGACGGTGCCGCGGGTCCCGATCCTCACGCAGCAGCTGGACCTGCGCTTCGAGTTCATGTTCCGCAGCAGCGCGGCCCTCGAGCCCAACTGCGCGATCGCCGACGTGCGGGCCGACCGGGCCACGGTGTGGGCGGGGCTGAAGTCGCCGATCGTGGCCCAGGTCAACATCGCCAAGGCCGTGGGGCTCCCGCAGAGCGCCGTGACGGTCAACGTCGTGACGAGCGGAGGCTCGTTCGGGCACAAGCTCTTCGGCGACGGTGCCATCGAGGCGGCCAAGATCTCGAAGGCGATGGGCAAGCCGGTGAGGCTGATGTGGCACCGCTGCGACGAACCCCGTGAGGGCCGCACCCACCCGATGGCCACCTCGCGCATCCGGGCGACGGTGCTCGCCGGCAACGTGCTGACCTTCGAGCAGCGCCACACCAGCGTCAAGACCGACTTCTCGCACGGGCTGGGCGAGCGGCTCACGGCCCTGGCGTCGCAGCTGCCGGCCAACCTCGGCGGGCTCGGCCTCTCGGAGAGCATCTTCACCCTCACCCAGGAGCTGCCCTACAACTTCGGGGTCGTCACCCAGCTGCTCAACGAGGTCGACCTGCCCTTCAACACCGGCAGCATGCGCGCCATCTACTCTCCCGACGTCGCCTGCGCCAACGAGCTGTTCATCGACCAGCTGGCCAAGAAGGTGGGCCGGGACCCGCTGGCCTTCCGCCTCGCGTTCCTGCGCAACGCCAAGGTCAAGGCCGTCCTGCAGAAGGTGGCCCAGGTCGGGGCCTGGGGTCGGACCATGCCCGCCGGCACGGCTCAGGGCATCGCCGTCCACAGCGAGTACAAGGGCGCCACCGCCGTCCTCGTCGAGATCGACTGCCGGCCCGCGACGGTCAACCGTCCGATCCGCGACGGCGTCACCGGTCCGCGGGTGACCAAGGTGGTCCTCGCGGTCGACGCCGGCCTCGTGGTGAACCCGACCGGTCTGGAGGCCCAGATGCTCGGGGGCATCAACGACGGCATCGCCCTGGCGCTGACGAGCAGCAACCACCTGCAGGCCGGCGCCTTCCTCGAGGGCAGCTGGGACAACTACTTCTATACCCGGCAGTGGAACACCCCGCTCTCGACGCAGGTCGTCATCATGCCGTCGAACGGCACGGTGCCGGGCGGGGCGGGAGAAGCCGGGGTGCCGGCCACGGTGGCGGCCACGGCGTGCGCCTACGCACGCGCGACAGGCACCGTGCCCACGAGGTTCCCCGTCAACCACGGCACCCTCTCGTTCGTGCCGAAGAGCTTCGTCCCCCCGATCCCCCCGTCGCCCACCGACGGCCTCTCCTACACCTACTGAAAACCGTGTGACCACCTACCGACGCAGGAACTCGACGAGGAGTAGTCATGGCCAAGCACAGCTTCATGCTCAACGGGCAGAAGGTCACCGTCGACGTCGAGGACTCGGTGCGCCTGCTCTGGGTCCTGCGTGACGTCCTCGGGGTGACCGGCCCCAAGTACGGCTGCGGGATCAACGTCTGCAAGGCGTGCACGTCCCACATCAACGGCAAGGCCTTCAACCCCTGCTCGGTGCAGGTCAAGGACATCGCCGAGACCGACGAGATCACCACCATCGAAGGGCTGGCGCAGACCTCCGGGAAGACGCTGCACCCCATGCAGCAGGCCTGGCTGGACCGCGACGTCGTGCAGTGCGGGTACTGCCAACCCGGCCAGATCATGGCCGCGGTGGCCCTGGTCAACCTGGTGCACGCGCAGGGTCGTCAGATCGCCGACGCCGACCTCGACAGCATCCGCAACATCTGCCGGTGCGGCACCTACAACCGCATCAGGGAGGCGATCACCGCCGGGGCCCAAAGCATGTGACGCCAGCGCAGGTGACCCGCGAATGAGCGGGGCGCACGAGCTGCCGGGCGTGGTCACCGCGAGGCTCGGGGCCGGCGGTGGCTACGCTCGGCGGGTGCAGATCTCGCCCAGCATCCTGTCCAGCGACTTCGCCAACCTCGAGGCCGAGCTGCGGCTCATCGCGAACGCCGACTGGGCGCACGTCGACGTCATGGACAACCACTTCGTCCCCAACCTGACCCTCGGACTGCCGGTGGTCGAGGCGCTGCTGCGGGTGTCACCCATCCCCATCGACTGCCACCTGATGATCGACGACCCCGATCGCTGGGCTCCGTCGTACGCCGAGGCCGGGGCGCAGTCGGTGACCTTCCACGTGGAGGCCGCGCGCGATCCGCAGGCCCTCGCCCGCACGCTGCGAGCCGCCGGGGCCCGGGCGGGGATGGCGCTCAAGCCGGGCACGCCCTGGGCGCCGTACGAGGACCTGCTGCCCGAGCTCGACATGGTGCTGGTCATGACGGTCGAGCCCGGCTTCGGCGGCCAGTCCTTCATGGCCGACCAGATGCCCAAGGTGCGGGCCGTGCGCGAGTCGGTGCGCGCATCGGGCGGCGAGGTCTGGGTGCAGGTCGACGGGGGAGTGAGCGCCACGACGATCGAGCAGTGCGCCGAGGCCGGCGCCGACGTCTTCGTCGCCGGCTCGGCGGTGTACGGCGCCGACGACGCGGCGGCAGCCATCGACGACCTGCGGGCCCTCGCGGCGGAGCACCGCCACCGCTGAGCCAGCAGGTAGGTCCCGGGTGAGCGCGCGGGTGAGTGCATGCCCCCTTGGGCGCCCTGAGCCGTTTCCCCTACCATGTGCCTTTTTGGGTTGTTAAAAATAGTTATGTGCCGAAATCGAGGGAGTGAGGTTCGACCAGAATCCCTCAAAGCCATGACAGCGCCAGAACGGTCCGGCCTACTATCAGGCGTCCGCTGGGGCCGTTGAACGCTCGGCACCCAGGGGGACGGGGCAAGGTCTGCTCGGGGGGTTTCGCGCGTTCCGCACTTCAGGGTGCCGAACGACGTCGGCGACCCCGCGGGCTCGACCGCGAGCCCTTCGCCGTACCCGCTCGGGTTGAACGGCGTCCATTGGCAAACAGGGGATGACAAGAGTGCTGTTACGACGTCTCGCGGCCGTGCTGGCCGTGACTCTCGGTATGGGCCTGCTGACCGGTCAGGCGGCGAATGCCGCGGTGGTGGTCGAGGTGGGTAACCCGGCGGTCACGCGGGTCTTCCACGGGGCGACGTACGCCGTGGTCGGCTTCGCCGCACCCGGCGCGACCGTCGTGCTGCACTACCACCGGGCCGGCACCGCGGCCACCGACTACAGCATCGAGCGGTCGGTCCGGGCCGACCCCACCGACGGCTTCTGGTTCCGTGAGTCCGTCCTCGACGTCGACTACCGCGTCTTCGCGACCGTGGGCATCGGCAACCCGCACTCTCCGACGCTGCTCTTCACCTCGGCCGGGGCGACGTCGGCCCGCATCACGAGCACGACCCCCGCCGAGACCCACAAGCCCTTCGGTCAGCTGTTCGTCGTCAAGGGGACGGCGGCGCCCTTCATCCGGGTCCAGCTCCACTACCGGCGCATCTCGGCCCCCACCGTCGACATCGCCCGCACCGTCTTCACGGACCAGAAGGGCAACTGGAGCCGTACCGCTCTCATGGACACCAGCTACACCGTCTTCGCCACCATCGGCAGCGGCAACCCGCACTCGGCCACGGTCGGCTACTTCGGCCACCAGGCGGCCGTCGGTGACACTCTCGACATCGACTACGCGCCCACGAGCGGCTTGCCCTCTGCCGTCCAGACGACGCTCGGCGTGCAGTTCCGCAGCTACGACAACCCGGTTGTCGGGATCACCCCACCCGTGGGAACCCGGTACACACAGGCGCACGTGTGCGTGCGCAACCGGGGTCCACAGGTGTTCTCCGACCTGCCGTCCGGGTCGTTCGCCCTCATCGACGGCGCCGTGGGCTTCTCCTCGGCCGTACCCCCGTTGAGCTTCACCCAGGGCGAGATCCCGCTGGACCTGAACGGCATGGCGGTGAACGAGCTGCGTTGCGGGGCGCTGCTCTTCGCGGTCCCGCTGTCCTCGACGGTCAACCAGCTCGCCTACGCGCCTGGTCTCGAGGCGAGCTACTACCAGGGTCGGTGGAACGTGCCGGGTGCTCCGGCCGCAGCGCTCACGCACTCGAAGGCGGCCACGAAGGCTCCGGTGCCTGCGTCGCTCAGCCCGGCGCGCACAGCCGCTGGGAGCGCCCCGTACGAGCTCTCCTCGAAGTGAGGGCAGGGGCCGGTCCGGACCCCTCCTGACCGGCCCGCTCCGCCTCGCCCACCCGCCCCCTGACATCGTCGGTGCTCGCCAGACCGGCACGTCGTGGGGCGGGTGGTGGCGGTCACGGCCGATCCACAGGTCTCCGCCCTTCGTCTGGTGGCATACTGGTCGGGAACGCGCTCCGGGGTCGGTGTAACTCCGAACCGGCGGTGACAGTCCGCGACCCGGCCGCAGCCAGCGGCCGGTTGACCTGGTGTAACTCCAGGACCGACGGTGAAAGTCCGGATGGTAGGCAGCGTGTTGAGGTCTTCACCCGACCCAGGGTGGTGGTCTCGTCGGCGTCAGCGTCGGCCACCGAAGACGTCGCGCGCAGGCCCAAAAGGGGTCTGTCGTAGTCGCTGTCGGTGCCGTCACCTGCCCACAACTCCCGGAGCTCGCCCCAGGCAGAGCACGAGGGAGGTGACCGCAGTGACGTACGACGACACGGAGCAGCCGGGCGTGACGCCCGTGGCCCCCGCCGACCTGCGTGACCTGTCCCTGCTGCGCCGGGCGCTCGCCGAAGCGGCGCGAGGGCCGTCGCCCGACCCCAACCCCCGGGTGGGAGCGGTGGTGACGAACGGCACCGGCGCGGTCGTCGGGGCGGGTTTCCACGCCGGCGCCGGGACGCCCCACGCCGAGGTGATGGCGCTCGCGGACGCCTCGGCCGCAGGAGCCGACGTGAGGGGCGGCACGGCCTACGTGAGCCTCGAGCCGTGCGCGCACACCGGTCGCACCGGCCCCTGCGCCGAGGCTCTGCTCGCGGCAGGCATCGCCCGGGTCGTCTTCGCCCAGTCCGACCCGACAGACCTGGCTCGCGGCGGTGCCGACGTCCTGCGCGCGGGCGGCGTCACGGTCGTCGGTGGAGTGCTCGCCGACGAGGCGCAGGCCCTCAACGCGATGTGGACCCGCTCGCAGCGCCTGGGCCGGCCGGTCGTCACCTGGAAGCTGGCGACGACCCTCGACGGCCGCGCTGCTGCCGCTGACGGTTCGAGCCGGTGGATCACGGGGCCTCAGGCGCGGGCCGACGTGCACGACCTGCGGTCCACCTGCGACGCCGTCGTCGTCGGCACCGGCACGGTGCTCGCCGACGACCCCCACCTCACGACCCGCTGGCCCGACGGCTCCCTGCGTGACCGCCAGCCCCTGCGGGTGGTCGTGGGGGAGCGCGACCTACCGCCCGGTGCGGCGGTGGAAGACGCTGAGGCGCCGTCGCTGCACCTGCGCACCCGCGCCCCCCTGGTGGTCGTGGAGACCCTGTGGGACAAGGGAATCCGTCACATCCTCCTCGAGGGTGGCCCCACCCTGGCGGCAGCCTTCCTCTCGGCCGGCCTCGTGGACGACGTCGTGGCCTACGTCGCCCCTGTCCTGCTCGGAGCCGGCCCTCGCACCGTCGCCGACCTCGGAATCACCACCATCGACGCGGCGTTGCGCCTCGAGCCGATCGACGTCACCGTCCTCGGCCCCGACGTGCGCGTCACGGCGAGACCGGTCCCGGCGCCCACCACCCATCCGAAGACCAGCCACACCAAGGAGCACCACTGATGTTCACCGGCATCGTCGAAGAGCTCGGCGAGGTCGTCGACCTCGAGCTGGGCCCGGAGTCGGCTCGGCTGCGCCTGCGCGGCCCCCTCGTCGTCTCGGACGCCCAGCACGGGGCCTCGATCGCCGTGAGCGGCGTGTGCCTGACGGTCACCGACCACGACGACGAGACCTTCGCGGTCGACGTCATGGCCGAGACGCTGCGCCGCAGCAGCCTCGGCGGGCTCAAGGTCGGCGACGCGGTCAACCTCGAGCGGGCCATGGCTGCCAGCGGCCGCTTCGGCGGTCACGTCGTCCAGGGGCACGTCGACGGGGTCGGCACCGTCGTCGCGCGGACCCCTGGCGACCGCTGGGAGGTGGTCGAGGTCGCCGTACCGGCAGACCTGGCCCACTACGTCGTCGAGAAGGGGTCGATCACCGTCGACGGCGTGTCGCTCACCGTCTCGGCCGTCAACGACCGGCCCGGCGGCACCTCGCTCGAGGTCTCGCTCATCCCGACCACCCTCGCCCTGACCACGCTGGGCTCCCGGCGGGTCGGTGACCCCGTCAACCTCGAGGTCGATGTGCTCGCCAAGTACGTCGAGCGCCTCCTCGGCGTCCGCACAGCCTCCGCGGCACCGACCAGCACCCCCCCGCCCACCGGTACGGCCATCACCCAGGAGAGCCCGGCATGACTGTCCTCCAACGCCTCTTCGACGCCCAGCTCGTCATCGCGGGCCACCCGATCTACTGGCGGGAGATCGTCGGCAACCTCTTCGGCTTCCTCTCGGCCATCGGCGGCATGCGCCGCCGGGTGTGGGCGTGGCCGGTGGGCATCGTCGGCAACGTCCTGCTCTTCACGGTCTTCTTCGGCGTCGCCCTCGGGTCCACCCAGCCGCCGCTCTTCGGCCAGGCGGCGCGGCAGGTCTTCTTCGTCCTCACCAGCGTCTACGGCTGGTACCGGTGGAACCAGGTGCGCACGCTCAACCACCACGACGGTGATGCGCCGGTCATCACCCCCCGCTGGGCCACGACCCGCGAGAGGCTCGCGGTCGCCGCGTTCTGGGTCGTCGGGGTGCTTGTCGCCCAGGGGGTGTTCGCGGCCGTCGGTGCCGGCTTCCCCGCCGAGCGCTGGTACTACTGGTGCGACGCCTGGATCTTCATCGGGTCGATCGTGGCGACCTACGCCATGGCTCGCGGGTGGAACGAGTTCTGGCTGGCCTGGGTGGGGGTCGACCTCGTCGGCGTGCCCCTGCTGTGGCACTCGACCTACTACCCGTCCGCGATCCTCTACGCCGTCTACGGCGGGCTGGTCGTCTGGGGCTTCACGGTGTGGCTGAAGGCGTCGCGTACGGAGTCGCCTGACCTCGAGCCCGAGGGCAGCAACCGCACCGACAAGGAGGTGGCGGTATGAGCGCCGGTCTGGCTGGGCGTTTCTCGAGCATCGACGACGCCCTGGTGGCCATGCGCGCCGGCCGCCCGGTGCTGGTGCTCGATGCGGCCGACCGCGAGAACGAGGGTGACGTCATCCTCGCGGCCGAGACCCTGACCGACGAGTGGCTCGGCTGGACGGTGCGCCACACCTCCGGATACCTGTGCGCGCCCGTGCCGGCCGCGGTCGCCGACCGCCTCGACCTGCCGCCGATGGTGCGCGACAGCACCGACCCGCTGCGCACCGCCTACACGGTGTCGGTCGACGCGGCCGTCGGCGTGACGACGGGGATCAGTGCGGCCGACCGGGCCCGCACCATCCGCCTGCTCGCCGACCCGGACGCGACGCCGGGCGACTTCGTCCGGCCGGGTCACGTGCTGCCGCTGCGGGCCCGGGACGGCGGGGTGCTGGTGCGCCCCGGTCACACCGAGGCCGCCGTCGACCTCACCCGCCTCGCCGGTCTGGCTCCGGTCGGGGCCATCGGCGAGCTCGTCCACGACGACGGGTCGATGATGCGCGCCGAGGCGGTGCTCGCCCTCGGCGAGGAGCACGGCCTGCCGGTCGTGACCATCGCCGACCTGGTCGCGCACCGCCAGCTCCACGACCGGGTCGACCGCGTCGTGGAGACGCGGCTGCCCACCCGGCACGGGGAGTTCAGAGCGGTCGGCTACCGCGATCGGGTCACCGGTATCGAGCACGTCGCCCTCGTCAGCCCGCTCGGTCTGCACGGTCCGCTGGGGTCGACCGGGCCCGTCGAGCCCGAGGGAACGCTCGTGCGGATGCACTCGGAGTGCCTCACCGGTGACGCGTTCGGCTCCCAGCGCTGCGACTGCGGCCCGCAGCTCGAGCGGGCCATGGCCCGTGTCGCCCGCGAGGGCGGCGCCGTCGTCTACCTGCGCGGCCACGAGGGTCGTGGGGTCGGTCTCGTCGACAAGCTGCGCGCGTACGCAGAGCAGGACGCCGGGCTCGACACAGTCGACGCCCAGACGGCCCTGGGCCTGCCCGTCGACGCGCGCGACTACGCGGTCGGCGCCGCCGTGCTCACCGACCTGGGGGTCGACCACGTGCGCCTGCTCACCAACAACCCCGCCAAGGTCACTGCTCTTCGCGAGCTGGGTCTGGAGGTCTCCGCCGAGCGGCTCGTGACCCCCGCGACCCGCGACAACACCGCCTACCTGCGAGCCAAGCGCGACCGGATGGGCCACGACCTGCGGCTCGACGAGACCCGCCCGCCGCGGCCGGTGTCGGCGTGAGCGGGGCCGGTGCCCCCGACCTGAGGGTCAACGGGTCGGGCCTGCGCGTCGCGGTGGTCGCCGCGTCGTGGCACACCGCGGTGATGGACGGGCTCATCGACGGGGCCCGTCGCGGTCTGGCCGACGCCGGTGTCACTGACGTCGAGGTCGTGCGCGTGCCCGGGGCGTTCGAGCTGCCCGTCGCCTGCGCGCGGCTGGCCCCGTCGTACGACGCGCTGGTGGCCCTCGGGGTCGTCGTGCGCGGCGGTACCCCCCACTTCGACTACGTGTGCCAGGCCGCCACGATGGGCCTGACCGACGTCGCCGTACGCACCGGGGTGCCGGTGGGCTTCGGGGTGCTCACCTGCGACGACGACGCCCAGGCTCTCGACCGCGCCGGGCTGGCGGGATCGCGCGAGGACAAGGGGCACGAGGCGGCGACCGCGGCCGTGGCGACCGCCGTGACCCTGCGCCGGCTCACCCCCGCCTGACGACACGTGCCGTCGTCAGGCGGGGCGGGACCGCGGCCGCTCCGTCTGCATCCGCTCAGGGCATCGACGCCACCGAGCTGCAGTTGCCGGTGACCGGCTTGCCGGCGAAGCGGTCGAGCACCCACTGCTGGGCCGCGCCCGAGTCGGAGACCGCCGGGCCGATGTGGTTCAGGCCCGTGCCGCCCGTGGGGAAGAGCTGTCCCACCGGGACGTAGTCGACCTTGGCCCCCCGGGCACACCAGTCGACGGCGAGCTGGCGCGCCTGCGCGTGGGGCACGAGGTCGTCCAGCGTCCCGGTGGAGATCCGCACCGGAGCCTTGGGCTTGAGCCTCCCGATGCGCTCGTCGGCGAGCAACGCCTTCGCCACGGGGATGCCGGCGATGACGTCGCTGATCGACTTGCCCGAGGTGGTCCACTCAGACGTGTGATGGAAGGCGAAGGCGCCGGTGGCGTCGGCGGTGCACATGGTCGACAGCCGGGTGAGGACCGTCTTCCCGGCGGGTGAGACGTTGGCCGCGAGGATGGGCTTGAGCGCGGCGTGGGACTGCACGAAGCCGTTGAGCGCCCAGCCGATCGCTCCCGTGAGCAGGGTGCCGTCGATGCCCTTGGTCACCGCGGTGAGATCGGCTGGCGGCGCACCGGCGTAGGAGCCGACGAGCGGGACGTCGGGTGCGTAGCTCGGGGCCAGCTCGGCCGCCGACGCCGAGGCGCCGCCCCCCTGGGAGTAGCCGTACGTCGCGAGCTTGCTCGCCTTGGTGAGCGACGTGCCGGGCAGGCGCCTGGCCGCCCGGGCGGCGTCGAGCACGGCGTGACCCTGGTCGAGCCGGTCGATGTACGTGTGCAGGCGGTCGGTGGTGCCCAGGCCGACGTAGTCGGTCACCACGACCGCCACCCCCTTGCTGAGCAGCTGGTAGATGAAGGGGATCTCGTAGGGAGCGTTGATCGACTGCCCGGTCACCACCACCCCCTTGGTGAGGCCGACGGATGGCGCGCACGCGTCACCCTGGCCCTGGGTGCCCTCGGCGAAGCTGACCAGCGGACGGGCGCCCGGGCCGGGCCACGCGGCCGACGGCTCGATGTAGGTGCCGGTCACGGCGACCGGCAGCCCGTTGTTGTCGGTGGACTTGTACATCATCAGGGTGCCGGTGCCGGGCAGCGGCCCGTGCATGAAGGGCAGGTCGATGGTGACCGCGAGCTTGGCCGGGGTGCTGCGGATGAGCGCTCCGTTCGCCGCGGGCAGCTTCGTCGGTGGGTCGTAGAACGGCGTCGCACTGAGAGGGGCGGCAGTCCTCGCCACGCCTTGCGCCGGCGCGTTCCCGGCGGGGACGACGACCGCGCCGACGGCGCAGACGAGGGAGGTGGAGACGGACACCCAACGGGACACGGTCATCGTTGACACCTTCGACAGGGAGGGGGCAGGGGGAGGGAGGAAGCGGGCAGGAAGCGGCAGCGGGCGGCTTCGTACCGGAAGGCCGCCGGTGGACATTCGCATCGCACCCGTCGGGCAGGCAACGGCTGGGATGCACCTTCCGGTCGGCTGCACGAAGCGTGGGCCGGTACACGGGGCGTCTGACCCCACTCGCACCCCGACCTCTGCGCAGCACCGCGGTTCCGCGGCCTGAGACCGCGAACGGGTGCGCTCGGAGCCCACCGTAGGGTTGGGTCTCGTGAAGTCTTTTGAGCAGCTGTTCGCCGAGCTCGGTGAGAAGGCCGCGACCCGCCCCGCGGGGTCGGGCACCGTGGCCGAGCTCGACGCCGGCGTCCACGCCATCGGCAAGAAGATCGTCGAGGAGGCCGCCGAGGTGTGGATGGCCGCCGAGCACGAGGGTCCCGAGCGGACGGCGGAGGAGATCAGCCAGCTGCTCTACCACCTGCAGGTGCTCATGGTGGCGACCGACCTGACCCTCGACGACGTCTACGCGCACCTGTGACCCCCCCGAGCGACGAGGCCACCATGTCCACCAGCGTCACCGGCCCTTCCGCGCTGAGGATCGCCATCCCCAACAAGGGCTCCCTGTCGGAGGCCGCGGTGGAGATGCTGCGCGAGGCGGGCTACAAGACCCGTCGAGACAGCAAGGAGCTCGTGGTCGTCGACACCGACAACGACGTCGAGTTCTTCTACCTGCGTCCTCGTGACATCGCCGTCTACGTCGGCTCGGGCACCGTCGACGCGGGCGTCACCGGACGAGACCTGCTGCTCGACTCGGGCAGCGCCGCCGCCGAGGTCATGCCGTTGGGCTTCGGCGCCTCCACCTTCCGGTATGCCGCCCGCCCGGGTGAGGTCGCTCAGGTCGCCGACATCGCGGGCAAGCGCGTGGCGACCAGCTATCCGGGGCTCGTGCGCTCCGACCTCGAACGCCACGGGATCCACGCCGACGTCGTGCGTCTCGACGGGGCCGTCGAGACGGCGATCACCCTGGGCGTCGCCGACGTCATCGCCGACGTCGTCGAGACCGGTGCGACCCTGCGCAGCCAGGGTCTGGCCGTCTTCGGCGACCCCATACTGAAGAGCGAGGCCGTGCTCATCGCGCGAGACGCGCAGGACGCGGACGCAGGGCCGGTCTCGTCGTCCACGGGCTTCGGTGTGCTGCGGGGGCGGCTCACCGGCGTGGTCACGGCGCGGTCCTA
Organism: Actinomycetales bacterium; assembly: GCA_038230235.1. Classification (GTDB taxonomy): domain Bacteria; phylum Actinomycetota; class Actinomycetes; order Actinomycetales; family Dermatophilaceae; genus Lapillicoccus. The sequence continues at coordinate 40,538 of JBBRNQ010000030.1, forward strand.
CGTCATGGTCGACTACGACTGCCCCGCGCAGCTCGTCGAAGCCGCCTGCGCGGTCACTCCGGGGCTCGAGTCGCCGACGGTGTCACCCCTGCAGGACCCCGCGTGGAGCGCGGTGCGAGCCATGGTGCCGCGCCGCGGGGTCAACAGGGTGATGGACGAGCTCTACGACCTCGGGGCGCGCGCCATCCTCGTCACCGACATCGCCGCCTGCCGGATCTGACGCCCGGTCGACGTGCCCACACCCGAGCCCGACCCCCGGCCCCAGGGCGCGAACGACCCCTTCCGCCCGTTCCGTTCGCGTCGTGGACGCGCCGTGGCGTCGACGCTCGGCGTGCTCTCCCTCCTCATCTTCGGGGGGATCGCCGTCCTCCTGCCGGGGCGGACCCCGACCGATGCCGTGCTCATCGCGGCCTTCGGGGTCGCCATCGCCGTCATGTGCTGGCGCTACGCGACCATCAGCGTGCTCGTCTCGCGAGAGGAGATCGTCGTCCGCAACCTCATGACGACCCGTCGGCTCACGTGGGCGGAGGTGCTGAGGGTGCAGTTCGGCGACGGCGCTCCCTGGGTCACCCTCGACCTCGACGACACCGACCAGCTGGCGGTCATGGCCATCCAGCGGGCCGACGGACCGGGTGCGGCGGCTGAGGCCTCACGCCTGGCAGCGCTGGTGCAGGCCCTCGGCGAGACCTCGCCCCCCGCCAGGTGACCCACGCTGCCTGCGTCAGGTGGCTTACCGGCTCCACCTGGCCGCGCCTGCCCGCCACCTACTGCGCTGAGCCTCCGGGTCCTGCTCGATGGTCGTGACGACGGTGGTGACCGACGGTGACCGCGGGGTGGAGCTGAAGCCGAAGTGGCACGGCGGGTCGACGCGAGCGAGGGTGCCGAGGTCGCGGTGGTCGAGCGTTCCCCAGGCCGAGACGACCCGGTGGACGTCGGTGGCGCCGTAGAACTCCCGTCGCCCGGGGCGGGCGACCCCCCGCGTGCGGACGCCGGGCAGGACCAGGCCGACGACGGGGTTGACCGCCGTGGCCCACCGGGTGCTCGTGGCCACCCGCAGGGGCAACCGCTGCAGCAGGTGCCCGAGGCCCGCGCGCTCGCCGAGGACCACCGACAGGTCGAGTGACCGCGAGGTGACCCGCCACGACGCGCCGGTGGCGCCGCGGCTCTCGGTGACGCGCACCGGCTCGAGGCGCACCTCGTCGAAGACGTACGTCAGCTCGACGACCTCGATGACCTCCTTGCTCGGCGCCAGCAGCAGCCGGTGCCCGTCAGCCCGCTCGACCATGGCGTCGCAGAACGGGCCGAGCGGCGAACGCGCCCAGTTGCCCACCACGATGCGGGTGCCCGACGTCGTGCCGACCCCGGCGATGCGGCCCTCGAAGCGTTGACGCTGCGCCTGCGCCAGGGGCGGAGGGGGCGGCAGGAACGTCCTGGGGGTCATGGCGAGCGGGGGAGCCCGGCGCGGGTCAGCGTGCGCTCGAAGGCGGCGGCCATCTCGGCGTAGCCCCGGTCGTTGGGGTGGAACATGTCTGGGGCCAGGCGTCCCCGCCAGCTCTTGGCGCCGTCGCGGCGAAGGTCGGCCAGCACCAGTTCACCGCTCGCGTCAGCGTCGCGCAAGAGCGCGTCGATGGCCACCGCCTCGCGGCGCGGGTTGGGGAGGTTGGCCACGACCGACCCCCGCGGGAGCCGCGCGACCATCTGCGCGAACCGGTCGGGGAGCTGGTCGCGATGGCTGCCCAGGACGATGTCGTTCGAGCCGATGATGACCGTCACGAGGGCGGCCGCACCCTGCTCTCCGGTGATCTGCTCCAGCGCCGGCACCTGTCGCTCGAGCACGTCCTGCACGCGAGCACCGTTGTAGGACAGGTTGACGAGCCGGTGGGCCCAGCCGTTCTCCGCGAGGGTCGTGCTCAGCTGTCCGACATAACCACGGCGGTGCGAGCTCGCCCCGATGCCCTGGGTCATCGAGTCGCCGATGGCGATCCACAGCGGTCCGGGCTGTCGCAGGGCCTCGGCGTTGTCATGCTCCCAGGCCGCGGCGTACGGCGCGATCTGCTCCTGCACCGCCCGGACCCCGGGGAAGATGCGTCCCATGGTGCGAAGGAACGGTCCGGTGGGACGGCCGCTCTCGTTGGAGTAGGTGAAGGTCGTTGCCAC
>JBBRNQ010000031.1:0-42578 GCA_038230235.1 Actinomycetales bacterium
AGGTTGGCTGCCCCCGCGTCGGTGGTCGACTCGGAGTCGGTGAGGTTGGCTGCTGTTAGAGCATGAGTCGAGCGCACCGACTCTGAGTCAACCCCTGCCGGAGCCCGAGTCGAGTGCACCGACTCTGAGTCAACCCCCGCCCGAGCCCGAGTCGAGCGCACCGACTCTGAGTCAACCCCCGCCCGGAGCCCGAGTCGAGTGCACCGACTCTGAGTCAACCCCCGCCGGAGCCCGAGTCGAGTGCACCGACCCCTCACCCCCCGCGACACCGACGGGGAATGTCAGGTCGCGGTGAGCGCGTCGCGCATCGGGACGAGCTTGGCGTCGGACTCGGCCACCTCGGCGTCGGGGTCCGACCCCGCGACGATGCCGCACCCCGCGAAGAGCCTGATCTCGCAAGGGTCCTCGTCGTCGAAGCGTCCGCAGCGCAGGGCGATGCCCCACTCGCCGTCGCCCGATGCGTCCATCCAGCCGACCGGCCCGGCGTAGCGCCCGCGGTCCATGTTCTCGAGCTCGGCGATCAGCTCCACGGCTGCGTCGGTGGGGGTCCCCCCGACTGCGGCCGACGGGTGGAGCGAGGCCGCGAGGCCGAGGGAGGTGACGTCGTCCGAGCTGACCCCGGCCACGTCGGTGGCGAGGTGCATGACGTTGCTGAGGTGCAGCACGAAGGGGGACTCGGGCACGTTCATCGACGAGCAGTGCGGGGCCAGCGCGTCGGCGACCGAGCGCACGGCGTACTCGTGCTCCTCGAGGTCCTTGCTCGACCGCGCCAGCGAGCCGGCGAGCGCGACGTCCGACGCGTCGTCACCGGTGCGGCGGATGGTGCCGGCCAGCACCCTCGAGGTCACGAGCCCCTGGTCCCGGCGCACCAGAAGCTCGGGCGTCGCCCCGACGAGGCCCGCGACGCTGAAGGTCCAGGTGGTGTCGTAGCGAGCCGCCAGCTGCTGCAGCACCCATCGCGCGTCGATGGGCGTCGACGCGCGCACGTCGAGGTCGCGCGCCAGGACGACCTTGTCGAGGTCTCCGCGGGTGATGCGTCGCACGGCCTCGGCGACACTGGCCGCCCACCGGGTCGGCTCCTGCACGCCGTCGAAGAACGCGATGTCGACCGGGGGCTCGGGTGGGTCGGCGACGGCCACCCGCGGCAGCGTGGTCAGCGCCGGCTCGACACCGGCGGTCGTGACCCACCAGCGGCCCCGCCGGTGCCCGACGGTCACGGCGGGCACGACGAGCTGCGCGACGTCGGTCGAGTCGTCGGAGAAGGGGAAGGACCCGAAGGCGACGGGACCGCTTCCCGGGAGCGCGACCTCGTCGCGCACCACGGCGTGGTCCGCGGTGGCGGTCCACCACTCCTGCGCCTGTGCGAACCGCTCCGGCCCCGACGTCTCGCACGTGGCCGCCCGGCCCCAGCCCACGAGTCCCTCGCCCCGCCGCACCCAGGAGAAGAGCTGTGTCGCCGGCAGGGCCGGGAGGAGCTCGAGGAGAGGGCCGGGGTCGTCGACGGCGAAGGAGCGCACGACCAGCGGACCGACTGCCGCGGCAGTCGTCTCGGGCACGAGGGCGGTGGACATCACCAACAAGCGTACGGCGACCCCCGCCCCGCGTCCGGCGGGTCGGCTCCCGGACGTGCCGCGGGTGCCCGAGGTCACAGCGCCCGTACGTCGCCCCGTACGACGGCCCCCGCGCCACGAGCCCCCCGCGACGAGCCCTGTAGCGAGCGCGGCCCCGTCGCCACCCCCGCCCACGGCAGACGCACCGCGCGGCAATGCGCGAGACTGGTCCCATGAGCCGCGCCAGCCTGGACAAGCAGCCCGCCGAGGTCGCGCAGATGTTCGACGGGGTGGCCGAGCGCTACGACCTCACCAACGACGTGCTGTCGCTGGGGCAGGACCGGGCGTGGCGGCGCGCCACCGTCGCCGCCGTCGAGGCCCGGCCGGGGGACACCGTGCTCGACATCGCCGCCGGTACCGGCACCAGCTCGGAGCCCTTCGCCGACGCCGGAGTGCACGTCGTCCCCGCTGACTTCTCGGTGGGCATGCTGCGCGTCGGTCGACGCCGACGACCCGACCTCGCCTTCACCGCTGCCGACGCGATGCGGCTGCCCTTTGCCGACGCCTCCTTCGACGCGGTGACCATGTCGTTCGGGCTGCGCAACGTCTCCGACATGAGCGCCGCGCTCACCGAGTTCCTGCGCGTCACGAAGCCGGGTGGACGCCTGGTCGTGTGCGAGTTCAGCTCCCCTACCAACGCGGCCTTCCGCACGGTCTACACCAACTACCTCATGCGGGCGCTGCCACCGATCGCGCGGCGCACGTCGAGCAACCCCGACTCCTACGTCTACCTCGCCGAGTCCATCCGGGCTTGGCCGGCCCAGCGCAAGCTCGCGGAGGGGATCGCCGCCACCGGATGGAGCGAGGTCACCTGGCGCAACCTCACCGGCGGCATCGTCGCGCTCCACCGGGCCACCAAGCCGGGCGCCTGACCCTCGCGTGCGCCCGGCCCACGCCTGACCGACCGACCCACGCCCGACCGACCGCCCCCCGTCCGACCCCGCCACCGCCGGCCACCGAGCCCCGATCTGACACACCCCCGGGCCGGGCTTAGACTCGTCCAGACGTTCGTGAAGTTCTTCACAAGCAGCGAAGGCGCACCTCGACGATGACCACCAGCACCCGCTCCGGTGCCCCCGGCGCCCCTGCCCAGGGGCCCAGTGCCGACGTCATCGTCGTCGGCGCGGGGCCCGGGGGCAGTGCCACAGCCGCCTACCTCGCCGACCACGGCCTCGACGTCGTGCTCCTCGAGAAGGCGTCCTTCCCGCGCGACAAGATCTGTGGTGACGGACTCACCCCGCGCGCGACCAAGGAGCTGACCTCGCTGGGGATCGACACCAGCGACTGGCAGCGCACCCTCGGGCTGCGCATCAAGGGTGGCGGGCACACGCTGCAGCTCGACTGGCCCGCGACCTCCACCTTCCCGGGCTACGGCCTGGTGCGCACCCGTGCCCAGCTCGACGAGACCCTCGCCCGCCACGCCGAGCGCAAGGGCGCCCTGCTGCAGGAGCGCACCAGCGTCACCGCGCCGCTGCGCGACTCGGGCGGCCGGGTCACGGGCGTGACCGCCAAGCGGCTCGACGAGCGGGGCCGCGACACGGGCGAGACGATCACCTACCGCGCGCCGGTGGTGGTCGCCAGCGACGGCGTCTCCTCCCGACTGGCAACCGCCGTCGGCCGCCCCAAGCGGGACGACCGGGTGATGGGCGTCGCCGTACGCGCCTACTACCGCACGCCTCGTCGCGACGACTACATGGAGAGCCACCTCGAGCTGTGGACCCGTGACGACAGCGGCAAGCGCATCCTCATGCCGGGCTACGGCTGGCTCTTCCCGCTCGAGGACGGCCGCACCAACGTCGGTCTGGGCACGCTCGACACGACCTCGGCCTTCCAGAAGACCGACTTCAAGGACATCATGCGGCGCTGGGTCGCCGACATCGACGCCGACTGGCACCTCGAGCACGACGAGTCGGCCGGCCCCATCCGCGGAGCCGCCCTGCCGATGGGCTTCAACCGCACCCCCCTGTATGCCGACGGCCTCCTCCTCGTGGGCGACGCGGGCGGCATGGTCAACCCCTTCAACGGCGAGGGCATCGACTACGCCCTCGAGGCGGCCCGGATCGGCGCCGAGGTCGTCGCCCAGGCCCTGGCCCGGCCGAGCGACGCCCAGCGCGAGCGGGTGCTGACCGGCTACCCCCGGGCCATGAAGGACGAGCTCGGGGGCTACTTCACCCTCGGTCGCTGGTTCGCCCACGCGATCGGCCAGCCCGAGATCATGCGTCTGGCCACGAAGTACGGCCTGCCCCGGACGACGATGATGCGCTTCCTGCTCAAGGTCATGGCCAACCTGCCGGAGCAGCGTGGAGGTCGGGTCGGTGACCGCCTGATCCATGCGATGTCGTCGATCGCGCCCGACGCATGAGCGCCCTCGTCACAGCTCGTGCGCCGACGTCGTCCCCGGTCCCCTTTCGGGTGGTTGGCCCGGTGGGGCGCACCGCCACCCCCGTGGCGCGGCGACCTCTGCACGAGCCCCCTAGGATGGGGTCGCTGATCCGGAACCAGACACCTGACCTCCCCGCGGCGCCCCGAACGACCGCAGTGCGACGACCCGAATGCCAGAGAGGCACGCGATGACCAACGAGTGGATTCCGCTCCTGTTCCTGCTGGCGCTCGGCTTCGGCTTCGCCGTCCTGTCGGTCGGCACCAGCCTCGTCGTCGGCCCGAAGCGCTACAACCGCGCCAAGCTCGAGGCCTACGAGTGCGGTATCCAGCCGACCCCGCAGGCCGCAGGCGGCGGTCGCGTGCCGATCAAGTACTACATCACGGCAATGCTCTTCATCGTCTTCGACATCGAGAGCATCTTCCTCTATCCGTTTGCCGTGGCGTTCAACCAGCTGGGACTGTTCGCGCTCGTCGAGATGGTCCTGTTCATCCTCACCGTGTTCGTCGCCTACGCCTACGTCTGGCGTCGGGGCGGGCTGGACTGGGACTAGGAGAAACTCATGGGAATCGAAGAGAAGCTGCCGGCAGGGTTCCTGCTCACCTCGATCGAGAACCTCGCCGGCTACATGCGCAAGACGTCCATGTGGCCCGCGACCTTCGGTCTGGCCTGTTGTGCCATCGAGATGATGGCCGTCGGCACCCCCGACTACGACATCGCCCGCTTCGGTATGGAGCGCTTCGCCGCCACGCCGCGCCAGGCCGACCTGATGATCGTGGCCGGGCGGGTGAGCCAGAAGATGGCCCCCGTCGTGCGTCAGGTCTACGACCAGATGAGCGAGCCCAAGTGGGTCATCTCGATGGGTGTGTGCGCGAGCTCGGGCGGCATGTTCAACAACTACGCGATCGTGCAGGGCGTCGACCACATCATCCCGGTCGACATCTACCTGCCGGGCTGCCCGCCGCGCCCGCAGATGCTGCTCAACGCGATCCTCACGCTGCACGACGAGATCCTCAAGATGCCGCTCGGGGTCGACCGGGTCACGGCGGCGCAGGCCGCCGAGGCCGCGGCCATGGCTGCCACCCCGACCCACGCCATGAAGGGACTGCTCGCCTGATGGCCGACGACACCACCGCTCCCGAGGTGACGACCCACGTCGAGGGCCAGGAGGCCGCAGAGGAGCACGGAGACGTCATCCTGCGCTCGCAGGAGGTCGACACCACCCCCGTCGTGATCAGTGAGCGCGACGGCATGTTCGGTGCCCAGCAGGGCGCCGACACCACGGGGTACGGCGGCCTGAAGACGCCGGTCCTCTTCCCCGGGGCTTCCGCCCGGCCCTACGGTGGCTGGTTCGACGAGGCGGCCGACGCCCTCGAGCGGGCCCTGGTCGGTGGCAGCGCCTCGATGGCCGAGGCCGTCGAGCGGGTCGTGGTCGACCGCGGCGAGATGACGCTCTTCGTGCGTCGCGAGCACCTGCTCGAGGTCGCCCGCACCCTGCGCAACGACCCGGGGCTGCGGTTCGAGATCTGCACCGGCGTCTCCGGGGTGCACTACCCCGACGAGACGGACCGCGAGCTGCACGCTGTCTACCATTTGCTGTCGATCACCAACGGCAGCAAGCGGATCCGTGTTGAAGTGACCTGCCCCGACGCCGACCCGCACATCCCGTCGGTCGTCGAGGTCTATCCCGCCAACGACTGGCACGAACGTGAGACGTGGGACATGTTCGGCATCCAGTTCGACGGCCACCCTGCGCTGACCCGCATCCTCATGCCCGACGACTGGCCGGGCCACCCGCAGCGCAAGGACTACCCTCTTGGCGGGATCCCCGTCGAGTACAAGGGCGCCACCATCCCACCGCCGGACCAGCGGAGGTCGTACTCCTGATGACCACGACAACAGACCCCTACGCCACCTCGGGCGCCGACGAGCGGGCCGCCGAAGGCGCCCGCGTCTTCAACGCCTCGGGCGGTGACTGGGACGACCTCGTCGACGAGGCCACCTCGCTGCACGAGGAGCGCATCGTCGTCAACATGGGGCCGCAGCACCCGTCCACCCACGGCGTGCTCCGCCTCATCCTCGAGCTCGACGGCGAGACGGTGACCGAGACCCGCGCGGGGATCGGCTACCTCCACACCGGCATCGAGAAGAACATGGAGTTCCGCACCTGGACCCAGGGGGTGACGTTCTGCACCCGCATGGACTACCTCACCCCGATGTTCCAGGAGACGGCGTTCTGCCTGGCCGTCGAGCAGCTGCTCGGCATCACCGACCAGGTCCCCGAGCGGGCCTCGATCATCCGCGTGCTGATGATGGAGCTGACCCGCATCAGCTCCCACTTCGTCGCCATCGGCACCGGCGGTATGGAGATGGGCGCCACGACGGTCATGACCGTCGGCTTCCGCGAGCGCGAGCGGGTCCTCAAGATCATCGAGATGGTCACCGGCCTGCGGATGAACAACGCCTACATCCGCCCGGGCGGTGTCTCGCAGGACCTCCCGAAGGGCGTGTACAGCGAGATCACCGACATGGTGGCCGAGCTGCGCGTCGGTCTGCACGAGTTCGAGATGCTGCTGACCGAGAACCCGGTCCTCAAGGGCCGCACCGTCGACGTGGGCTACCTCGACCTGACCGGGTGCATGGCCCTGGGCATGACCGGTCCGGTGCTGCGCTCGACGGGTCTGCCGCACGACCTGCGCAAGTCGGCGCCCTACTGCGGCTACGAGACCTACGACTTCGACGTCATCACCCGCGACACCTGCGACGCCTACGGGCGCCTGCGGATCCGTCTCGACGAGATCAGGGAGTCCATGCGGATCGTCGAGCAGACGGTCACCCGCCTGGAGGCGACCGAGGGCCAGCCCGTGATGGTGGCGGACCGCAAGATCGCCTGGCCCGCCCAGCTCTCCGTCGGCACCGACGGCCAGGGCAACTCCCTCAACCACATCCGCGAGATCATGGGCGAGTCGATGGAGTCGCTGATCCACCACTTCAAGCTCGTGACCGAGGGCTTCCGCGTCCCGGCCGGCCAGGTCTACGTCGCCGTCGAGAGCGCCAAGGGCGAGCTCGGCTGCCACCTGGTCTCCGACGGGGGCACCCGGCCCTACCGCGCCCACTTCCGCGACCCGTCGTTCAACAACCTGCAGGCCGCAGCCGCGATGTGCGAGGGCGGTCAGATCGCCGACGTCATCGTCGCGGTCGCCTCCATCGACCCCGTCATGGGAGGTGTGGACCGCTGATGTCCACCAGTCACGACCTGTCCGCTCCCCAGACCGCTGCCGGTCACCTGACCGTCAGCCAGGAGAGCAGGGCTCCGTACCCGGCGGAGGTGGAGGCGCAGCTGCGCGCCGACGCGGCGCTCGTCATCGCCCGCTACCCCGTCGCGCGCTCCGCGCTGCTGCCGCTGCTGCACCTCGTGCAGAGCATCGACGGCTACGTCTCCGGGCGGGGTATCGCCCTGTGCGCCGAGCTGCTCGACCTCGAGACCGCCGAGGTCAGCGGGGTCGCGACGTTCTACACCCAGTACAAGCGCCACCCCAACGGCGAGTTCACCGTCGGTGTCTGCACCAACACCCTGTGCGCGATCATGGGCGGCGACCTCATCTGGGAGTCGGTCAGCGAGCACCTCGGGATCGGCCACGACGAGACCACCGCCGACGGCAAGATCACCCTCGAGCGCGTCGAGTGCAACGCCGCCTGCGACTACGCCCCTGTCGTCATGGCCAACTGGGAGTTCTTCGACAACCAGACCCCGGCGTCGACGAACCAGCTGGTCGACGACCTCCGCTCCGGCCAGACCGTGCGCCCGACCCGCGGTGCGAGCCGGGTCTGCTCGTTCAAGCACGTCTCCCGCGTGCTCGCGGGCTTCCCCGACGGCCTCGCCGACGAGGGCGTCGGCGCCGGACCGGCCTCGCTCGAGGGGCTGGCCATCGCCAAGGCGCGTGGCTGGCGAGCTCCCGGTGACGACGGCGCTGCCAACGGATCCAAGCACCACGGCGGCACCGGCCACTCGCCCGAGCACGCGCCCGACGCCAGCGCGGCGGGGCAGCGCGGCGGCCTGACGGCCGGCCGCACCTCGTCCACCGACACCCCCACCAACGCCCCCGACGAGGCGCCCGGTGAGGCGACCTCCGACGACGCCAAGACCAAGGAGGCGGGGCTGTGAGCACCGCACTGACTCCCATCCTCACGAAGTTCTGGGACCACACGCAGTCCTGGACGCTCGAGACCTACGAGGACAACGAGGGCTACCAGGGCCTGCGGAAGGCTCTGGGCATGTCCCAGGCCGACCTCGTGACCATGACCAAGGAGTCGGGTCTGCGCGGCCGCGGCGGTGCCGGCTTCCCCACCGGGATGAAGTGGGGCTTCCTGCCCCCGCCCGACGGTGGCCCCCGCTACCTCGTGGTCAACGCCGACGAGTCCGAGCCGGGGACCTGCAAGGACACCCCGCTGATGATGGCGGCCCCGCACTTCCTCATCGAGGGCATGGCCATCACGTCGTACGCCATCGGCTGCACGCACGCCTTCATCTACCTGCGCGGCGAGATCGTGCACGTCTACCGCCGGCTGATGCGCGCCGTCGAGGAGGCCTACGCCGCGGGGTACCTCGGGAAGAACATCCTGGGCACCGGCTTCGACCTCGACATCACGGTGCACGCCGGAGCGGGCGCCTACATCTGCGGCGAGGAGACGGCCCTGCTCGACTCGCTCGAGGGTCGTCGCGGACAACCGCGCCTGAAGCCCCCGTTCCCGGCCGTGGCCGGTCTCTACGCCCGGCCCACGGTGGTCAACAACGTCGAGAGCATCGCCTCGGTCCCGCCGATCCTTCTGCACGGGTCCGACTGGTTCAAGGGCATGGGCACCGAGAAGTCCACGGGCTTCGGCATCTTCAGCCTCTCGGGTCACGTCACCAGGCCCGGCCAGTACGAGGCCCCGCTGGGCATCACCCTGCGCGAGCTGCTCGACATGGCGGGCGGGATGCGCGGGGGCAAGGACCTGAAGTTCTGGACCCCGGGCGGGTCGTCGACCCCCTTGTTCACGCACGAGCACCTCGACGTGCCGCTCGACTTCGAGTCGGTGGGTGCCGCGGGCTCGATGCTCGGCACCCGCGCCCTGCAGCTCTTCGACACCACGACCTGCGTCGTGAGGGCCGTCGAGCGGTGGACCGACTTCTACAAGCACGAGTCCTGCGGCAAGTGCACCCCGTGCCGTGAGGGCACCTGGTGGCTGTCCCAGATCCTCGAGCGCCTCGAGCACGGCCCCGCCGGGGCCGCGTCGGAGGCCGACTTCGACAAGCTGCTCGACATCTGCGACAACATCCTGGGACGGTCGTTCTGCGCCCTCGGTGACGGCGCGACCTCACCGATCACGAGCAGCCTGCAGTACTTCCGCGACGAGTTCCGCGACCACCTGTCGGTCGACGGGTGCCCGTTCGACCGCGACGCGTCGTCGTACTTCGCCGACGCCAGCGCCACGAAGGAGTCAGCGTCCGCATGACCACCACCCCCACGACCCCGACCGTCGGCCCGACGACGAACAGCCCGGCGTCCGGCGGCAACTCGGTGAGCACCGGGGGCAACGCCTCCGTGCCCGCGCGGGTCGACGGGGTCAGCCTCACCATCGACGGGATCACGGTCTCGGTGCCCAAGGGCACCCTCGTCATCCGGGCTGCGGAAGAGGTCGGGGTGCAGATCCCGCGCTTCTGCGACCACCCGCTGCTCGAGCCGGTCGGCGCGTGCCGCCAGTGCCTCGTCGACGTCGCGATGCCCGGCCCCGACGGCTCCTACCGGCCGATGCCGAAGCCGCAGGCCTCCTGCACGATGAGCGTGTCGGAGGGGATGCAGGTCAAGACCCAGCACACCTCCGCGGTGGCCGACAAGGCCCAGCACGGTGTCATGGAGCTGCTCCTGATCAACCACCCGCTCGACTGCCCCGTCTGCGACAAGGGCGGCGAGTGCCCCCTGCAGAACCAGGCGATGAGCAACGGGCGCCCGGTGTCCCGCTTCCAGGACATCAAGCGCACCTACCCCAAGCCGATCAACATCTCGAGCCAGGTGCTGCTCGACCGGGAGCGCTGTGTGCTGTGCGCCCGGTGCACCCGCTTCTCCGACCAGATCGCCGGCGACCCCTTCATCGCGCTCGTCGAGCGGGGCGCCCTGCAGCAGGTCGGCATCTACCAGGAGCAGCCGTTCGAGTCGTACTTCTCGGGCAACACCGTGCAGATCTGCCCGGTGGGCGCGCTGACCGGGGCGGCCTACCGCTTCCGTTCCCGCCCGTTCGACCTCGTCTCGACGCCGACGGTCTGCGACGGCTGCGCCTCCGGGTGCGCCATCCGCACCGACCACCGGCGCGGCGTCGTCCTGCGCCGCATGGCCGCCAACGACCCCGCGGTCAACGAGGAGTGGAACTGCGACAAGGGTCGATGGGCCTTCACCTGGCCCACGCTCGACGACCGGCTCACCACCCCGCTGGTGCGCGACGAGTCGGGAGAGCTGCGTGCTGCCGGGTGGCCCGAGGCCCTCGAGGTGGCGGCCGCCGGCCTGCGCAAGGCCCGCGCCGCAGCGGTGCTCGTCGGCGGTCGCGCGACCGCCGAGGACGCCTACGCCTACGGCAAGTTCGCTCGCATCGCCTTGCACACCAACGACATCGACTTCCGTGCCCGGCCGCACTCGGCCGAGGAGGCCGAGTTCCTCGCCGCGCACGTCGTCTCGACGGGCCCCGGTGGGGGAGGCGTGACCTACGCCGACCTCGAGCGGGCCAAGGCCGTGCTCCTCGTCGGGTTCGAGCCCGAGGACGAGTCACCGATCGTCTTCCTGCGACTGCGCAAGGCGGTCCGCAAGAGCGGCGCGTCGGTGGCCTCGGTGGCTCCGTACGCGAGCCGCGGCCTGCGCAAGCTCTCGGGCCTGCTGCTGCCCACTGCCCCCGGGCAGGAGGGTGCGGCGCTGGCCGGACTCGGCGACACCGAGGGCGGCCGTGCCCTCGAGGCGCGTCTCGCCGAGGGCGGCATCATCCTCGTCGGCGAGCGGCTCGCCTCGGTGCGTGGAGGCCTCGGGGCCGCCGTCGCCCTCGCCGACCGCACGGGCGCCCGGCTCGCCTGGGTCCCGCGCCGGGCGGGAGAGCGGGGAGCGCTCGAGTCCGGCGCGCTCGGCTCCCTGCTGCCGGGTGGGCGCCCGGTGGGCGACCCGACCGCCCGGGCCGAGGTCGCGGCGGTCTGGGACAGCGTCGGCCTGCCTGACGCCCCCGCCCGCGACACCGCCGCGATCGTCGACGCCGCCTGCAGCGGCGCCGTCGGTGCCCTCGTCATCGGTGGCGTCGAGCCGCGGGACCTGGGGCTGCCCGGCATCGAGGAGGCGCTGGCCAAGACCTTCGTCGTCTCGCTCGAGGTGCGTGAGTCCGCCGTGACCCAGGTCGCCGACGTCGTCCTCCCGGTGGCCCCGCCGTCGGAGAAGGTCGGCACGTTCGTCGACTGGGAGGGTCGCCTGCGTCCCTTCGAGGCCGCTCTCGACACCCTGGCGATGAGCGACCACCGGGTGCTCGACATGCTCGCGGCCGAGCTCGGGGTCTTCCTCGAGACCCGGACGCAGACCCAGATCCACGCCCAGTTCGAGGAGCTCGGCCCGTGGAGCGGTGCGCGCCCGACGCTCACCCCCGTTCACACGCTGGCGCCCTTCGTGCCGGAGGGCCACCTGGCCCTCGCGACGTGGGCGCCGTTGCTCGACAAGGGACGGACCCAGGACGGAGAGCCCTACCTCGCCGGCACCGCGCCCGTCGCGGTCCTGCGGATCGGTCCCGCCGACGCCGGGCGCCTGGCCATCGGTGACGGTGACCTCGTCACCGTCTCCACGTCACGGGGCTCCATCCGGGTGCCGGCCCTGATCACCCCCGACCTCGTCGAGGGTGTCGTGTGGCTCCCGACGAACTCCGGGGGCTGCGACGTACGTGGCACCCTGGGGGCCCACCCCGGTGAGCCGGTCACGGTCTCACCCGTCGTCTCCACGGTCTCCCGCACGGTTCCTGCCACGGAAGGTGCCCGCTGATGTCCCAGCTCGTCTCGCTGGTCGGCGAGGTCCAGGCCGTCGTCGCCGCGGCCCCCGCCATCGACAACCCCCGCGCCGACTTCAGCGACACGCCCTGGTGGCTGTCGCTGGTCAAGGTGCTGATGGCCTTCGTCTACCTCCTGCTCAGCACCCTGCTCGTCATCTGGTTCGAGCGGCGCGTCATCGGGCGCATGCAGCAGCGGCCGGGCCCCAACCGGGCCGGGCCCTTCGGCCTGCTCCAGACCCTCGCCGACGGCGCCAAGCTGATGCTCAAGGAAGACGTCACCCCGGCTGCCGCCGACAAGATCGTCTTCACCCTGGCCCCGCTGATCTCCGCGACCATGGCCTTCGTGTCCTTCGCGATCATCCCCTTCGGTGACCGGGTCTCGATGTTCGGGCACATGACGCCCCTGCAGATCACCGACATGCCGGTGGCCGTCATCCTCGTGCTCGCGGTCGCCTCGGTCGGCGTCTACGGCATCGTGCTCGCGGGCTGGTCCTCCGGGTCGACGTACCCGCTGCTCGGTGGTCTGCGGTCGACCGCCCAGGTCATCTCCTACGAGATCGCGATGGGGCTGGCCCTCGTGGCCGTCTTCATCTACAGCGGGTCGATGTCGACCTCGCAGATCGTCGCCGGGCAGGAGCGCCTGTGGTATATCATCCCGGCCTTCTTCTCCTTCGCCGTCTACGTCGTGACGATGTTCGGCGAGACCAACCGGCTGCCCTTCGACCTGGCCGAGGGCGAGGGTGAGCTGACCGGCGGTTTCCACACCGAGTACTCCTCGATGCGCTTCGCCATGTTCTTCCTCGGTGAGTACATCAACATGTTCGTCGTGTCCGCGCTGGCGACCACCGTCTTCCTCGGCGGCTGGATGGCGCCCCCCGGGATCTCGGCCATCAACAACGGCATGTTCAACCACGGCTGGTGGGGCGTCCTCTGGTTCACCATCAAGCTGTGGATGTTCATCTGGGGCTTCGTGTGGGTGCGCGGGTCGCTGCCGCGGGTGCGCTACGACCAGTTCATGCGCTTCGGCTGGAAGTTCCTCATCCCGACGACCCTCGTCTGGGTCGTGGCCGTCGCCTTCATCCGCGGGTCGCAGAACCAGTGGTTCGGCACCAGCTTCCTGACCATCGGCTCCCTGCAGGTCCCCGTGGCGACGATGGTGCTGGTCTCCGTGATCGCCGTCGTGGCGCTCGCCGTCGCCTGGGTCTACGACAACAAGCGCGCGGACGAGGAAGAGCAGGCGGCAGCCGAGCGCGCTCCCGACGAGATCGACCCGTTCGCCGGCGGATACCCCGTGCCTCCGCTTCCCGGGCAGCGCCTGCGCGAGCCGGTGAAGGTCCCCCAGACCGTCGGTGGCCCCGGCTCGGCCACGCCCACGGGTCTGACCACCATCCCGGGCGACATCCCCACCTCGACCATGAAGGAGGACGCTCGTGGCTGACGACGCCACCGCTGCGCCCACCGGTAGCCCCACCCCCGCACCCCGGCGCCCCGAGGGGCGTCCGGTGCCCTCGGTCGGCGACGGACGAGCCAGCGCGAGCAGTACGGCGCCGGAGCCCGCGCCCAAGTGGTACGCCCCCGTGGGCGGGTTCGGCGTCACCTTCGCGACCCAGTTCCGCAAGGTCCTCACCGAGGAGTACCCCGAGAAGCCGCGCGCGACCGCGCCGCGCTTCCACGGCCGCCACCAGCTCAACCGTCACCCCGACGGTCTCGAGAAGTGCATCGGGTGCGAGCTCTGCGCCTGGGCCTGCCCGGCCGACGCGATCCTCGTCGAGGGCGCCAGCAACGACGACACGCCCATCAGCGAGGGCGGCACCGGCCGATTCTCGCCGGGCGAGCGGTTCGGCCGCGTCTACCAGATCAACTACCTGCGCTGCATCTTCTGCGGGCTCTGCATCGAGGCCTGCCCGACGCGCGCCCTGACGATGACCAACGACTACGAGCTGGCCGACAACAACCGGGCCGACCTCATCTTCACCAAGGACATGCTGCTCGCCCCGCTGCAGCAGGGCATGCTCCCTTCCCCCCACCCGATGGTCGAGGGGATGGAGGAGCGGGACTACTACCTCGAGAAGGTCAGCGGCGCGACCCCCCAGCAGCGCGAGTGGGCGCAGGAGCACGAGGCCGAGGTCGAGTCGATCCGCCCCGAGAAGTACGTCGCCCCGCCGCTGCGCGGAGGCGCCCGGCTGCGGGCGGGCGCCAAGATCGGTGAGCCCACCGCGGGCGACGAGTCGCACGGAGCGGCCCAGACGTCGACCACGAGCAGACCAGCCGCGGGAGGCTCGCGATGACCGGCACCGGAGAGGCCATCGCCTTCTGGATCCTCGGGATCCTCATGGTGGCGGCCGCGCTCGGGCTCGTGTTCGCCCGCAAGGCGGTGCACGCGGCCCTGTGCATGGCGTTCGTCATGGTCAACCTGGGTGTCCTCTACATCATGGAGCAGGCCCAGTTCCTCGGAATCGTGCAGATCTTCGTCTACACCGGCGCCGTCATGATGCTGTTCCTCTTCGTCCTCATGCTCGTGGGTGTCGACTCCGCCGACTCCGTGGTCGAGACCATCCGCGGCCAGCGGTTCTGGGGCTGGGTGCTCTCGCTCGGCCTCGTCGGCGTCATGCTGGCGTCGCTGGGCAGCCTCACCCTGCCGGCCACGGTGGGTCTCGACGCGGTCAACCAGGACGCCAACGGCACCGGCAACGTGTCGGGCATCGCCTACCTGATCTTCGGCAAGTACGTCTGGGCCTTCGAGGTGACGTCGGCGCTGCTGATCACGGCCGCCATCGGCGCGATGGTGCTCGCCCACCGAGAGCGCCTCACGGCCAAGATCACCCAGCGCGAGTGGTCGCAGCGTCGGGTCCGCGACAACCAGTACGTCGCCGGCCTGCCGGCTCCCGGTGTCTACGCCCGGCACAACGCGGTGGACACCCCGGCCCTGCTGCCCGACGGCACCCCCAGCGACCTGTCGGTGTCACGGGTGCTGGTCTCGCGTGACCAGATCGCCCGTCCCGAGCGATACCGTTCGCTGGAGCAGGCCGTCGAGGCCGAGATCGAGGAGGGGAGCACCCGATGAGCCTGGCCAACTACATCTACCTCTCGGCGATCCTCTTCTCGATCGGCGGGGCGGTCGTGCTCCTGCGCCGCAACGCGATCATCGTGTTCATGGGGGTCGAGCTCATGCTCAACGCGACCAACCTGGCCTTCGTCACCTTCGCGCGGATCTACGGCACCCTCGACGGCCAGGTCATCGCCCTGTTCGTCATGGTCGTCGCGGCCGCCGAGGTCGTCGTCGGACTGGCCATCATCATGGCGATCTTCCGCGCCCGCCGGTCGGCCTCGGTCGACGATGCCAACCTGCTGAAGCTGTAAGGAGCGTCGAGGAGTGCCTTCACTCACCACCGGTCTGGGGTCGTATGCCGCGTCCCTGGCCACTGCCCCCTCGCTCGCAGGTGCTCCGGCGCCCACGGTCGCTGCCTCCGGAGTCACGTCGTACGCCTGGCTGCTGGTCGCGCTGCCCGCGCTCGGCGCCGCTGTGCTGCTACTCGGCGGCAAGCGCACCAACAAGGTCGGGCCGCTCCTCGCGACCGGCCTGTCCTGGGGCTCGTTCCTCGTCGGTCTGGTCGTGGTCATCGCCATGGCCGGCCGCGCCGACGGCGACCGCGCCATGCAGCTGCACCTCTTCTCGTGGATCAACGTGGGGTCGTTCTCGCTGGACGCCGGGCAGCTGCTCGACCCGCTGTCGATGGCCTTCGTGCTGCTCATCACCTTCGTCGGGTCGCTGATCCACGTCTACTCCCTCGGCTACATGGAGCACGACGCCGACAAGCGGCGGTTCTTCGCCTACCTCAACCTCTTCGTCGCCGCGATGCTGCTGCTCGTGACGGCCGACAGCTACCTCCTGCTCTACGTGGGCTGGGAGGGCGTCGGTCTGGCGTCGTGGCTGCTCATCGGCTTCTGGAACTACAACCCGGCCTACGCGACCGCGGCCAACAAGGCGTTCGTCGCCAACCGCGTCGGCGACCTGGGGCTGTCGATCGCCATCATGATCATGTTCTTCCAGTTCGGGAAGGTCGACTTCGCGTCGGTCAACGCCGGCTCCACAGGGGGTGCGAGCCAGGCGGCCCTCACGGCGATCGGGCTGATGCTCCTGCTCGGTGCCTGCGGCAAGTCGGCGCAGTTCCCCCTGCAGAGCTGGCTCGGTGATGCGATGGCGGGCCCCACCCCGGTGTCGGCCCTCATCCACGCGGCGACCATGGTCACCGCCGGCGTCTACCTCGTGGTGCGCAGCCACGTGATCTTCGAGGGCGCGCCCACGGCGCAGCTGCTCGTCGTCATCGTCGGCGCGGTCACCCTGGTCTTCGGAGCGGTCGTCGGCTGCGCGAAGGACGACCTCAAGAAGGCCCTCGCGGCCTCGACCATGAGCCAGATCGGCTACATGATGCTCGCGGCCGGGCTCGGCCCGGTGGGGTACGTCTTCGCGATCTTCCACCTGCTCACGCACGGCTTCTTCAAGGCGGGGATGTTCCTCGGGGCCGGGTCGGTCATGCACGGCATGAACGACCAGGTCAACATGCGCCGCTTCGGTGGGCTGTGGAGCATGCAGCGCATCACCTGGGTCACGTTCGGGCTCGGCTGGCTGGCCATCCTCGGGGTGCCGCCGTTCGCCGGGTTCTGGTCGAAGGACAAGATCATCGAAGCCGCCTTCATCGGTGAGGGCTGGCGACCATGGGTGTTCGGTGGGGCGGCGCTGATCGGCGCCGGGGTCACGGCCTTCTACATGTCGCGGCTGTTCTTCATGACCTTCCACGGCAAGCAGCGCTGGACCGACGACGTCCACCCGCACGAGTCGCCGTTGACCATGACCGTCCCGATGATGGTGCTGGCGGTGGGGTCCGGCTTCCTCGGCATGGTGCTGGGCTTCGGCAACACCAGCCTGCTGCAGTCGTGGCTCAACCCCGTCTTCGGTGTGACCGAGGGCCAGGAGGGCGAACCGGTGCTGCCGGCCACCCTGCTGCTCGCGCTCACCCTCCTGCTCGTCGCTGCGGGGGCCGCCCTGGCCTACCTGCGGTACTGGCGCGACGCCGTACCCGTCGAGGCGCCGCGGGGGAGCCTGGTCACCCAGGCCGCCCGGCGCGACCTCTACCAGGACGCGGTCAACGAGGGCGTGCTCATGCGCCCCGGCATCCACCTGACCCGCTCGCTCGTCTTCACCGACAGCCGCGGCGTCGACGGGGCGGCCAGCGGTCTGGCCGCGATGATCGGCGGAGCCTCGGCCCGCGTGCGCAAGCTCCAGAACGGCTACGTCCGTTCGTATGCCCTGACGATGCTCGCCGGCGTCGTCGTCGTCCTCGGAGCCCTGTGGGTGATGAACTGATGTCCGCCTTCCCGTACCTCACCGTCATGGGGGCCGTCCCCCTGGTGGGCTCGGCCGTCGTGCTCCTGCTGCCAGCCTCGCTGGCGGCGCGCGCCAAGCAGGTGGCCCTCGGCTTCTCGCTGGTGACGCTCGTCGTCTCCGTGCTCGCCGCCCTGCAGTTCAAGACCAGCGGCACGACGGGGCAGTTCCAGCTCTCCGAGCAGCACGAGTGGATCCCGCAGTTCGGGGTGAGCTACGCCCTCGGGGTCGACGGCATCGCCCTCGCGCTGATCCTCATGTCGGTCATCCTCACCCCGATCTGCCTGCTCGCGGCCTTCCGTGACCTGCCGGCCGACGAGGCGGGCACGTCGCGCGAGAAGACCTACTTCGCGCTGATGCTCGTGCTCGAGACCTTCATGGTCGGCGTCTTCGCGGCCACCGACGTCTTCCTGTTCTACGTCTTCTTCGAGGCGATGCTCATCCCGGTGTACTTCCTCATCGGGCGCTTCGGCGGGGCTCGCCGGCAGTACGCCGCCGTGAAGTTCCTGCTCTTCTCCCTGCTGGGCGGGCTCGTCATGCTCGCCGCGGTCATCGGGCTCTACGTGCAGGGCCCCGGCGGTGTCGACGGCTTCCTCGTCACGAAGCTCACCGGTCTCCCGCTGTCGGTCGAGGCCGGCCGGTGGCTGTTCATGGGCTTCTTCTTCGCGTTCGCGGTCAAGGCCCCGATGTTCCCGGTGCACACCTGGCTGCCCGACGCCGCCACCGAGGCCCGTCCGGCCACGGCCACGCTGCTCGTGGGCGTGCTCGACAAGGTCGGCACCTACGGCATGCTGCGCTTCTGCCTGCAGATGTTCCCCGAGGCCAGCAAGTGGGCCACGCCGGTCGTCATCGTGCTCGCGGTCGTCTCGGTGCTGTACGGCGCGCTGCTGGCCATCGGCCAGACCGACGCCATGCGCCTGATCGCCTACACCTCGGTCAGCCACTTCGGCTTCATCGTGCTGGGCATCTTCGCGATGACCTCGACCGGCGGCTCCGGGGCGACGCTCTACATGGTCAACCACGGCTTCACCACCGCCGCGCTCTTCCTCTTCGCCGGCATGCTCGTCAGCCGGCGCGGCAGCAAGCGCATCGAGGACTACGGCGGCTGGCAGCGGGTCACCCCAGTGCTCGCGGGGTCCTTCCTCATCGCCGGCCTCTCCGGTCTGGCCCTGCCCGGTCTCGGGGCGTTCCTCGCAGAGTTCCTCACGCTGGTCGGCATCTTCCAGCGCTACCCGGCGCCCGCCATCGTCGCGACCTTCGGCATCATCCTGGCCGCGCTCTACATCCTGCTGATGTACCAGAAGATGATGACCGGGCCGAAGCCCGAGGGGCTGGACGCCACCCCCGACCTGGGGATGCGCGAGAAGTGGGTCGTGGCCCCGCTCATCGCCCTCTTCCTCGTCCTCGGCTTCTACCCCAAGCCGCTGACCGACATCGTCAACCCGGCCATCACGACGACCCTGACCTACGTCGGGGTCACCGACCCGAAGCCGGTCGTGCCTGTCGCCGACCTGGTGCAAGGAGCCTCCAAGTGACCCCCGCCCTCGTGCCCGCCGCCCTGGGCGCCGTCCCCCTCGCACCGGTCGACTTCACGCCGGCGTCGCTCGACTACGGCGCGCTCGCGCCGATCCTCGTCGTCGGCGGGGCGGCCCTGGTCGGCGTGCTCGTCGAGGCCTTCGTGCCCCGCCGCAACCGCTACGTCGTCCAGGTCGGGCTCACGCTCCTGGCCCTCGCGGCGTCCTTCGTCGTGCTCGTCCTCGTCTCGGTCCACCACCAGACGGCCACCGCAGGTCTGAAGTCGGCAGGCGGTGCCGTGCTCGGCGCCGTCATCATCGACGGGCCCGCCCTCTTCCTCCAGGGCACGATCCTCGTCTTCGCGATCCTCGGCGTGCTGACCATGGCCGAGCGCCTCGGCGGCACGGGGTCCGACGCCTTCACCCCCATGGGCTCGGCCACGCCGGGCTCGGCCGGGGAGGCGCTGGCCGAGAAGGCCGGAGCGATGACCTCCGAGGTCTTCCCGCTCACCCTCTTCGCCGTGGTCGGGATGATGCTCTTCCCGGCGGCCGGTGACCTGCTGACGATGTTCATCGCCCTCGAGGTCCTGTCCCTGCCGCTCTACATCCTCACCGGCCTGGCGCGCCGCCGCCGCCTGCTGTCGCAGGAGGCCTCGCTGAAGTACTTCCTGCTCGGCGCGTTCTCGTCGGCCTTCTTCCTCTTCGGCTCGGCTCTGCTGTTCGGCTACTCCGGCTCGGTCTACCTGCCCGAGATCGCTGCGGCGATCACGGCGGGGCAGTCTCCGATGCAGGGCCTGCTCGTGCCCGGTGTCGCCCTCGTGGCGATCGGCCTGCTCTTCAAGGTCGGGGCCGTGCCCTTCCACTCGTGGACGCCCGACGTCTACCAGGGCGCGCCCACCCCGGTCACCGGGTTCATGGCGGCAGCCACCAAGCTGGCCGCCTTCGGGGCGATCCTGCGACTGGTCTACGTCGGCGTCGCCGGCGACCGGTGGACCTGGGCGCCGGCCGTGGCGGTCATCGCCGTGCTCACGATGGTCGTGGGTGCCGTCCTGTCGGTCACCCAGACCGACGTGAAGCGCCTGCTGGCCTACTCGTCGATCGCGCACGCGGGCTTCATCCTCGTCGGGGTGCTCGCCTTCGACCGGGTCGGTGTCAGCGGCGTGATGTTCTACCTCGTCGCCTACGGCCTGGCCACGATCGCCGCCTTCGCCATCGTCGGGCTGGTCCGGGCCGACGGCGCCGAGGCGACCCACCTGTCGCAGTGGGCCGGGCTCGGCCGGCGCCACCCGTGGACCTCGGCCGTCTTCGCGTTCCTGCTGCTGGCGTTCGCCGGTATCCCGCTGACGTCGGGCTTCACCGCGAAGTTCGCGGTGTTCGCCCCGGCGCTGCGCTCGGGGGGCATGGGCACGACGCTGGTCATCGTGGGTCTGCTCTGCAGCGCGATCACGGTCTTCGTCTACGCCCGCGTGATCGTGCTGATGTACTTCACCGACTCCACCGGCGACAGCGCCAGCGTCGCTGTGGTGAGCCCCTCAGCCATGACGACCGTGGCGATCACCTTCGGTGCCCTGGTCACCCTGGTGCTCGGGGTGTTCCCCTCCCAGCTGCTCCAGCTCGCCTCCGACGCGTCGCTGTTCATTCGTTGACCTCACGCCTGTGCCCGTGACCAGTCCGACCAGCCCGCTCACCCCGACCACCGGCTCGTCCCCGGCGCGGGCCACACCGCCGGTGCTGGCCCTGCCGGGAGTCACCCCCGAGCTCGCGGTGCGTCTGCAGGACGGGCTGGCCCGGGTCGACTCCCTCATCCTCTCGACGGTCGACCACGACGACCCGTTGATCTCTCATGCCTCGGGACACCTCGCCGCGGCCGGGGGCAAGCGGGTGCGCCCGCTGCTGAGCCTGCTGGCCGCCGAGCTGGGCTCGGGCATCACCGACGACGTGGTGGTGGCAGCGGCCGGCGTCGAGCTGACCCACCTCGCGTCGCTCTACCACGACGACGTCATGGACGAGGCCGACGTGCGCCGGGGGGTGCCCAGCGTCAACGCGCTCTACGACAACTCGACGGCCATCCTCGTCGGGGACCTGCTCTTCGGCAAGGCATCCGAGCTCATCGCCGACCTCGGCCCGCAGGCGGTGAAGATCCAGGCCCACACCTTCGTACGGCTGTGTGGTGGTCAGATCCGTGATGACCGACCGACGCCCGCCGGCGCCGACCCGGTCGACTACTACCTCGGGGTGCTCGCCGACAAGACCGGCGCCCTCATCGCCACGGCCGCCCGCTACGGCGCGATGTTCGGCGGCTGCGACGAGCAGGTGGTGAGCCTCGTGACGTCCTACGGCGAAGAGCTGGGGCTCGCCTTCCAGCTCGCCGACGACCTCATCGACATCTCGTCGCAGGCTGACGAGACGGGCAAGACCCCCGGCACCGACCTGCGGGAGGGCAAGCGCACCATGCCGGTGCTGCACGCGCTGGCGACCACCGACGAGGCGGGCGCCCGCCTGCGCGCGCTGCTCGAGAGCGACCTGCGTGACGACGAGCCGTCCCTCGCCGAGGCGCTCGGCCTGCTCCGCGCCCACCCCGCCCTCGCGCGGGCCCGGGCCGAGGCCCAGGAGGTCGGCCGGGCCGCCGCGGCCAGGCTCGACCCCCTGCCGCCCAGCGACGCCCGCACCGCCCTGCAGACCCTCGTCATCTCCGTCACCGACCGCGTCGGCTGACCCCACCCCCGCCTTCCACACAAGGGAAACCCTTCATTCCGGCGTCTGCTGGTGCTCGAAACGAAGGGTTCCTCTTGTGTGGAAGGCGGGGGTAGGGGTGGGGCGACCGGCGACCGAGGGGGGCTACGGGGGGGGGGGGGCTTACCGGGCGGCTTGGGCGGCCTGCTCGGCGGCCTCACGGGTCTCGGGCTCGAGGTCGTCGGCGGCGACGAGCAGGCCCGGCAACAGGTCGTGCTGGACCATGGTGGCGAGGAAGACGTCGCTGACGCGTACCCCGTGGTCGGGACGGCTGATGACCTCGACGGTGTCACCGGCGGCCACGGGGCCGGGCTCGACGACGGAGAGGTAGGCGCCGGTCTTGTTCTCCCGGGTGAACGTCTTGAGCCAGCCCTTGACGTCGATCCAGGCGCGGAAGGTCGAGCACGGGACGCGCGGCGCCGTCACCTGCAGGACGAGGGTCTTCCCGACCCGCCAGCGCTCACCCACGACCGCGTCGCTGACGGCCAGACCGGTGGTCGTGAGGTTCTCACCGAAGGCGCCGTTCGGCAGGTCACGGCCCAGCAGTGCGGCGAAGTGGTCGAGCTCCTCGCGGGCGTAGGCGTAGACCGCCTGGGTGTCACCACCGTGGTGCTGCCGGTCGCCCAGCTCGTCACCGACCAGCCCGCTGCCGAGACCGCCGTGCTTCTGGCCGGGCGCACGCACCTCGACCGGTCCGTCGGCGGGCACCTTGCCGATCCCGGACGGCAGCTTCTTGGCCGAGCGCACGGGGGTGAGGTGGCCGACGTTGACGGTGAGCACGTGTGGTGTGGGCGCCATGGGCCCATCGTACGGAGCCCCCGCGGGGCCTGTACACGCAGTTCTGTCACCCCGGGCCGTGGTGGTGGAGGAGGGCTGGGCCCTCGGGTCAGGGGAGCTCTCCGACCCACTGCGGCTCCACGCGTCGGGAGCGCCGCGCGGCGACGAGGGTGTCGAGGGTGAGCAGCAGCAACGCCACCCACACGACACCGAAGCCGACCCAGCGGGCGGTCGAGAGTCGCTCCCCGAGCAGCAGCACCCCGCACAGCAGCTGGAGCACCGGGGTGATGAACTGCAGCAGCCCGATCGTCACGAGCGGGATCCGTCGCGCGGCAGCGGCGAAGAGCAGCAACGGGATCGCCGTCACGACCCCACCCAGCACCAGCAGAGTCGGGTGCACGGCGCCGTTGTCCGTGAAGGTCTGGGCCCCCGTCTGCCCGAGCACGACGAGCACGACCAGGGCGAAGGGTCCGAGCACCACCGTCTCGACGGTGAGACCGTGCAGGGCCGGGAGGCCCACTCCGAGCCGCTTCTTGAGCAGCCCGTAGGCCGCGAAGCTCACCGCCAGCACGAAGGAGATCCACGGCACGTGGCCGGCAGCCACGGCGAGGTAGAGACCGGCGGCGACCCCGACGCCCACGGCCGTCCACTGCAGCGGGCGCAGGTGCTCACCCAGCACGACGACACCGAGGGCGACGGTCACGAGCGGGTTGAGGAAGTAGCCGAGCGAGGCGTCGGCGACGTTGTGGGCGGCGACAGCCGCGACGTAGAAGCCCCAGTTGACCGCGATGGTGACGGCCGCGAGGGCGAGACCACCCAGCACCTTCGGCTGACGCACGAGCGCTGGCACCCACCGGACGTCGCGCACGGCGAGCAGCACGAGCACACACAGCACCAGCGTCCAGACGATGCGGTGCGCGAGGATCTCGAGGGCCCCCGCCGGGGCGAGGGCGTGGAAGTAGAGCGGGAAGGCGCCCCATACGGCATAGGCGACCAGCCCGTATGCCGTGCCCCGCGCCGCCTCGTCGGCGCCCCCGAGGCCGGTCTGCCCGGTGGTCTCGGGGGCGGTGTCGGCACCCGTCTGCGCGCCGGTGTCGGGGCCGCTCGTCACCCTCCGACGACCCACGAGTCGCGCCCGGTGAGCAGCGCGTCGAGGTCGGCGTCGGTGGCAGCGAGGGCGGTGCCGGCGTCGTCGGCCCCGTGCAGTCCCATGACGGCGGCGTCGACCTGGTCGCGCACCAGGTCGTCGTAGGTGGGGCGGTCGACGTCGCGGAAGATGCCCATGGGCACGTGGGCGAGCGTCGGGTCGATGAGGCGCGAGATGGCGAACGCCTGCGACGGGTCGTCGGCGTGAGCGTCGTGGCGCACGATGCGGGTGGGGTCGGCCACGGCGCGGTCGACGACGACGAGCCCGCCCCCGTCGGTGCGGACGACGACTGTGCCGGTCTGCCTGTCACCGGTCGTCTGGGCGTCACCCGTCGTGATCTCCTCACCGTGGCGCAGGTGGAGGATCCGCGTGGCGGCCTGCGTGCGGTCCTTCAGCACGGCGAAGACGCCGTCGTTGAAGATCGGGCAGTTCTGGTAGATCTCGACCAGCGAGGTGCCCCGGTGCGCCGTCGCGGCGCGGAGCACCTCGGTGAGGTGCGCCCGGTCGGAGTCCATGGTGCGCGCGACGAAGGTCGCCTCGGCGCCGAGGGCCAGGCTCACCGGGTTGAACGGGGCGTCCACCGAGCCGACCGGGGTCGACTTGGTGATGGCGCCCACAGGAGAGGTGGGGGAGTACTGCCCCTTGGTCAGACCGTAGATCTCGTTGTTGAACAACAGGATCGTGAGGTTGACGTTGCGCCGCAGGGCGTGGATCAGGTGGTTGCCACCGATCGACAGGGCGTCACCGTCACCGGTGACGACGAAGACCGACAGGTCGCGGCGTGAGGTCGCCAGCCCCGTGGCGATGGCCGGCGCGCGTCCGTGGATCGAGTGCATGCCATAGGTGTCGAGGTAGTACGGGAAGCGCGACGAGCAGCCGATCCCCGAGACGAAGACGACGTTCTCGCGGCGCAGCCCGAGCTCTGGCAGGAAGCCCTGGACCGCGGCGAGGATGGCGTAGTCGCCGCACCCGGGGCACCAGCGGACCTCCTGGTCGGAGGTGAAGTCCTTGCGGGACAACGGTGCTGCGTCCTCGGGCAGCGTCGGGACACCGGCGAGGCCGTGCCCGGGCATCCCGAGGGCGGTCGGCTGGGCGTGCTGCGAGCGGTCGCTGGGCTGGGTGGTGGTGGTCATGCGGACACCTCCGTGCCGAGACTGTGGAGTGCGGGGAGCGTGGAGAGACGGTCGAGGAGGGGCCGCAGCACGTCGACCAGCTCGGCCGAGGTGAAGGGCTGGCCGCGGACGGCGGTGTGCGAGTGGATGTCGACGAGGAACCGTCCGCGCAGCAGCAGCGCCAGCTGCCCGAGGTTCATCTCCGGCAGCACCACCTGGTCGTAGGCGCGCAGCACGTCACCGAGGTTGGCGGGGAAGGGGGCGAGGTGGCGCAGGTGGGTGCGGGCGACTTCATACCCGTCGGTGCGCAGGGCGCGCACGGCTGCGGCGACCGGGCCGTAGGTCGAGCCCCAGCCGATGACGAGCAGGCGCGCGTCACCGGTCGGGTCGTCGACCTCGAGGTCGGGCACCGTGATGCCGTCGATCTTGGCCTGTCGCAGGCGCACCATCGTGTCGTGGTTGGCCGGGTCGTAGGAGATGTTGCCCGTGACGTCGGCCTTCTCGATGCCCCCGATGCGGTGCTCGAGGCCCGCGGTGCCCGGGACGGCCCAGGGTCGGGCCAGCGTGTCGGGGTCGCGCAGGTAGGGGTGGAAGAGCGGGTTGCCCTCAGTGTCAACGGCATTGGGCTCGGTGGCGTGCACGACCGGCGGGTCGGGCAAGTCGGCTACCGAGGGCAGGCGCCACGGCTCGGAGCCGTTGGCGAGGTAACCGTCGGAGAGCAGGATGACGGGGGTGCGGTACGTCGTCGCGACGCGCACGGCCTCGAGGGCCGCGTCGAAGCAGTCGGAGGGCGACTGCGGGGCGATGACCGCGACGGGCGACTCGCCGTTGCGGCCGTAGAGCGCCTGGAGCAGGTCGGACTGCTCGGTCTTCGTCGGCAGACCCGTCGAGGGGCCGCCGCGCTGGACGTCGACGACGACGAGGGGCAGCTCGAGCGAGACCGCGAGACCGATGGTCTCGGCCTTGAGCGCGAGCCCCGGGCCCGAGGTCGTCGTCACCCCGATGGCGCCACCGAAGGCCGCCCCGAGGGCGATGCCGACGCTCGCGATCTCGTCCTCCGCCTGGATCGTCGTGACGCCGAAGCGCTTGAGGCCGGAGAGGGTGTGGAGGATGTCGGACGCCGGGGTGATGGGGTAGGACCCGAGCACCAGCGGCAGCTGCGCCTTGTGCGCGGCCGTCGCAAGACCGTAGGCGAGGGCGAGGTTTCCGGTGATGTTGCGATACCTGCCGGGCGGCATCGACGCTGCGCCGACCTCGTAGCGGACGGCGAACTCCTCGGTCGTCTCGCCGTAGCTGACCCCCGCCCGCAGCGCGGTGAGGTTGGCCGACAGCAGGTCGGGCTTGCTGCCGAACTTGCGCGCGAGGAAGTGCTCGGTGGGCTCGCTGGGGCGGCTGTAGAGCCACGACAGCAGCCCGAGCGCGAACATGTTCTTGGCCCGCTCCTTGTCCTTGCGGGTCAGGTCGGAGCCTGCGAGCGCCGTGACCGTCATCGAGGTCAGCGGCACCCGGTGCACGGCATACGCCTCGAGCGTGCCGTCCTCGAGGGGTGAGGTGGCGTACCCCACCTTCGCGAGGTTGCGCCTGGTGAACTCGTCGGTGTCGACGATCACCGTCGCGCCGCGCGGCAGGTCGGGCAGGTTGGCCTTGAGGGCGGCCGGGTTCATCGCCACCAGCACGTCGGGTTCGTCGCCGGGCGTGAGCACGTCGTGGTCGGCGAAGTGCAGCTGGAAGCTCGAGACCCCCGGCAGCGTGCCCTGGGGCGCGCGGATCTCGGCGGGGAAGCTGGGCAGGGTCGACAGGTCGTTGCCGAGCACGGCGGAGTCGCTCGTGAAGCGGTCGCCGGTCAGCTGCATCCCGTCGCCGGAGTCTCCGGCGAAGCGGATGACGACGCGGGCGAGCCGTTGGGTGGTGGCAGTCATGGGTGAGGTGCCTCGGTTCGGTGCGTACGGCGCCGGGTCGGGCGCCTCGATCATGGTATGTCGCCTCGTCGGGCGCGCGGAGGAGGCCCACCGCTCGGGTCCCCGACAGTGGGGACGACCCGTCGGTGCCCCGCCGGTCTGACCCTCCTAATCTGGGCGGGTGAGCGCAACCCTCGTGGCCAAGGACCTGTCCGGCGGACACGCCCACCGCACCCTCTTCGAGGGGCTGGACCTCACGGTGGCGCCCGGTGACGTCGTCGGCGTCGTCGGGGCCAACGGCGCGGGCAAGACCACCCTGCTGCGGCTGCTCGCTGGTGCGGCGACGCCGCTCGCGGGGTCGGTCACCTTCGCCCCCTCCGACGCCTTCGTCGGGTGGCTGCCCCAGGAGCACGAGCGGGTGCCTGGCGAGACGGTGGGCGAGTACGTCGCACGCCGTACCGGGGCCAGCTACGCCACCGAGACGATGGAGTCGGCGGCGAGCGACCTGGGCTCGGAGGTGGAAGGGGCTGACGACCGGTATGCCGTGGCGCTCGACCACTGGCTGGCCTCGGGCGCCGCCGACCTCGACGACCGCATGCCGCAGGTGCTTGCCGAGCTGGGTCTCGACGTCGGGCCCGACGCGCAGATGACCTCCCTGTCGGGTGGGCAGGCAGCCCGCGCCGCACTCGCCGCCCTGCTGCTCAGCCGCTTCGACGTCGTGCTGCTCGACGAGCCGACCAACGACCTCGACCTCGCGGGCCTCGAGCGGCTGGAGCGCTTCGTAAAGGGGCTGCGGGGTGGCGTCGTCCTCGTCTCGCACGACCGCGAGTTCCTCGCCCGTTGCGTCACCAGGATCGTCGAGCTCGACCTCGCGCAGAACGCGGTGTCGGTGCACGACGGCGGCTACGAGTCGTTCCTGACCGAGCGCGAGGTGGCGCGGCGACACGCCCGGGAGGCGTACGACGACTTCGCCGCCACGAAGTCCGACCTGCAGGGGCGTGCGCGCACCGTGCGGGAGTGGAGCAGCAAGGGCGTGCGCAACGCGATGAAGAAGAGCCCCGACAACGACAAGATCCGGCGGGCCGCCAGTGTCGACTCCGCGGAGAAGCAGGCGCGCAAGGTGCGGCAGATGGAGTCCCGCATCGCCCGGCTCGACGAGGTCGACGAGCCGCGCAAGGAGTGGGTGCTGCAGTTCACCGTCGGTGCTGCTCCGCGCTCGAGCTCGGTGGTCGCGGTGGCCAACGAGGCGGCCGTCCGGCGCGGCGACTTCGCGTTCGGCCCGGTGTCGCTGCAGGTCGAGGCACGTCAGCGCATCGGGATCACGGGGCCCAACGGGGCCGGCAAGACGACGCTGCTCCAGCTGTTGCTGGGGCGGTTGGCGCCGGACCACGGCAGCGCTGGTCTCGGGGCGAGCGTGGCGGTCGGCGAGATCGACCAGACCCGGAGCGGGCTGGACGACGAGCTGTCGCTGGGCGACGCCTTCGGTGAGGCGGTGCCCGACCTCGCGCCAGCGGATCGCCGTACGCTCCTCGCGAAGTTCGGCCTGAAGGCCGACCAGGTGGGCAGTCTCGTGGGGCGGCTCTCGCCGGGGGAGCGCACGCGGGCGGCGATGGCGTTGCTGCAGGCGCGAGGCGTCAACCTGCTCGTGCTCGACGAGCCGACCAACCACCTCGACCTGCCGGCCATCGAGCAGCTGGAGGAGGCGCTCGAGTCGTACGACGGCGCGCTGCTCCTGGTCTCGCACGACCGGCGGCTGCTCGAGACGGTGCGGCTCGACCAGCGGTGGCACGTCGAGGGTGGGCGGGTCACGACATCCTGAGGGCGTCGGGGGTGCCTGCGGACGTCGCGAACCGACCGACCGGCACGAGACCGGTTCAGCCCCATTTTGGCGCGTTGTAGCCCCGCCCTGTGTGGGCAGACCGGACTCGCGCCGGTTGGTCGGGGCAGGCCGTCTGTCGGGCTGGGGGCTGGGGCTGGGGGGTTGTCTGAGAGGGCGTGTGAGGGGTCTGATGTCGGACGCCAGAACGAGGGGAGGTGGGCTGCACAAGCAGGCGCCAGCACTGTGTTCTGTGGGGCGCGTGTGAATGAAGTCCATTGTTTCGCAATCGAATTGGGCTTCTTGTCCGGTGCTTACCTCTGTCGGTGGTCGCGTCTAGGTTGAAGGCATGGACAAGGACTTGCGGGGTGACGGTTCAGGGTCAGGTGCCGTCACCGCGCGGCTGCGGGTCCACGCCGGTTGCCTCGCCACACGGTCGCGGGCCCGTGCCGGGTGCTGTCACCGCGCGGCTGCCGTCCTGGTGCTCGCTGCGCTACCTCCGTCGCGCCGCCCGGTCGAGCCCGCGCCGTCCTGCACCGGACGGCGTCCAGTCAGACCTCCACCTCCTCCTCCACGTCGGGTGGCGTCTCGGCGCCGTCGCGCTCGTCACGAGCGGCCCACTCCAGCAACGTGTCAAGCCGGTGCGCCGTGTCGTCGATGGCCTCCATCAGGTCGCCCTTGGCGGCGTACCGTGCCGGCACCGTGGCGAGGGTGAGCTCTCGCGGCTCGACGTCGTCGACCTCGTCCCACGCGATCGGCGTCGAGACCGTCCCGTCTGCCACCCCCCGCACGGAGTAGGCACTGGCGATGGTGTGGTCGCGCGCGTTCTGGTTGTAGTCGACGAAGACCGCCGTCGGGTCCCGGTCCTTGCGCCACCACGTGGTCGTGGCCTCGCCGCCCGCGCGGCGCTCGACCTCGCGCGCGAAGGCGAGGGCGGCGCGTCGTACGTCCTGGAAGCCCCACTCCGGCTCGATCCGCACGTAGACGTGCAGGCCGCTGCCGCCGGAGGTCTTGGGGTAGCCGGTGATGTCGAGCTCGTCGAGCACCTCGTGCGTGACGTGGGCGACGCGTTTGGTCTTCGCGAGGTCGCACTCGGGCATGGGGTCGAGGTCGATGCGCCACTCGTCAGGACGCTCCGTGTCGTCACGGCGGCTGTTCCACGGGTGGAACTCCACGGTCGACATCTGCACCGCCCAGACGACCGACGCCAGCTCGGTGACGCAGAGCTCGTCGGCGGTGCGGTTCCACCTCGGGAAGTGGATGCGCACCGTCTCGAGCCACGGCGGGGCCCCGTGGGGCACGCGCTTCTGGTGGACCTTGTCGCCGGCCAGCCCGGTGGGGAAGCGGTGCATCATGCACGGCCGGTCCCGCAGCGCGCGCACGATACCGTCGCCGACGGCGAGGTAGTAGGTCGCGAGGTCGAGCTTGGTCCAGCCGTGCTCGGGGAAGTAGACCCGGTCAGGGTTGGACAGGCGCACCGTGCGCCCGCCGACCTCGAGCTCGACCGCGGGGGACGTCGCCTTCGCCATGGCCCGACTGTATGCCGCGTCGTCACCCCGGGGGGTCGCTCCACCAGCCGCGGTGCTCAGGTCAGCTCAGGTCAGCTCAGCTCGGGCCAGCTCAGCTCAGGTCAGGTCAAGCCACGATGGGCGGCCCACATCACGGCCGCACGGTCCGCCGCTGCGGAGACGATGGCGGCGAGGGCAGGGTCGTCGGGCACGGGGAACGACACGTAGGCGCCCCGACCGCCGGCCGTCGGTCGGCCGTAGGCCTTGACGGCGAGGTGGCCGTCGGGGAGCAGGCGCAGGTTGAGCGTCTGGAGGACGAACTCCTCGCCTCGACGCAGCGCCGTCCAGCGCATCGACGTCGGGATGCTCACGTTGACGGCGAGCGCTGTCACCTCGACTGCGACCTCGGCCTCGACCTCGGCCTCGGGCTCGGTGCCTTCGGCTCGGAGGGCGGGGTCCTCGTGCGTCATGGCTCCCATGATGACGTTTCGGGGCATCAGCCGCACCGCACGCCAATCTCGGCCCGGAGGTCTCGACGGCAGCGCCGCGGCGTGGTTGGCTCGGTCTCCCGGGCGACGAGGCCCGACACGGTCGAGGAGTAGCCATGCTCGAGAACGCCTTCTACACGCCCGAGGTCCAGGGGGCCTACCAGCGGCACGGCCTGGGGGACTTCGCTCTCGAGGAGGGTGGCACCATCCCCGACCTCCAGCTGGCCTACGCGACCTACGGCGAGCTGAACGAGGCCAAGGACAACGTCATCCTCGTCCCCACGTGGTTCTCGGGTACGCACCAGACGTGGGAGCAGGTCTACATCGGTGAGGGCCGGGCCCTCGACCCGACGCGGTGGTTCATCGTCGTCGTCAACCAGATCGGCAACGGGCTCTCGACGTCACCGCACAACACCGATGGCGAGGTGGCGATGTCCCGCTTCCCGCACGTCACCATCGGCGACGACGTCGTCGCCCAGCAGCGGCTGCTCAGCGAGCTGTTCGGCATCGAGCGGCTGGCGCTCGTCGTGGGCGGCTCGATGGGGGCGCAACAGACCTACGAGTGGGCGGTCCGCTTCCCCGACCGGGTCCTGCGTGCGGCACCGATCGCCGGGACGGCGCAGAACACGCCGCACGACTACCTCTTCACGAAGGCGCTGGTCGACGCCATCACCTCCGACCCGGGGTGGAACGGCGGTGAGTACGGCTCGCACACCGAGGTCCACGACGGGCTGGCCCGGCACGCGGGCATCTGGGCCGTGATGGGGCTGTCGACGGAGTTCTGGAAGACCGAGTTCTGGCGTGGCATCCAGGTCCCCGACTACCAGTTCACCAGCCGCGACGACTTCATGACGAACTTCATGGAGGCGGTGTTCGGCGCGATGGACCCGAACGCCCTGCTGGTGATGGGCTGGAAGTGGCAGCACGGTGACGTCACGCGCCACACCGGCGGTGACCTGGCGACGGCCCTGGGACGGATCACGGCTCGCACCATGGTGATGCCGATCGACGAGGACATGTTCTTCCCCGTGCGCGACTGCGCCGCCGAGCAGGCGCTCATCCCCGGCAGCGAGCTGCGGGTGCTGCCCAGCATCGCCGGCCACTTCGGGCTCTTCGGCTTCGAGCAGACCTACCTCGACGCCGTCGACGCGGGGCTGCGCGACCTGCTGGAGACCCCGGTCTGACCGGTCACAGCAGGAATAGCGCCGGCACCAGGCGCGCTTCATTCGACATGACTACCTTGGGCCTCATCGGCAGCGGACACATCGGCAGCACCGTCGCACGACTCGCTGTGGCGGCCGGCCACGACGTCGTGCTCAGCAACTCGCGAGGGCCCGAGACCCTTGCCGACCTTGTCACCGAGCTCGGCGCCCACGCGCGCGCGGCGACTTCGCTCGAAGCGGCCCGGGCCGGCGACGTCGTCGTCGTGACCATCCCCCTGAAGGCCTACGAGAGCGTCCCGGTCGAGCCGCTGGTCGGCAAGGTCGTCATCGACACCAACAACTACTACCCCCAGCGCGACGGCCAGATCGCCGCCCTCGACGACGGCTCGACGACCTCGAGCGAGCTGCTGCAGCAGCACCTGCCGCAGTCGCACGTCGTCAAGGCCTTCAACAACATCCACTTCGCTCACCTGCAGTCCCTCGCCCGCCCCACCGGTGCAGACGACCGCAGTGCCCTCGTCATCGCAGGTGACGACGCCGGAGCCAAGCACACGGTGACGGGCCTGCTCGACGAGCTGGGCTACGACACGCTCGACGCCGGCGCGCTCTCCGAGGGCCGTCGTTTCGAGCCCAACACCCCGGCGTACGGCGTGCCGTACTTCGACCCCGAGGCGGACGCCTCGCAGGCGGACCCCACGAAGGGCATCATGCCTCCCGCATCGCAGACGACGGCAGACGACCTGCGTGCGGCTCTGGCGGCCTTCGACAGCTGAGGAGTCGGAGCCAGACCGACGCTCCAGCAGCCAGCCCGACGTCACTGCCGCCCCCCGCTGGGAAAGATGACGCTCAAGACCCCTCTCCGCGGAGTCAGTGGTGCCGATGTCACCTATGCCGATGACCACCGTGTACATACTTCAGGGGAGCGGCGAAGCTGGGCGACGAGGTCAGGGACTGCGGGTGATGGAGCGAGAAGAGTACGGTGCGGCGGGCCTGACGTCGGGTGACGTCGTGGTGCGTGACGGCTGTGTGCACTGGCACACCCGACCGACGTGCGACGTCCGCGATGCCCGTGAAGGTCCCGTCGCCTACCTGTGCGGGCTGCGGGACGCCTGGGCGAGCTGCCTGCTGCCGTGCCCCTCGTGCGCGGGTCGTCAGGTGACCCTCGCGGTCGCTGCGTGGGGCGAGCCCACCAGGGTGGAGCGAGCCCGCCTGTCGCTACCGGTGCTCCAGGACCTCGTGACCGGCTTGACCATCCTGCCCACGTCGGCGCCCAGAGCAGGCGCCCGCAGCCTCCCGCCCCTGCCCGTCCTCCCCGCTGGCGGCGTGACCCGGCCGCAGTCGGCGTCCGCCGTCCCTGCTGCTCACTGAGCGCTGTCCACGCCTCACCGACCCACGCCCCTCGTGGCCGGGCAGCCTCAGGCGGTCGCGCCCGCCCATCAGGCGGTCGCGCCCGCCCATCAGGCGGTCGCGCCCGCCCATCGCGCGGTCGCCACCGCCATCAGGCGGTCGCGCCCGCCCCGTCGAGCAGCCGCTGGATCATCAGCCCCCGGTGCACATCCAACGTAGGCGCGCGCCCCGACGTCACCGCCTCGACGAACGACGCCATGATCGCCCGAGGCACGCCCTGGTCCTCGTCGGACTGCAGCGCCCCCAGCGTGAGCACGCCGCCATCGTGCACCAGCTCGAGCCGCAGCTGCCCCTCGACACCGGGCACGGTGAGCGACAGGGCGACCTGCGCCACCGCACCCCCTGCGTGCCGGGTGGTCACCCCCACCCACCGCGTGGGGTCGCCCGTGGCGGTGATCTCGAGGACCGGCCCGAGCAGCGCCTCGATGAGGTCGAGGGCGTGCGGCGCCAGGTCGTAGAGCGCCCCCCGCTCCTGCCGCCACGGCGTGGCGAAGGTCTCGCCAGGAAGCGCCGCCCCTGACACGAACCGGGCGACCACCCCACGCGGCACCACCTTCTCCGCCGCATCGACCAGCGCCACCACCGCCGGGTCGAAGCGGTTGCGCAGCATGAGCAGGCTGGCCACGCCAGCCGCGTCGACGGCGTCGGCGATGGCCTCGGCCCCGGCCACCGTGAAGGCCAGCGGCTTCTCCAGCAGCAGGTGTCGACCCGCCCGTGCAGCGCGTGGGGCAAGCTCGGCCTGGACGTCGGGCGGCACGGCGAACGCGACGGCGTCACACTGCTCGAGCAGGTCGTCGTACGACGCGCTCGCGGTCGCGCCGTACGACGTCGCGAGGGCCGCTGCGGCCTCCGCCCGCCGGGCCCACACGCCGGCGAGCTCGACGCCGGGCGAGCTCGCGAGCATCGGCGCGTGGAACCTCGAGGCCCAGGGTCCGGCCCCCACGAGGCCGAAGCGGATCACGACGTCGGGGCGGGGGCCGGGTGCATGGAGCGACTATCTCCTACCTGGGGCAGGCGAGGCGCGTCTGGCCCTCAGCCAGCGCAGCCCGAGCAGCCTGAGCAGCCTGAGCAGCCTGAGCAGCCTGAGCAGCCCGAGGAGTACCCCCAGCCAGAGCAGCAGTCAGCGCAGCCCGAGCAGCACGCACCGTCGTCAGGGCAGCACCACGAGCTTGCCGCGCGTGTGCCCCTCGATGCTGTCGCGGTGCGCCTGGGCCGTGTCCTCGAGCGGGTAGGTGCGGGCGACCGGCAGCTCGACCTCGCCCCGCGCGAGCAGGTCGAGCACCTCGGGCACGGCGGCCGCGCGCACAGCGGTGCCGGGGTCGGCACCGGGGCCGCCACCGATCGCGCGGATGCCCAGCTCAGCGACCCGGCCGAAGCCGGCGAGGGTCACGATGCGGGAGCGGTCGGCGACCAGTGCCACGCTGCTGTCGAGGGCCTCGTCGGTTCCCACCGCGTCGATGGCGGCGTCGACGCCCCCGGGGGCGAGCGCGCGCACCCGCTCCTCGAGGCCGGCCCCATACGTGGTCGGCTCGGCGCTCAGCGCGCGCAGGTAGTCGTGGTTGCCCGCGCTCGCCGTGGCGATGACCCGGGCTCCGCGACGGACGGCGAGCTGCACGATGAGACCCCCGACCCCGCCTGCGCCACCGTGGAGCAGGAGGGTGTCGCCCCGGCCGACGTGCACGGTCTCGAGTGCGTGGACCGCTGTGCCGGCGACGACCCCGACGCCTCCGGCCACCTCGAAGGAGACGCTCTCGGGCTTGGCGACGAGCAGGTCAACCGGCACGAGGACGTGCTCCGCGTACGCAGTCTGGGGGAGCGAGGCGACGACGACGGCGTCGCCGACGCTCCATCCGGTCACGCCGGTACCCAGGGCGTCGACGACCCCGGAGATGTCCGAACCGAGCCCCCGGAGCAGCGCGGGGTCGCGCCCGAACGCCCCGGAGTAGAGCTTCCAGTCGATGGGGTTGACGCCGATGGCCCGGACGGCGACTCGGACCTCCCCGGCCCGCGGCTCGGGGGTCGGGATGGTGGTGACGGCGAGCTGCTCGGGTCCGCCGAAGTCCTGGGGTGCGACGATGCGTGTGGTCATGACCGCTCAACCCGGCAGACGGGCGGGGGATTCCGGGCGACGACCTCAGACGTGAGACCGGCGTGCAGCCCAGACAGGACGGTGGTGAGCGTCCCGGGGGCAGCAGGGTCACGGATCAGAAGTCTTGATGCACATTCGACACCTGATTCGGTGGCCCAGGTCCTTGCGCCGTCCCGGAAATGCCACCATAGTGGACATATCGCGAACTGATGCCTACGCATCCAGGGGTTCACGTGGCGTGGGCTCTGGTCCTCGCCCGAGGGCGGACGAGTCGCCGCAGAGGGATCGGACGGTATCCGGGGGGGTATCGGGCGGTGACGAAGGGCGACGGGAGCAACGGGGGGAGGTCTGGGCAGGTCACCTGGGGGGTGGCCGGTCCAGACCACACCCGCGCCTGCGACGGCCGGTGGTGCGACATACGGTGGGAGGGTGAGCGCCAACGACGGCACCTTCGCCCATGCATCCGACTTCTACCGGTATGAAGACCTCCTCGACACGCGGGAGCGCGAGCGGCTCACCGCCCTCCGGCAGTTCCTCGAGCGCGAGGTGCGGCCGGTGGCCGACGACCACTGGGAGCGCGGGGAGTTCCCGCACCACCTCGTGCCTGCCCTGAAGGACCTGCGGATCGCCGGGTCCACCTATGCGGGCTACACCCCCGACGGAGGTGAGCCCATGCGGCGACTGTTCGACGGCTTCGTGGCCCTCGAGATGTCGCGGGTCGACCAGTCGTTCGGCACCTTCTGGGGCGTGCACACGGGGTTGGCCTTCGCGAGCATCTACCACTGCGGTTCCGACGAGCAGCGGGAGCGGTGGCTGCCGGGCATGCTCGACTTCGACGCGATCGGGGCCTTCGCGCTCACCGAGCCCGAGCACGGCTCCGACGTGGCCGGCGGTCTCGAGACCACCGCCCGCCGGCACGGTGACGGGTGGGTCCTCAACGGCGCCAAGCGGTGGATCGGCAACGCGACCTTCGCCGACCTCGTCGTCGTGTGGGCCAAGCAGGAGGGTGGTCCCGACGACGGTGAGGTGGCGGGCTTCGTCGTCGACCGGGAGACGCCCGGGGTGGAGACCACGAAGATCGAGGGCAAGATCGCCCTCCGTGCGGTGCAGAACGCCGACATCACGCTCACCGACGTGCAGGTGCCCGACGACCGTCGCCTCGAGCGGGCTCGGAGCTTCGCCGACACCGCCAACGTCCTGCGCATCACCCGCGGCGGTGTCGCCTGGGGCGCCGTCGGCCTGCAGATGGGGGCCTACGAGCGGGCGCTCGACTACACCCGCGAGCGCCAGCAGTTCGGCCGGCCCCTCGCGGCCTTCCAGCTTGTGCAGGACCACCTCGCGACCATGCTCGCCAACATCACCTGCTCCCTCGGGCTCGTCGTGCGCCTGGCCCAGATGCAGGACGCCGGCATCGAGGAGGAGGAGCACGCGGCCCTGGCCAAGGCGACGACCTCCACGCTGATGCGCCAGACGGTGGCTCGGGCCCGAGAGGTCATGGGCGGCAACGGCATCGTGCTCGAGCACGGCGTCGCCCGCTACTTCGCCGACGCGGAGGCCGTCTACTCCTACGAGGGCACCCGCGAGGTCAACCAGCTCATCGTGGGCCGGGCGGTCACCGGGCACAGCGCCTTCGTCTGAGCTCGGCCAGGCCCTGGGTAGCCAGGAGATCACGCCCGGCGGCCGCCCTTGAGTAGCCGAAGAATCACCCCTGGCGGCCGCCCTTGAGTAGCCAAGGAATCACCCCTGGCGGCCTCGGTAGAGGTGATTCTTCGGCTACCCAAGGGGAGTCGGGAAGGGGTCGTCGTCTCTCTCGCCCGACCAGCCACCTCCCGGGGTCACCCGCTCGCTAGGGTGTGACCCCATGGAGGGTTACGTCACGGTCGGCGCGGTCGTGCTCAGCGGCATCGTGCTGGTCCTCGCCGCCGCCGTGGCCCGTCGGCTGCTCGCTCCCCGCGCGCCGACGGCCGCCAAGCTCACGACCTACGAGTCGGGGGTCGACCCCGTGGGGGCCGACTGGGCCCAGACCAACGTGCGCTACTTCGTCTACGCCTTCCTCTACGTCATCTTCGCCGTCGACGCCGTCTACCTCTTCCCCTGGGCGACCGTCATCCGCGACCCGGACCTCGGGGCGGCCTCCCTGGTCGAGATGGGCATCTTCGTCGCCGTCCTCGTCATCGGCCTCGGGCACGCGGCCCGCCGCGGCCTGCTGCGCTGGGTCTGACCGGGCGCACCGATGTCCACTGACCTCCCGCTGCCCACCGTGCGGCCCACCGTTGCTCCCCGGGTGGGGGCGCTCGCCGAGCACGCACCGCAGCCGATGCGGGTCGTGCTCAACTGGGGCCGGCGCTACAGCCTGTGGGTGTTCAACTTCGGGCTCGCCTGCTGCGCCATCGAGTTCATCGCCGCGTCGATGGCCCGGCACGACTTCATCCGGCTCGGCGTCATCCCCTTCGCGCCCGGGCCGCGTCAGGCCGATCTGATGGTCGTCTCGGGCACCGTGACCGACAAGATGGCGCCGGCGATCCGGCGGCTCTACGACCAGATGCCCGAGCCGAAGTACGTCATCTCCTTCGGGGCCTGCTCCAACTCCGGCGGCCCCTACTGGGACTCCTACTGCGTCATGAAGGGCGTCGACACGATCATCCCGGTCGACGTCTACGTGCCCGGCTGCCCTCCGCGGCCCGAGGCGCTGCTGCAGGGGATCGTCAAGCTGCAGGAGAAGATCGCCGCCGAGCGGATCACCAGCAAGGGCCTCGCCCGCCGGTATGCCGGGGGCCGCCTCGCGTCGGCCGCCGAGGTCCAGCGGGGACCGGTCACCCCCGACCAGGCCGGCCGGCTGCCCGGGCGCGGTGATGCGCTCACCGCGCGACCCGGCACCGTGGCGCCGCCGGCAGAGAGCGCACCGTCGGGCGGCGCACCGGGGACCATGCCGCCGCAGGAGCTCGCGTCGGGGCAGGGGGCCCCGTCGGAGGGGGAGGCCGCCTCGGCGACCACCGCGTCGCTGCCGCTCACGTCGCCCCCGACCGGGCGCCCGCCCGACCGACCGACCGACCGACGCACCGACCGCCCGGCGAGTCCCCCGACCGAGCGTCTCCCCGTCTCGGACCCGCCCACCAGGCCGCTGCCCGTGGTGCCGCCGCCAGCGGCCCCGCGCCGGCGCCTGCTGCGCCGCCGTCCGGCGCAGGGTGACCCGAGCCGCACCCTGGCCGACGACCTCTTCGACCTCGGCGCAGACACCCACGAACCCGACGAACCCGATGAGCCACTCACGCCCGAGCGCCCCCGGTCCGGACCGCGTAAGCCCGCCGGGCCCGCCAGACCCGGCGAGCCCGGGAAGCCCAGGAAGCCCGGAGAGCCCGACGGGCGGGGTCAGGCCGGTCGTCACCGGGGGTCCCCGTGACGACGGCTTCCCCGGGCGCCGAGGGTGCCGCTTCGCGCGCTGATCCCTGCCAGGACGTGTCCGTCGACGAGTGGGTGGCGGCGGTGGCGGCCCTGCGTGAGGAGGGCTACACCTTCTTCGACTGGCTGACCGCCGTCGACGAGACCGACCGGGCCGACGCCCCCGGGTTCGACGTCGTCGTGCACCTGCTCGACGTGCGTGCGCCCGGCGCGCTGCGCGGGCACCTCGTACGCGTGCGCCTTCCCCCCGACCAGCCGCTCCCCAGCCTCACCGGGGTCTTCCGCGGAGCCGCCTGGCACGAGCGCGAGACCCACGAGATGTTCGGCATCGACGTCGAGGGCTTCGACGACGGCACGGGGCTCGGCCTGCGCCCGCTGCTGCTGCCCGACGGCTTCGAGGGCCACCCGCTGCGCAAGTCCTTCGTCCTCGCCGCCCGGGCCAGCAAGGCGTGGCCGGGAGCCAAGGAACCCGGTGAGGGCCACGAGAGCTCCCGGCCGGCCGGCCGCCGTCGGGTGCAGGCGCCCGGTGTGCCGGGCCCCGACTGGGGCCCGCGATGAGCACGCTCGAGGTTGTCCTGCGCGCGGTGGTCACCCTGCTCGGCTTCCTCGTGCTGCCGTTGCTGGTGGGGCAGACCGAGCACAAGGTGATGGCCCACATGCAGGGCCGTCTCGGGCCCATGTACGCCGGGGGCTTCCACGGGTGGGCCCAGCTGGTCGCCGACGGGGTCAAGTTCGTCCAGAAGGAGGACGTCACCCCGGCCGCGGCCGACCGGTGGGTCTTCCGCGCCGCCCCGGCGGTCGCCCTCGTCCCCTACCTCGTGGCGATCTGCGTCCTGCCGCTCGGGCCGGGCGTCGTCGGGGCCTCGGTCGACGCCGGGGCCCTCTTCGTCGTCGCCGTCGCGGGAGTCGGCGTGCTCGGCACCCTCATGGCCGGGTGGGCCAGCGCCAACAAGTACTCCCTCCTCGGGGCGATGCGGTCGGCGGCCCAGCTGCTGAGCTACGAGCTGCCCCTCGTGCTCAGCGTGGCGTCGGTGGCGCTGGCCGCCGGCACCCTGTCCCTACCGGGGATCGTGCAGCAGTGGAACGGCTGGTGGCTCCTGTGGCAGCTGCCGGGAGCCGTCGTCTTCCTCGTCGCGGCGCTCGCCGAGCTCCAGCGCCCACCCTTCGACATGCCGGTCGCCGACTCCGAGGTCGTCTTCGGCGCGTTCACGGAGTACACCGGGCTGCGCTTCGCCTTCTTCCTGCTCGCGGAGTACGCCGGCATCGTCGTGATGTCGCTCTTCTTCACGGTGCTCTTCCTCGGCGGGTGGCGTGGCCCCTTCGTCGGGCAGCTCGACCAATTCGGTGTCGGTCAGCTCGACCAGCTCGGTGTCGTGTGGACCCTGCTCAAGGGGTTCCTCGTCGCCGTCGTCATCATCTGGTTCCGCGTCTCGTGGCCCCGGCTGCGCGAGGACCAGCTCCAGCGACTGGCGTGGGTGTGGCTCGTGCCCGCCGGCATCGCGCAGGTCGCGCTCACCGGGGTAGTCGTGGTGATGATGCAGTGACGGACGTGCCCGAGACCACCGGCCAGCCCGAGACCACCGGCCAGCCCGACAGGGCTACCGGGACCGTGGTGCCCCCGCCGCCGCAGCCGCCGGAGGGCGGCGGCGGCAGTCGCCCACGGGGCGCCGTACCGGGGCTGCTCAAGGGTCTGGCGACCACTGCCAAGGCGCTGCTGACCCCGAGCCACACGGTGGAGTACCCCGACGTCGCGCCCGCCCTGCCGCCGCGCTCGCGCGGGGTCATCGCCCTCACCGACGAGAACTGCACCTCGTGCATGCTCTGCGCGCGGGAGTGCCCCGACTGGTGCATCTACATCGACTCGCACAAGGAGACCG
Organism: Actinomycetales bacterium; assembly: GCA_038230235.1. Taxonomy (GTDB): domain Bacteria; phylum Actinomycetota; class Actinomycetes; order Actinomycetales; family Dermatophilaceae; genus Lapillicoccus. The sequence continues at coordinate 40,345 of JBBRNQ010000031.1, forward strand.
TCCCGGCGAGCACCGAGGGCGGGCGCGAGCGGCAGCGCAACGTGCTCGACCGCTTCGCCATCGACTTCTCGCTGTGCATGTACTGCGGCATCTGCATCGAGGTGTGCCCCTTCGACGCCCTGCACTGGAGCCCGGAGTTCGAGTACGCCGAGACCGACATCCGTGACCTGCTGCACGAGAAGGACCGGCTGGGGGAGTGGATGCAGACCGTGCCGCCGCCGCCCGCGCTCGACCCGCGGGCGGCGCAGGCGGCCGAGGTCGCCACCGCCAACAAGCCGCCACGCACCTCGCGTCCCGCGGCTGCCCCAGCTGCCCCAGCTGCCCGACCCGAGAGCCCCGCCCGACCCGACGGACCCCCGGTGGTCGACGGATGACGAGCCGGGACCTCGTCTTCGCCCTCGTCGGTCTCATCGCCGCCCTCAGCGCCCTGCTCAGCGTGACCACACGGCACATCGTCCACGCTGCCCTGTGGCTGGTGGTCTGCCTCGGTACCCTCGCGGGCTGCTACGTCGTGCTCGGGGCCGAGCTCGTCGCCCTGGTGCAGCTGCTGATCTACGTGGGTGCCGTCGTCGTGCTCGTGCTCTTCGCCCTGATGCTCACCCGCGCGCCCATCGGGCGCAGCGACGAGCTGGGCACCCCTCTCCTGCAACGGATCGCCGCCGCCGTCCTCGGGGCAGCGACCACCGCCCTGCTGGCCACGATGCTCATCCCGCTGGTCGGCCAGGACCCGGTCACCCCGGTCTCCGGTGACACCCGGGCGGTCGCGACGGCGCTCTTCGGCACGTGGGTCTGGCCCTTCGAGCTGCTCTCGCTGCTCCTGCTCGTCGCCCTCGTCGGGGCCTTCGCCGTGGTGCGCGTCTCCGGCGCCGCCCCCGGCGGGTCCCCCCGCGTCGGCTCCGCGCCATCCCCGTCCAGCCCGTATGCCGCCACCGACAACCGGTGGGAGGGCGACCGGTGATGCACCTGTGGCTGCCGATGCTCCTGGCCGCGGCCCTCGCCGGCACCGGGGTCTACGGCATCCTCGCCCGCCGCAACGCGGTGCTCGTGCTCATCGGGGTCGAGCTCGTGCTCAACGCCGCCAACGTGCTCCTCGTCGCGCTCGGCGCGGCCGACTCGTCGCCGCTGCAGACCGGGCAGAGCCTCGCCCTCTTCGTCATCACCATCGCGGCGGCGGAGATCTGCGTCGCGCTGGCCATCGTGCTCGCGATGTTCCGCCTGACCGGTCACATCGACCTGACCACCCCGGCCGGCGGCGACGTGACCCCGGACGACGAGGTCGCTGCCGAGACCTCCGACCCGGCCTCGGCCACCACCCCGGGAGGCCGCGCGTGAGCGTCGTCGTCCGTCTCGTGGTGCTCCTGCCCGCGCTCGCCGCCCTGGCCGGGCTCGTCCTCGGCCTGGTCCGGCCGCACCGTGCCGCCGCGGCGGCGACCGCCGTCGGCGCGGCCGCCGTCGGCCTCGTCCTCGCGCTCGTCGACGTCGTCGGGTCAGCCGGGCTCGGCGACGGTCCGGGCGGCATCGGCCTCCCCTTCGCCGCCCAGCTCCCTGCTGCCGAGCGGGCCGTCGGCTCCGCACCCCTCGAGGTCACCACGGTCGGACCCCTCCCGGCCGGTGACCTCGTCGTGCCGCTCCACCTGCTCCTCGACCGGCCCTCCGCCCTGGTCGCGCTCGCGGTCACCCTCGTCGGTCTCGCCGTCCAGCTCTTCTCGGTGTGGTACCTCGCCGACGACGAGCGCTACCCCGTCTTCGCCGCCGAGGTCTCGCTCTTCCTGGCCGCGATGCTGCTGGTCGTGCACTCGGGCGACCTCGTGCTCACCCTGGTCGGCTGGGAGGTGATGGGCTGGTGCTCCTACCTGCTCATCGGCCACGTGAGCGCCCGCGAGTCGGCCCGACGCGCTGCCCTCAAGGCCTTCCTCGTCACCCGCGTCGCCGACCTCGGCTTCGTGCTCGGCATCATCCTGCTCGCCCACGGGGCCGGCTCGACCCGCATCGCCGACGTGCTGCGGCACGGCACCGGTTTCGGCTGGTTCGCCTACGTCCCCCTCACCGACCAGGGCCTCACCGACCAGGGCCTCGCCGACCCCTCCGGCCCGTTGGGCACGCTCACGGTGTCGGGGCCCGCCTCGACCCTGGCCCTGGTGGCGCTCCTGGTCGGCATCGCCGGCAAGTCGGGCCTCGTCCCCTTCCACGACTGGCTCCCCGACGCGATGGAGGGCCCGACGCCCGCGTCCGCC
>JBBRNQ010000032.1:0-41597 GCA_038230235.1 Actinomycetales bacterium
GACGAGGTCGTCGGAGAAGATCTCCCGCCGCAGCCGCCGAGCCTCAGGATCGGCTTGAGCGTCCTTCTCGTTCTTGGTCACAGTCATAGTCAACTCCTTCAACATCAGACCCACCGCTTACACAGACCATCTGACACCCTCAGCGCGTGACAGGGACGGTCCTCGCCCCCTCGCATCCTTCATCACGCACCAGGAGTCCTCATGACCCGCACCACCCGTAGCGCTCGCCTGTCCCGTCTCGTCCGCCGCCCGTCGGGACGGTCGGTCGGCATCGTCCTGGGCGGGGGGCTCGTCGCCGCGTGCGTCAGCACCGCGGCATTCGCCGCGATCCCCAACGGCAGCACCGCCGTCATCTCGGCCTGCTACGCCAACGGCGCCACCAAGACCCTGCAGGTCATCGATGCCCAGGCTGGGGGGAAGTGCCCGGCTGGCACGACAGCCCTCAGCTGGAACGGCAAGGGCGTCAGCTTCAAGGGCGCCTACAACGCAGCGACCGCCTACCAGGTCAACGACGCGGTGACCAAGAGCGGGTCGACCTACATCGCCTTGCTGGCCAACACCGGTGTCGCCGTCACCAACACCACCAACTGGGCCGTCCTGGCCCATAAGGGTGCGACAGGACCTGTGGGGGCGACGGGCGCGAAGGGTGCCACCGGGTCGCAGGGACCTGCAGGCCCGACCAGCGCGGGGAAGTTCGTCGACTTCGATATCTTCCTCACCCAGGTCCCCGACGCCTGGCAGACCGTCGGCTCGACGACCTACGCCGTCCCCGCCGGAGCCAACGTCGTGGGCCGGTACGCCGCAGAGTCGTTCTGCGCGGGGGCCTCCTGGTGCTCGGTGCGTCTGCTCGTCGACGGTGTCGAGATGGCCGGCGGGTCCGGGAGCGGCGCCTCCTTCGACGACGCCGACCCCGCATCGACGTGGGAGGCGCACTCGATCGACCGCTACGCCGCCGGGCTCAGCGCCGGGACGCACACCTTCACGGTCGAGGCTCAGATCGTCTCCGGCTCGACCTCGTCCCTCTTCCGTCTCGACGACGACACCCTGGTCCTGCAGACCATCGGCTGACCCACCGGTCAGAGCACCTTGACGGTCGCCCAGGCAGACTCGACCGCCGCGGCCTTGTCGCTCCCCGCCCCGAAGCGCGCTGTGGCGGCCTCGACCGTCAGCGTCGCGAAGTCGGCGAACTGCGCGTCCTTGGCCAGCTTGCCTCCGGTCAGGACGTCGTACCAGACCTGCCCGGCGCCTTCCCAGGAGGTGCCGCCGATGCCGGTGGAGGCGAGGTAGAACGCGCGGTTGGGGATGCCGGAGTTGGTGTGGACGCCCCCGTTGTCGTGCTGGCTGTCGTGGGGCAGGTCGGCGTAGCCGTCCATGTCGGCCGGCTGGGGGTCCTTGCCGAGCTGCGGGTCGTCGTACGCCGTGCCCGGCGCCTTCATCGAGCGCAGGGCGACGCCCTTGACCTTGCTGGTGAACAGGCCCTCGCCGATCAGCCAGTCGGCCGCGTCGGCCTGCTGTCCCAGCGACATCTGCTTGACCATCGAGCCGAAGCAGTCGGAGAGCGACTCGTTGAGCGCGCCCGACTGGGCCACGTAGGTCAGGCCGGCGGTGTACTGGGTCATCCCGTGCGTCAGCTCGTGACCGATGACGTCGACCGAGGCGGTGAAGCGGTTGAAGTAGACGCCGTCGCCGTCACCGAACACCATCTGCTCACCGTCCCAGAAGGCGTTGTCGTAGTCCTGGTCGTAGTGGACCGAGGCCACGAGCAGCAGACCCTTCCCGTCGAGCGAGTCGCGACCGTAGGCGGAGTGCAGGAGGTCCCAGGTGGCGCCGAGGCCGTCGTAGGCCTCGGTCGCCGAGACGTCCTTGGTCGCGGGTGCTCCCTCGGCGCGCACCAGCGTGCCCGGCAGCGTCGTGCCGTGGCGGGCGTCGTGGATCTCGCGCGCGACGGCCGCGTCGGGCTGCGCCGCCCGGGGTGTGGGCTTGTGCCGGGGCGCCCGCAGCTCGCGGGTGGGGGTGATGGCCCCGGGCAGCAGCCGGTGGTCCTCCGCGGTGCCGCGCTCGGTGAAGACCGCCCGTCGCTCGCGCATCCGGCGGTCGAGGGTGATGGTGCGTTGCACGGTCTCGGCGAGCCGATCGCCCTCGGCCTGCGCGAGCTGGGTCAGCAGGTAGGGCGGCAGGATGTGGCACACGGGCAGTGGAGTCGTCGGCGAGGTCATGGCACCACCGTGGACCAGACCACCGACATGGCTCAAGACCCTGCACCTTCGAGAATCATCCGGATCCCGGATCGGGCGCCCGAGGGGCGTCGCCCCGTGGCCCCGGTCACCCCCGGGTCAGGGGCGTCGTCCCCACTCCTGCGGGGTGGCGTCCTGAGGAGGGCCGGCCAGCGGGGGCGTCGGCGCGGGCTGCCGGACCGGTGCGGACGGCCCGTCGCCTCCCCTCTGCTTGAGCAGCCTGGCGGCTGTGCGGCGCTCGAGTCGGCTCGGACGGCGGACCGTCACCGACCCGACCGCCGCCTGCCCGTGCAGGATCAGCAAGGGGAGCCCGGGCGAGGGAACCGAGTCGACCTTGGTCCGTACGCTCCCCATGCCCTTGCGCACCCCGGTGACATCGGCTGCCCAGCCGTCGGGAAGGATCAGGACCACCGAGCCCAACCCGCCTGTGACCGTGACGTCGACGACCTCGTAGGGGCAGATCGCGAGCTGGAAGTCGAGCTTGACCGATCCGAGGCCGCCGCTGAGGGAGAGGAACGGGGGCACGTGCCAGACCCCGCGCTGCTTGTGGCTGGAGACCCCGCCCGACAGCAGCAGCCTCCGGTCGGGCGCCGACCCGGGCATCCCGGGACGGTAGGTCGTCAGGCCCCCGGCCGACTGGGGCAGGGGCGGCAGGTCGGCCACCAGTGCACCGAGGTCGGCGTAGGTCACCGACCCCTCGGCAGCGCTCAGGCGCTCGGCCAGCTCGGTCGTGCTCAGCCGGCCCTCGGACGCGGCGAGCCGAAGGACCTCGGCGGTGGCTTCCCGCTCACGATGTCCCACCCTCATCTGCCCGGGCCGGCGGGTCGAGTCGGTCACCTGCTCATGGTAGGTGACGAGGTGGGCCCTGCGGCCACGGTCGACGAGCCGATAGGTTGCCGGACGTGACGACGGACCCGACGCCCCCACCCCTGCCCAGCTCCTCCCCGGCCGGGGTCGGCATCCCGGCCGCCTCGCTGCTCACCGTCCTCGACGAGCTCGAGGTGCGCGGTCTCGAGCTGCACAGCCTGATGGTCGTGCGTCACGGATCCGTTGCGGCGCAGGGGTGGTGGGCCCCCTACACCCCCGACCGGGTGCACCTGCTCTACTCGCTCAGCAAGTCCTTCACCTCGACCGCGGTCGGGTTCGCGGTCGCCGAAGGGCTCTGCTCCCTCTCCGACCGGGTCGTCGACCTGCTGCCCGACCACGTGCCCGCCGACGTCGACGAGCGGGTGGCGGCGCTCACCCTGCACGACGTGCTGTCGATGTCGACGGGCCACCGCGAGGACACGCTCGACCGGGCCCATGCCCTCGAGCCCCACGACCTGGCTCGGGGCTTCCTGCGGCTGCGCCCCGAGGACCCTATCGGTTCGCGCCACGCCTACAACAACGCCTGCACCTACGTCGCCGGCCTGGTCGTGCAGGAGCGCTCGGGTGAGTTCCTGCTCGACTACCTGAGACCGCGCCTGCTCGAGCCGCTCGGCATCGAGGCGGGGCGGTGGGACGCCGACGGCGAGGGTCGGGCCCTCGCCTTCTCGGGGCTGCACCAGCGCACCGGCGACATCGCGCGCCTCGGCCAGCTGCTGCTGCAGGGCGGGCGCTGGCAGGGGGCCCAGCTCCTGCCCGCGGGCTGGGTCGAGCTCGCGACGCGCAAGCACGTCGACAACCGCGACCCCGGCGGCAACGCCGACTGGTCGCAGGGCTACGGCTACCAGTTCTGGCGCTCCCGGCACGGCTACCGGGGCGACGGCGCCTACGGTCAGTTCTGCGTCGTCGTGCCCGAGGCCGACCTCGTCGTCGCGACCACCGGGTGCACCGAGGACATGCAGGCCGTGCTCGACGTGCTGTGGGACAGGCTCCTGCCGGCGCTCGACACGATGGACGACGGCGAGGCCGCCGCGGACGCCGAGCTCACCGACCGACTCGGCCGCCTCGCTCTGCCGGTCGTCTCCGACACCGTGGACGCCCCCGGGGCACCGGTCACGTTCACCGTCGAGGGCGACTCCAGCGGCCCCTACGCCGGTCCTGCGCCACTGCTGAGCGCCACTGCCGCCGCACCACTCGCCCCCGGTTCGTCGCTCACCGTCACCACCGACGGAGCCGACACCGTGCTCGACCTGCTGGTCGGCGGGCGACGGCTGCAGGTGGCGTGTGGTCGCGAGCACTGGGCCGCAGGGCGTCTCGGCTCCGGCCCCGGTGCCGTACGGGGACCCCGGGGTCTGCCGCCCGCGCAGCCCACCTCCGTGGTGTGCCGGGGCGGGTGGACCACCGCCGACACCTTCGAAGCCGACCTCGTGCTGATCGAGACCCCCCATCGGATTCGCTTGACGGGCAACGGTTCCGTGCTGAGGTCGGCATGGAACGCCGTACCGCTGGCGGGCAGCCGTCTGGAGGCTCACCTGCCGTGGTGAGGCCGGTGCTATGGTCGGGTCGTGCGTTTTGAGCTGCTCCTCCTTCGCTGCCGCGACGAGGCCTGACACGGCCCCCCTCGTCGCGGAGTCGCGTGTGTCCGGCCGGACCACCCCCGCAGACGAGCGCGTTGACGAGAACTGAGAGAGCACCGTGAAGCACCCCCAGCAACCCAGCCCGATGCCGGTCGGCAAGTACGTCCCCTTCCAGGAGCAGATCGCCGTCGAGCTCCCCGACCGGACGTGGCCGACGAAGACGATCACGACGGCTCCGCGCTGGTGCGCGGTCGACCTGCGCGACGGCAACCAGGCCCTGATCGACCCGATGAACGCCGAGCGCAAGCTGCGGATGTTCCAGCTCCTCGTGCGCATGGGCTACAAGGAGATCGAGGTCGGCTTCCCCTCGGCCAGCCAGACCGACTTCGACTTCTGCCGCGAGCTCATCGACGGTGGGCACGTGCCCGACGACGTGACGATCCAGGTGCTCACCCAGTGCCGTGACCACCTCATCGAGCGCACCTTCGACGCCGTCCGCGGCGCCCGGGCGGCCATCGTGCACTTCTACAACTCGACCTCGGTGCTCCAGCGTCGGGTGGTCTTCGGTCTCGACCAGGACGGCATCGTCGACATCGCGGTGCAGGGGGCCCGGCTGGTGAAGAAGCTCGAGGAGACCATCCCCGACACCGACATCTACTACGAGTACTCCCCGGAGTCCTACACCGGCACCGAGCTCGACTTCGCCGTGCGGATCTGCAACGCCGTCATCGAGGTCATCGACCCCACCCCCGACCACAAGATGGTCATCAACCTCCCGGCGACGGTCGAGATGGCGACGCCCAACGTCTACGCCGACTCCATCGAGTGGATGGTGCGTCACCTCGACCGACGCCAGTCGATCGTCGTGTCCCTGCACCCCCACAACGACCGCGGCACCGGGGTCGCGGCGGCCGAGCTGGGCTACCTCGCCGGCGCCGACCGCATCGAGGGCTGCCTCTTCGGCAACGGCGAGCGCACGGGCAACGTCGACCTGGTCACGCTGGGCATGAACCTCTTCAGCCAGGGCATCGACCCGCAGATCGACTTCTCCGACATGGCCGGCATCCGCAGCACCGTCGAGTACTGCAACCAGCTGCCGGTGGGCGAGCGCCACCCCTGGGGCGGCGACCTCGTCTACACCGCCTTCTCCGGATCGCACCAGGACGCCATCAAGAAGGGCTTCGAGGACATGGACCGCCGCGCCTCGGAGGCCGGCACGTCGGTCGACGAGCTCGTATGGGGCGTCCCCTACCTGCCGATCGACCCCCACGACATCGGCCGGTCCTACGAGGCCGTCGTCCGCGTCAACAGCCAGTCCGGCAAGGGCGGCGTCGCCTACATCCTCAAGAGCGAGCACCAGCTCGACCTGCCGCGGCGGCTGCAGATCGAGTTCTCGGCCGTCGTGCAGAAGACGGTGGACGCCGAGGGCGGCGAGGTCGCCCCCGACGCGCTCTGGCAGAAGTTCTCGGACGAGTACCTCCCGGCCCAGACCGACTCGTGGGGCCGCTTCGCCCTCCAGACGGTGCGCGCCGAGTCGGCCTCCGAGGGGGCGACCACCCTGCACGTCGGGCTCGTCGACGGCGCATCCTCGATCACGGTGGAGGGCACCGGCAACGGCCCGATCGCTGCCTTCACGCACGCCATGACGACCCTGGGTGTCGACGTGCGGGTGCTCGACTACCAGGAGCACGCGCTGTCGTCGGGAGGCGACGCCCGGGCGGCGGCCTACGTCGAGTGCGCGGTCGGGGAGCGCGTGCTCTGGGGCGTCGGTCTCGACTCCTCCATCGTCGTCGCCTCGCTCAAGGCCATCGTCTCAGCGGTGAACCGGGCGCTGCGCGACGAGGCCTGAGGAGGCGCCGCGATGAGCGCGACCAGCGGCCGTTACCTGCTCGGCGGCTACACCCGCGCGCAGGCTGAGGGGATCCCGACGCGGAGGGCGCAGGGTCTCGGCGTCGTCGAGGTCGTGGACGGTCGGTTGGGCTCACCCCGCGTCGTGGCCGAGGCCGACAACCCGTCCTGGGTCGTCCTCTCGCACGACGGACGGACCGTGTATGCCGTCGCGGAGCGCGAGCGGGGTGGCGTCGCCGCCTGGCGCGTCGGCGAGGGCGGCGACGGCCCGTGGGATCTGCTCGGACAGGAGCAGTCGACCGGCGGGGCCTTCCCGTGCCACCTGGCGCTCAGCGCCGACGGTCGGCACCTCGTCGTCGCCAACTACGGCTCGGGTTCGGTGAGCGTCCACCCGGTCCTCGCCGACGGGTCGGTCGGTGAGCGAAGCGATCTCGTCGTGCACGACGGCCCGTCCGGACCCAACCGCGAGCGGCAGGACGGGCCGCACGCCCACCAGGTGGTGGTCACTCCCGGTCACGTGCTCGTGTGCGACCTGGGTCTCGACGCCGTCATCGGCTACGAGCTGTCAGCGGACGGCAGGCTGCGTGAGGTCGCCCGGTCAGGGTTCTCGCCGGGGTCGGGCCCCCGGCACCTCGCCCTGTCCGGCGAAGGGCGCACGGCCTGGGTGGTGAGCGAGCTGACCTCGACGGTCGTGACCTGCCGGGTCGACGGCCCGGCTCTGACCCCGGTCTCGTCGGTGTCGACGCGGGCGCCGCACCTGCAGCTCGACAACCTCGCGGCGGCCCTGCTGGTGAGTCCCGACGGATCCCGGGTCGTCGCCTCGAACCGCGGTGACGACACGGTCGCGGTCTTCGACGTCGAGGCCGGGGGAGGGCTGCGGCGCGACACGCTCTACTCGGCCGGAGGTCACTGGCCCCGTGACCTCACCTGGGGTCCGGGTGACGAGCTGCTGGTGGCCGCGGAGCGGGCCGACCTCGTCATCCGGCTCGACCCGGCCGACGGGGGGCTGTCCGCCGTCGAGTGGCCGCAGCCGACGTGCCTCGTCCGACTGGACTGAGCCGACCTGAGCTGACCTGAGCTGAGCTGCCCAGCCCGTGCGTCGTCAGGTCAGACGACGTCGAAGAGCTCGGTGTGCACACGCCGCCGGTCGACTCCCCGGTCCGTGAGCAACGTGTTGACGGCATCGACCATGGGGGCCGGTCCGCACAGGAAGTAGTCGAAGCGCTTGCGTGACCGGGTGGCCGGGAGCACGGCCTCGAGCACCGCCTCACGGAAGCGGCCCACCTCTCCCTCCCAGTCGAGGGGAGGCTCCGTCAGGAGCTCGAAGACCCGCAGGTTCAGGCGTTCCTCGAGGTGCTCGCGGTCGGCGAGGTGGAGCAGGTCGTCAGCGACCCGACCGGCGACCACGAGCACGACGTGTCGTCGGTCGCCACGGTCGGCCAGGGTGCGGATGATGCTGAGCATCGGCGTCACCCCGACCCCTCCGGCGATGAGCACGAAGCCCTCAGACGTCAGCCCATCGGTGGTGAAGCCCCCGTGCCCGGCATCGAGGTGCACCGTACGGCCTGGTCGTAGCCCGGCGACGACCTCGCTGAAGTCGCCGATCGCCTTGATCGTCAGCTCCTTCCGCTCGGGCTGCACGGCCGACGACGCGATGCTGAAGGGGTGCTCCTCGAAGACGTAGGGACTGGACCCGATCTTGAGGAAGGCGAACTGCCCCGGGCGGAACCTGGTGCCGGGGTGACCGACGGCCCGGAGCACGAGGGTGACGGCCGATCGCGTCTCACGGCGCACCTCCTCGACCTCGTACGGCGCCCGGCGGGCAGCCCACGGGCGCCTGATCCACCGGTGCCCGTTGACGACCAGGACGATCATGGACAGGACGGCGAACCAGAAGCGGGGGAGCGGTTCGCGGGTGAGGTCGTTGAGCCAGATGACGTGCAGTGCTGCCCCCAGAACCGCGATGTTGGCCAGCAGCACGTGGACCAGCCGCCACCCCTCGTACCGGGGGCGGCGGCGACGACGGCTCAGGGCGAGCCCCACGATGGCCACCAGGGCCAGCGTCGACACCGAGGCGGCCCACACCCGGGGAGGAGCGGTCCTCAGGTCGAGCAGGGCGACCCCCTTGTCCGAGCGGGCGACGGCGACGACGGCATGGAGCACGGCCAGCCCCGTCCCGGCGACGGCCAGCGCGCGGTGGCTGCGTAGCAGGCGCTCGATCCCGAGGGACCGGCTCATGCTGCGGAGCCGGCTGGGGAGCAGGAACGTGGCCACCAGCAACGACACCGCCACCAGGGCCGTCACCATCGAGACCTCGTGCAGCACCCCCGCGGCGAGCGGCTCCGGCTCGTGGGCGAGGACCAGGAGTGGAGCGGTGACCCCTGCCAGCAGGCTGAGGGCGAGGATGCCCAGGGCGAGACGACGGCGACGAGCGGGACCCCGGACCACAGCCTGTCGTCGTTGCTCGACCGGGACGGCGGTGATGACCACAGGGATCTCCAGAGTCTCGGGGCGAGGCGACGCCATCGACCATACGGGCGCGTCTCGCGGCCGCTACTAAGGCAACCTCAAGGCTCACCCAAGGTTGCGGGGTCGCTGGTCGACCCGACCCCGACCGGCTCCGCCCGCTGGAGTCCTGCCGGGTCCGGACGGCTCGAGGCGTCCCTCGGGGAGCCTCGTATCCTGCTGAGATGAGACCCGAAGGCCTCCGGCGGGGCTCCGCCGACGGGGTCCGGCTGCGCCGCACGACCTGGCGGCTCGGGCTGGTCACCGGCGTGCTGGTCTTCGCCAGCGTCGCCCTGACCGCTCTGGCGGTGGCGTGGGCCTTCTCGCGGGCCACCTCCAGCGAGACCGACAGCCTGCTGACGCAGTCGGCCGCCCGCAGGACCGACCCGACGCTCGCGGTGCCGGGCACCTACCTGGCGGTGCGGGGCCCTGACGGGGTGCGGGTCACGTCGGGGATGCCGGCCGGGCTGCCGGACCGGGGCGCGCTCGACCGGGTGGCCGCGGGGGGTCCGACCGAGCAGGTCGTCATCGATGTCGACTCGGCCTCCGGCGCCCGCTACTACGTCGTGCGCACCCTGCGTCGTGACGGGCTCGTCGTGCAGGCCGTCGTCGACAGCACCCAGAGCGAAGAGGCCCAGGAACGGCTGCGCAGCCTCCTGGCCGTGGCGGTGGCGGTCGGAGCCGTGCTGGCAGCCGGGGTCGCCACCGTGGTGGCCCGGCGCGCCGTACGACCACTGGTCGCGGTCATCGCGCAGCAGCGGCGCTTCGTCGCCGATGCGAGCCACGAGCTACGCACCCCGTTGACGCTGCTCAGCACGCGGGCCCAGCTGCTGGCCCGGAGACAACGTCGTCGAGCGGAGCCGGGTGAGGTCGGTGGGGGCAGCCGGGTCGGGGACGACCTCGATGCCCTGGTGCGTGACGTCGAGGTGCTCTCGCAGATCCTCGACGACCTCCTGCTCGCCGCCGACCCGGAGGGCGACCGGGTCTGGGAGACCGTCGCCGTGGCGGACCTGGCCCGGCAGGTGCGTGACTCGGCGCTGGCCCAGGCGGCCTCGCGGGGGGTCGTGGTCGCCATCACGGTCGGGGGGGAGCGCGACGCAGAGGCGGGCGGCGAGGTCGACGGAGAGGTCGACGCCGCGGGGGTGGCCGAGCCGGACACCAGGGTGGTCGCTGTGCCGGTGGCGTTGCGTCGAGCGATCACCGCGCTGCTCGACGGCGCCATCGACCACGCCACCACGCGGGTCGACCTTCAGGTACGCCGCGAGGGGGCCAGCGTGGTCGTGCTCGTCGTCGACGACGGACCCGGGGTGCCGGGAGCCGACGACGCGGAGCGTCAGCTGGTGTTTGCCCGCTTCCACCACGCCCGCCCGGCGGTGGACGGCGCCGGCCCGACCCGTCCGCACCACGGGATCGGCCTGGCCCTCGTGGCCGAGGTCGTCGAGACGCACGGTGGCACGGTGCGCGTCGCCGGTCGCGAGGACGGCCGGCCCGGCGCCGCCTTCGCGATCCGTCTCCCCGCCGCCTGAGCTCTTGCAGCCGGTCTCAGCGCCACTCGCTGTCGGCGATCCGCTCCCGCCGCTCGGCGTGGGGGTCGACGCTCGTCGCTCGCCACACGAGGGTCCCGAACCCTGCCACCGCGCAGACCACGGTCACGAGCCGCAGACCGAGCTCGTCAGCGGTGCCCAGCAGCAGCCCGTGGACGATGGCGAACGGCCAGAGCAGGAAGCTGAGCCAGTGGACCGCACGCCAGAGGGGTTCGGGGAGCCGGTGGCGCCATACCGAGGTGACGACGACGGCGGCGGTCAGGTCGACGGCAGTCGTCCCGAGGCCCACCCAGAAGCGCTCGTAGCCCGAGGTGAAGGGCACGAACGCCGAGATCAGGTCGATCGAGACGAAGGTCTCGACGACGGCGGTCGCGACGTGGGCGAGCAGGAAGACCACCAGACCGAGGCTGAGCGAGCGGTGCAGACCCATCACCACGGCCGCCCTGGTGGCGCGGGGCGGGCGACGTGACGCCACCACGGCTCCCAGGCAGACGACGACGGTGAGCAGGACCACGCTGACCGTGCCGGTGGCCCGGGAGGTGTACCAGAGCAGCTCGTTCATCCGCGGCCTGCGCAGTCAGACGGGGTCACGACCCGCTGGTCGTGGTCCCGCCGTTCCCGGCTGCCGGCCCGACGGGCGAGACCGGGGCGAAGCTCTGGGCCTGGGCGGCCGCCTGTGCCGCCGCTTGGGCAGCGGCATCTGCGGCCGCCTGCGCGGCCGCGTCGGCGGCGGCCTGGGCCGTGGCCGCCGCTTGGGCCGCGGCCGCCTGCTGGGCTGCGGACTGAGCCGCTGAGGCCTGCTGGGCCGCCTCGGCGGCAGCCTGCTGCGCGGCAGCCTGCTGGGCTGCCACCTTCTGGGCCGCAGCCTTCTGGGCCGCCAGCCTCTGGGCGGCGGCCCGCGTCGCGGCGGCCTTGGCGGCCGACTCCCGCACGGCCTGCTGGGAGGCGCTCGCCAGGGTCGAGGCGCTTGCCGTGGCGGTGTGGTCGGCCGACAGGTGGGCCCCGAGGGCGCCCACCCCGGCGACGGAGAGCACCATGACACCGCGGGAGATGGTGCGGGTGACGGTCAGGGCTCGGGGGTGGTTCCTGGGCATGTGAGTGGTCCTCGGGTGGGGGCTCGGGGGCTGGGCGTGTCCCCTCCACGATGACGGGTCCGCTTGGGTGCCGCGTGGGACGGGCCTGTGCCCCACGTGTGGTGCTCTGAGAAAAGCCAAGATCCGGGACGGAGCCAGGGTCGTTTCCTCAGCCGGTCGCAGCCCGGTCGAGGTGGTCGCCCTAAGGTGGAGCCCATGGGACCGCCACCTCGGCTGCTTCTCGTGGAGGACGATCCCGAGCTGGTCGTCATGCTCGAGGAGATCCTCCATGACGAAGGATACGCCGTCGAGGTCGCCCGCGACGGGCAACGCGGCCTGCACCTCGGGCTCACCAACGAGTACGACGTCCTGGTCCTCGACCGCGGCCTCCCCGCCATCGAGGGTCTCGACCTTCTCGCCCGACTGCGTCGCCGCGGCCGTTTCGTGCCGGTGCTGGTCCTCTCGGCCCTGGGCACCGCACGTGACCGGGTGGAGGGTCTCGACGCCGGTGCGGAGGACTACCTGGTCAAGCCCTTCGACGTCGAGGAGCTGCTGGCCCGGCTGCGTGCGCTCCGCCGACGCCACGAGGAGCGGGCCGAACGGCTGCGGGTGCCCGGCGGCTCGCTGTCGATCTCGGCTCCCGAGGTGCTGCGCGACGACGGTGACCGCGCAGAGCTGTCCGCGCGCGAGCACCTGCTCCTGTGCCAGCTGGCCCGCTTCCCTCGACGGATCTTCACCCGCGACGAGCTGCTGGTCGGGGTCTTCGACGGCGCCACGGACCCTGGTCTCGTCGACACCTACGTGCACTACCTGCGTCGCAAGCTCGACCGGCGCGTCGTCCGGACGGTTCGCGGGGTCGGCTACCAGCTCGGCGACGCCTGACCCTCGTCACCCGCACTGGGGAGCCACGTGTCAGCGCACGCCCCGCACCCTGAACTGCACCGAGACCCGGGGGCCGACCGCCGCCGATGACTTCGGGATGGAGTGGTCCCAGGTGCGCTGGCACGACCCGCCCATGACGACGAGGTCTCCGTGCCCCAGCGGCAGGCGCAGGGCGGTGGGCCCCCCGTCTCGCGGGCGCAGCAGCAGGGGGCGGGGTGAGCCCAGCGAGAGGATGGCCACCATCGTGTCCTCCACACGCGAGCGGCCGACGCGGTCGCCGTGCCACGCCACGCTGTCGCGACCGTCGCGGTAGAGGCAGAGACCGGCGGTGGCGAACCGCTCGCCGAGCTCGGGCTCGTAGTGGTCGGACAACAGCTCACGGGCCTGCGTGAGCACCGGGTCGGGCAGGGGCTGGTCGGCGGAGTAGAACGAGGTCAGGCGTGGCACGTCGACCACGGCGTCGTACATCTGGCGTCGCTCGGCGCGCCAGGGCACCTCACCCAGGAGGCGGTCCAGGAGGCGGTCGGCCCCCCGGAGCCATCCCCGTCTCAGGTCCACCCAGGCGCCGTGCTCGAGGGGGTGGCGCTCGGTCCCGGCGGCGAGGGGGTCGAACGCGCACGCCTCGGCGAGGTCCAGCAGCGACCCCTGCACGGTCCAGGTCATTTCCCCAGCATACCCGTTTCTTCGAACACCTGTGCTACTACCGGGCGCCGATCACGGTGCATCGCCGGTCGTCGCCGTGGGTCGCCGGCGCTGTCGGGCGAGCGGGATCGGCCCGCTCCCGCGGGTCGGCGCCGCACCGATGCCTCCTCCGGGAGACAATGTCGTCGTGCCGCTCTACCGAGACGAGGCGGTCGTCCTGCGGACGCACAAGCTCGCCGAGGCCGACCGCATCATCACGCTCCTCACCCGCCACCGGGGCAAGGTGCGGGCGGTGGCCAAGGGGGTGCGACGCACCCGGTCACGCTTCGGGGCCCGGCTCGAGCCGTTCATGGTCGTCGACCTGCAGTGCCACGAAGGTCGCAACCTCGACACGGTCACCCAGGTGGAGACCCTCGCACCGTACGGCGACGCCATCTGTCGCGACTACACCGCCTACACCGCGGCGACCGTCATGGTCGAGACGGCAGACCGGCTGACCGAGGAGCACGAGCCGGCGCCGCAGCAGCACCTGCTGCTCGTCGGTGCCCTCCGCTCGCTGACCGGCGGCGAGCACGACCCCGCCCTCGTGCTGGACGCCTACCTGCTGCGCTCGCTCGCCGTGGCCGGATGGGCGCCGAGCTTCCACGACTGCGCCAAGTGCGGTGCGCCGGGTCCCCACCGCAGCTTCAACGTCGCCGCCGGAGGCACCGTCTGCACGGTGTGCCGTCCCCCCGGCTCGGCCGCGCCGTCGGACGAGACGATGCGCCTGCTCGCCTCGTTGCTCAGCGGTGACTGGGGCACCGCCGACTCCTCGCCGCTGCGCAGCCGCCGCGAGGGCAGCGGGCTCGTCGCCGCCTTCCTCCAGTGGCACCTGGAGCGCGGCGTGCGCTCGCTGCGGCACGTCGACCGCGACGGCCCGGTGCCCGTGGTGCGCGCCGCCCCCACCCTCGAGCTCGACGGTCTCGGGATGGTCGACCTCAGCCGGGTGCAGCCGCCCCTCGAGCGCCACCCCGCCCTCGAGCAGCACCTCGCCGAGGCCGCCAAGGAGCCCGTGTGACCCGCGCCTACGCCCGTCCGTTCCCCCACCCGAGCGGGGCGACCCCGCCGGTGCTCCCGCCGGAGCTGGTCCCCGGCCACGTCGCGATGATCATGGACGGCAACGGCCGCTGGGCCAACGCTCGGGGGTTGCCGCGCACCAAGGGACACGAGGCGGGGGAGGCGTCCCTGCTCGACGTGGTCGCCGGCGCCATCGACATCGGGGTCACCCACCTGTCGGCCTACGCGTTCTCGACCGAGAACTGGCGCCGCTCGCCCGACGAGGTGCGCTTCCTCATGGGCTTCAACCGTGACGTCATCCGTCGCCGGCGAGACCAGCTGCACGAGTGGGGGGTGCGCATGCACTGGGTCGGACGGACCCCGCGGCTGTGGCGCTCGGTCGTCAAGGAGCTCGAGGTCGCGCAGGAGCTCACCCAGGACAACACCGGTCTGACCCTCTACTTCTGCGTCAACTACGGCGGTCGGGCCGAGATCGCCGATGCCGTCATGCGCATCGCGGAGGAGGTCAAGGCCGGTCGGCTCAAGCCGTCGTCCATCGACGAGTCGACCATCAAGCGTCACCTCGACGTGCCGTCGATGCCCGACGTCGACCTTTTCGTGCGCTCGTCCGGCGAGCAGCGCACCTCGAACTTCCTTGTCTGGCAGTCGGTCTACGCCGAGATGGTGTTCCAGGACACGTTGTGGCCGGACTACGACCGCCGGCACCTGTGGCAGGCCATCGAGACGTATGCAGCCCGCGACCGCCGCTACGGCGGGGCAGTCGACACTCCTACGCCCTGACCCCGCCGCGTGCAGATCGACTCGGTGACCGCGGGCTGTCCGGGCCCTCAGGAGGGCGAGTCGTCATACGGTGTGCGCATGGTCACGCGCACCGGCACGAGAAGCAAGCCCGAGCAGGACACCTGGGACGTCGTCGTCATCGGGGGTGGCCCCGCCGGGGAGAACGCCGCCGACTACGCCGTTCGAGGCACGTCACGCACGGCGGTCATCATCGAG
This sequence comes from Actinomycetales bacterium, assembly GCA_038230235.1. Taxonomy (GTDB): domain Bacteria; phylum Actinomycetota; class Actinomycetes; order Actinomycetales; family Dermatophilaceae; genus Lapillicoccus. Next base: position 15,222 of record JBBRNQ010000032.1, read on the forward strand.
GCGGAGCTGGTCGGCGGTGAGTGCTCCTACTGGGCGTGCATGCCCAGCAAGGCCCTCCTGCGATCCGTCGAGGTCGCCCGCGTGGCCACCGGGTTGCCGGGCCTCGCCGGGCGGATCAGCGCACGCGGGCTCGACGTCAAGGCCGTCCTGGCCCGACGCGACGCGTTCACCTCCCACCTCGACGACGCGGGTCAGGTGAAGTGGGCCAAGGGTGCCGGGATCGACGTCGTGCGAGGACGGGCGCGGCTGAGGGGGACCAGGACCGTCGAGGTCGACAGCGGGGGAGCGCCCCGGACGATCCACGCCCGGGAGGCCGTCGTCGTCGCAACGGGCACCACGGCCGCCGTCCCGCCGATACCCGGTCTGGCCGAGGCGCTGCCCTGGACGTCGCGCGACGTGACCAACCTGCACGAGGTGCCGCGCCGGGTCGCGGTCATCGGTGGCGGGGTGGTGGCCTGCGAGGCGGCGAGCTGGCTGCTGGGTCTGGGGGTCGAGGAGCTCACCCTCGTGGAGCCCGCCGAGCGGCTCCTCGGCAGAGCCGAGCCGTTTGCGGGCGAGCTCGTGCAGGCAGGACTGAAGGCCCACGGCGCCAGGGTGCTGACCGGCCGCTCGGCCACGGCCGTCAGCCGGCGAGAGCCGAAGGACCGCGGCGTCGGCCACATCGCCGGCGGCAGCGTCACCCTCGAGCTCGGACGCCGACGCCTGGTCGTCGACGAGGTCGTCGTCGCCACCGGCCGGGTCCCGGCCACGGGTGACCTCGGCCTCGAGAGCCTGGGCCTCGCGGACGCCGTCGCGGCGAACCGGGGCTACCTCCCGGTCGACGACCACCTCGAGGTGGATGGCGTGCCCGGGCACTGGCTGTATGCCGTGGGCGACGCCAACGGCCGGGCGCTCCTGACCCACATGGGCAAGTACCAGGCCCGCATCGCCGGCGCCGTCATCGCGGCCCGGGCCCGGGGCGACCGGGTCGCGGGCAAGGAGTACCGCGACCTCGCGAGCGCACGGGTCGTGCCCTCGGTCACCTTCACCGCTCCCGAGGTGGCGAGTGTGGGGCTGACGGAGGCCGCGGCCCTCGCGGCGGGGATCGACGTCGAGACCGTCGACTACGACATGGCCTTGGTGGCCGGCTCGTCGCTGCTGCGCGACGACTACGTGGGTCGCGCCAGGCTCGTGATCGACCGGTCACGCGACACCCTGGTGGGCGCGACCTTCGTCGGCGACGGCAGTGCCGAGCTGCTCCACTCGGCGACGGTGGCCATCATCGGCTCGGTGACCCTGGCCGACCTCTGGCACGCCGTGCCTAGCTATCCCACCGTGAGCGAGGTGTGGCTGCGTCTGCTGGAGACGCGTCGGGCCCGCTGACCCGGTCCGGTCTCCTCGCGAGGACCGTACCGGCCGCCGTCGGCGCTCTTCGGTTCAGACCCACCCGCGGCGGGCGGCTTCATACCCGAGCTGCACGCGTGTGCCGACGCCCGCCGTGTCCATGAGGGCCCGCGCCCGACGCTGCACGGTGCGCAGCGAGAGCCCGAGCTGACGACCCACCGATCGGTCCGTCAGGCCGGCCAGCAGCAGCCCCAGCACCTTGCGGTCGACCTCGTCGAACGCCGCGCTCCCGACCCTCTCGCTGCGGGCACCGACCACCAGGGGATGCCCGTGCAGCCACAGGAGCTCGAAGAGGGCGACGAGGCCGTCGAGGAGGCTGCTCGGTCGCACCAGCATGGCTCCCGCACCCATCGGGTCCGCAGGATCGTGCTCAGACACGACGGCGAGCCGGCCGTCAGCGATGACCAGGCGCAGGGGCACGCTGTCGACGACCCGCACCTGCTCTCCCCGGTGCACCGACTCGCCGACGAGGTCGAGGGTCCCCGGCTGCCCGAGCCACGATCGCGCGACGATCACCCGACGGGTGACCGTGCCGTCGACGGTGGCCACCCCATGGGCGGCTGAAGCGGTGGCTCCCGCCGCCGGGGCGTCGTCGTCGACGTTGGCTGCGGTGCCCTGCGGTGGCGCGATCGTGAGCAGCTCGCTGCGGGCGCCATCACGCAGCGCGGCGATGCGGTGCTCGACCGCTGTCTGGCCGTGCACCGCGTCGATGGCGTCGGCTCGGTCACGGCTCCGGACGGTCCGGAGGCGACTGGTCGGGCCCGGGACGACCCGTCGCGCCTCGGCCGGGTCAGCCCGCTGTTCGGCGAGGAGGTCTCCCCACCCGACACCGGGGGGTGCGGCTCGGACCTGGTCGGACCGCTGACCTGTGCCCGAGACCAGCCCCAGCTCCTGCAGGACCACGAGACCGGCCTCGACCTGGGGAAGGGGCAGCGCCAACGTCGCGGCCAGCTGGCGCCCGCTCGCCGCCGGCACGTCGAGGAGCTCGTGGTAGAGGCGGGTCTGCAGGTCGTCGAGTTCGAGCGCATGGAACACGGGAGCCCCTGGGGGGTGCATGGACCAGCGCCAACCGGCTGTGTCGGGCGGGGTCTGGGCCGAGACAAGGGAACAGCTGACCCCACTATCGCACTCGGCCCGCTCAGGTGCCGCAGCTGGCGCAGGTGCCGACGATCTCGAGGGTGTGCTCCACCTCGCGGAAGCCGTGCTCTGCGCTGACGGCCTCGGCCCAGCGCTCGACCGCGGGGCCCTCCACCTCGACCGTGCGGCCACAGTGGCGACAGACCAGGTGGTGGTGGTGACCCGTGCTGCAGCTGCGGTAGACGGCCTCGCCGTCGCCGGTGCGCAGCACGTCGACGTCACCGTCGGTGGCGAGCCCCTGGAGGGCGCGGTAGACCGTCGCGAGCCCGATCGTGTGCCCGGAAGCCCGCAGGCGTGCGTGCAGGTCCTGGGCCGAGGTGAACTCACCGCCTCCGCGCAGGGCCTCGGCGACCAGGGACTGCTGGCGGGTCGGACGGCGCGCCGTCCGGGCGGTCACGGCCGACCCTCCCGTCCCCGGGCACCCTGCCGACCCGGCTGCTCACCCGGCTGCCGACCCCGCTGGGCGGGCTCGCTGCGGTGTCCGCCCTCGTGCTCGTCCTGGTGCTCCCGCTGGTCGTGCTCGTCGTAGTGCTCCTCGTGGGGAGCGTGCCGGTGCCCGTCGTGCAGGTAGTCGACGTGGTCGCCGTGGGCCACCGCAGGGTGCCCGCAGTCGAGCCCGTGCTCGTGGGGGTGGCGGCTGACCGACGCGTGCACCCTCGAGCGCACCCGGCCACGGACGGTCACGCCCGCAGCCACGAGCAGGAAGATGGCGATGGCGAGCAGCACGATCGTGCCGCCCGACGGGGTGTCGGCCTCGTAGGAGACGACGACCCCACCCACGGCCGCCACCAGGCCGATGAGCGAGGCCCACCGCATGGCGCTGGCGAAGCTGCGGGCGAAGAGCTGGGAAGCGGCGTTGGGCACGATCATGAGCGCGCTGATGAGCAGGAGCCCCACGATGCGCATCGAGACGACCACCGTGACGGCCGTGAGGACGCCCACGGTGATGTTGAGCGGCAGCACCGGCATCCCGCTGGCCCGGGCGTACTCCTCGTCGTTGGCCACGGCGAAGAGCCGCGGCCGCAGGAGCCACGTGCCCAGCAGGACGACGAGGGCGAGCGCCGCGAAGACCCACAGGTCGTCGGGCCGCACGGTCGTGATCGCCCCGAAGAGGTAGGCCGTGAGGTTGGCCGGGGTGCCACCCGGCGCCTTCGCGATGATGACGACACCGAGGGCGATGCCCCCGTAGAAGATGAGGGCCAGGGCGACGTCGCCGCTGGTGCGCCCGCCCGCACGGATGAGCTCGACGACGACCGCGGCGGCGACCGCGAGCACGAGCGCCGCCCACACCGGCGAGGTGCTGGTGAACAGGCCGATCGCCACTCCCGCCAGGGCGACGTGGCCCATCCCGTCGCCGATGAGCGACAGCCGGCGCTGGATGAGGAAGATGCCGACGAGCGGGGCGACCAGACCGACCAGCACGGCGGCCACGAGGGCCCGCTGCATGAAGTCGTAGGAGAGCAGGTCAAGCACGGCGCACCTCCCGGTGGTCGCGGTGGGCAGGAGGGTCGAGGGGTCCGGACGTCGGCAGGCCGGGGCGCCGGCCCCGGGTCCCGAGCTCGTCGTCGTGGTGGTGGGTGTGGTGCTCGTGCAGGAGGTCGCGGGCGTGGGCGGTGAAGTCGTCGATCCGGCCCTGCCACGTGATGCGGCCGAGGTCGACGACGACGACGCGGGTGACTACGTCGCGGAAAGCCTCCATCTCGTGCGTGACGATGAGCATCGTGACGCCCCGTGCGGCGAGTCGGGCGAGCACGCCGGCGAGGACGTGCTGGTTGGCGGCGTCGACCCCGGCGGTGGGCTCGTCCATGACGAGCACCTCGGGCTCGGAGGCCAGCGCCCGCGCGATGAGCACCCGTCGCTGCTGACCACCCGAGAGCGTCGAGACGTCGGTCAGCGACCGGTCGGCGAGACCGACGAGGTCGAGGGCACGGTCGATGACCAGGCGGTCCTGGCGTGAGCTGCGACCGAGCCAGCCCTGGTGGCCGAGACGTCCGGTGGCGACGATCTCGCGGGCCGTGGCCCGCACCGAGGTCGAGAGGGTGTGCCGCTGGGGCACGTAGCCCACCCGGGTGTGCTCGCTGAAGGCGCGGCGGGGGACGCCGAAGAGCTCGACCTCGCCGCTGAGCTGGTCGACCAGGCCGAGGATGCCGCGCACGAGCGTCGACTTGCCCGAGCCGTTGGCGCCGAGGACGGCGACGACCTCCCCCTGCCCGACCTGGAGCGAGACCCCCGAGACGACCGCACGGTCGCCGTACCCGAAGGACGCGTCGCGCAGCGCGAGGACCGGCACGTCCGCGCCGCCCGTCGTGGGGCCCGAGGCGACCGGTACGGTGCTCACGAGCATCCTTGGCCGGCCCGGAGGGCAGCGAGGTCGGCGCGCATGACCTCAGGGTAGGTGCGCCCCGTCGATGCTGACGTGATGCCCTCGATCGGGTCGAGCGTCGCGACCCTGGCGCCGGTCGTCCGGGCGATGGTGTCGGCGAACTTGGGCTCGACCAGGGTCTCGGCGTAGATCGTGGTGACGCCGTGGGACCGCACGAAGTCGGTGATCGACGCGAGGGCCGAGCCCGAGGGCTCGACGTCGGGGTCGAGACCGGTGATGGGCACCTGGGTGAAGCCGTAGCGCTGGGCCAGGTAGCCGAACGCGGCGTGACTGGTGACGAGGTCGGTGCGGGCGCAGGACGCCGTCCCGGCCGTGAACGCCGCGTCGAGCTGGGTCAGCGCGGCGACGAACCGGGACGTCCCGGCGGCGTAGTCGGACGCGTGGGTGGGGTCGACCTGGGCCAGCCGGGCCCCGATCTGCCTGCCGACCGCCTCGTAGCGCTGCGGGTCGAGCCAGAAGTGAGGGTCCTTGGCACCGGCCGCTGCTGGCGCGTTGCCCTCCGCGGGAGCGGCCAACGTGAGGTCGGCGGCGGGAGACAGGTCGAGGGCGTGGTCCGAGGCCTCCTGCGCCACCGCCTCGTCGACCGCGGGCTGGAACCCGGCGGCGTACGCGACCAGGTCGGCGTCGGAGACCCGGGCGACCTCCTTCGGCGACAGCTCGAGGTCGTGCGGCTCGGCGCCCGGCTTGGTCAGGCTGGTGACGCTCACGTGCCGCCCGCCGATCTGCTCGACGGCGTACTGCACGGGGTAGAAGGAGGCGACCACCGCGACGGTGCCGTCCGGGCCCCCAGCTGCGCGGGTCGACCTGGTGCACCCGCTGATGGTGGCGCCCAGCAGGACCGCCGAGACGGCCAGGGCGGCCCGGGTGGCCAGGGTGGTGCGGGTGGGGCTCATGACCCCATGGTGCTCAAGATGAGAATGATTGTCAAAATCGTTCCCGCCCAGTGTGGTGGACCGGCCAGGAGCTAGCCCCGGGGGAAGGCCTGGACGAGCGTCAGCGCCACGGCGATCGCCAGCACGGCCAGCCGCAGCAGCCGCTCGGGGAGGGTGCACCGCGGCCACGTCGACCACACGAGGAAGCCGACGAAGGCGACGACCACCGCGGTGGCCACCCACCCCACGTGGGGGACGAAGAATCCGACGGCGAGCAGCGCCGCGACGACCAGAGCCACGACGACGCGGGGCGTCCGGTTGAGTCGCTCGAGAAGGGGATGGGTCCGGTGCTCGACGCGGGAGCGGAAGGGCAGGCTCACGGCGCCAAGGGTACGGGGCCCCGAGGCGTCGGGTGTGCGGCTGGAGGGTGGCGGAAACCGGTGGCCACGGCAGATAGCCTTGCCCGCATGGCCAAGGAGACCAGTACCGTGGACACCGTCGTCAGCCTCTGCAAGCGCCGGGGGTTCGTCTTCCCCTGCGGCGAGATCTACGGCGGGACGCGGTCGGCCTGGGACTACGGCCCGCTCGGCGTCGAGCTGAAGGACAACATCAAGCGCCAGTGGTGGAAGTCGATGGTCACCTCGCGCGACGACGTGGTCGGCCTCGACTCCTCGATCATCCTGCCGCGCGAGACCTGGGTGGCGTCCGGCCATGTCGCGACCTTCAGCGACCCGCTCGTCGAGTGCCTCTCGTGCCACAAGAGATTCCGGGCCGACCACCTGCAGGAGGCCGAGGCCGAGAAGCGGGCCAAGAAGGGTGGCGGTGACGTCGACCCCGACAGCATCGCCCTCACCGAGCTGGTCTGCCACAACTGCGGCACCCGCGGGCAGTGGACCGAGCCGAAGCAGTTCTCTGGCCTGCTCAAGACCTACCTCGGCGTCGTCGAGGACGAGGCCGGCCTGCACTACCTGCGCCCCGCGACCGCTCAGGGCATCTTCCTCAACTTCCTCAACGTCATGCAGAGCTCACGGCGCAAGCCACCGTTCGGCATCGCGCAGATCGGCAAGTCGTTCCGCAACGAGATCACCCCGGGCAACTTCATCTTCCGCACCCGTGAGTTCGAGCAGATGGAGATGGAGTTCTTCGTCAAGCCGGGGGAGGACGAGGTCTGGCACCAGCAGTGGATCGACGCCCGCATCGCCTGGTACACCGACCTCGGCATCGACCCCGACAACCTGCGCGTCTTCGAGCACCCGACCGAGAAGCTGTCGCACTACTCGAAGCGTACCGTCGACATCGAGTACCGCTTCAACTTCGCCGGGTCGGAGTGGGGTGAGCTCGAGGGCATCGCCAACCGCACCGACTTCGACCTCAAGACGCACAGTGAGCACTCGGGCACCGACCTGGTCTACTTCGACCAGGCGAGCGGCGAGAAGTACACCCCGTACGTCATCGAGCCGGCGGCTGGTCTGTCGCGCTCGCTGATGACCTTCCTCGTCGACGCCTACACCGAGGACGAGGCCCCCAACACCAAGGGTGGGGTCGACAAGCGGGTCAGCCTGCGCCTGGACCCGCGACTGGCCCCGATCAAGGCGGCGGTGCTCCCGTTGTCGCGCAACGCCGACCTCTCGCCGAAGGCCCGCGACCTCGCCGCCACCCTGCGCAAGCACTGGAACGTCGACTTCGACGACGCCGGCGCCATCGGCAAGCGCTACCGTCGTCAGGACGAGGTGGGCACGCCCTTCTGCATCACCGTCGACTTCGACACCCTCGACGACCAGGCCGCGACGATCCGCGAGCGCGACTCCATGGCGCAGCAGCGGGTCGCCCTCGACCAGGTCGAGGGCTACCTCGCCCAGCGCCTCATCGGCTGCTGAGCACGGCAGGCGCCCGACTCGCCTCCTCGCCCCCCTCAACCCAGTCGCCTTGTTGCTCCCGACGCGCCCTTCTGGGCCCCTCCTGGGGGCGGAAAGGACACGTCACGAGCAACAAGGCGATCAGGACGCCGTGCACCGGGTGCACCGGGTGCGCGAGCGCCTCGACCTCCCCACCTGACGTGGGGCCGTGAGCACCTCACTGACAAACCTCACGGGTGGGTCGTGACGTGCGGCGCAGGTGGGGTGACCCGGGCGGCGGCACGGTGGAGCCATGACCACAGCCTCCCTTCGTACGAAGACCCTCCACCCCGAGCCGCAACCGGCCGGGTCCCGGGTGCCGGCCATCGAAATCGCCGGACTGCACAAGTCCTTCGGCACGGTCGAGGCGGTGCGCGGCCTGGACCTCGTCGTCGAGCAGGGCGAGATCGTGGCCTTCCTCGGCCCGAACGGTGCGGGCAAGACGACCACGATCGACATGCTGCTGGGACTGTCGAAGCCCACGAGCGGCACCGTGAAGGTGCTCGGGCGCACGCCCCGCGATGCGGTGGCGCACGGCCTCGTGGCGGCGGTCATGCAGACCGCCGGCCTGCTCAAGGACATCAGCGTGCGCGAGACGCTCGAGCTGGTCGGGTCGCTCTTCACCCACACCACGACCGTCGACGGCGTCCTCGAGCGGGCGGGGATCACCGAGATCGCCGGCCGGCGCGTCGACAAGTGCTCCGGAGGTCAGCAGCAGCGGCTGCGTTTCGCCATGGCGCTGCTGTGCGACCCCGACGTGCTCGTGCTCGACGAGCCGACGACCGGCATGGACGTCGAGGGACGACGTGACTTCTGGGCGGCCATCCGCGAGGACGCGGGCCGGGGCCGCACGGTGGTCTTCGCGACGCACTACCTCGAGGAGGCCGACGCCTACGCCGACCGGATCGTGCTCGTGCGCCAGGGCGAGATCGTCGCCGACGGCACCGCGTCACAGATCAAGGCGATGGCCGCCGGGCGCACCGTACGCGCCACCCTGCCCGGAGCGAGCGCCGAGTCGCTCGCCGGGCTGCCCGGCGCCGACGGCATCGAGATCCGCGGAGACACGGTGCTCGTGCACAGCACCGACACCGATGCGGTCGCCCGCTACCTGCTCACCCACACCGACGCGCACGATCTCGAGATCGCCGCGCGAGGTATCGAGGATGCTTTCATCGCCCTCACCTCCAGCCACCTCACCCCCGGCCACCACACCCCCGAAGGAGCCTCCTCATGAGCACCGCCCCCACCACCACCCGCGCCGCGAGTCCGGGTAGCGCGGCCGAGCGTGCCGTACCCCGACTCGGGGGCTTCAACGCCACGCTGCTGCGCATCGAGCTGAAGCGGCTGCTGCGCAACCGGCGCACCCTGATCTTCACCATCGTCATGCCGGCCGCCTTCTTCCTCATCTTCGGGGTGGGTCAGAACTACGGCACCCAGAGCGCGGGCCGCGGCAACGTCATCGCCTACGTCATGGTCTCGATGGCCCTCTACGGCGCCATGATCGCGACGACGGGTGCCGGGGCGATGGTCGCCACCGAGCGTGCCCAGGGGTGGAGTCGCCAGCTGCGGCTCACCCCCTTGTCGCCCGTGGCCTACATCGTCGTCAAGGTCGCCGTCGCCCTGCTGATGGGCCTGATCGCCATCGTGGTCGTCTACGTCGTCGGGCTGAGCACGGGCGCCAGGGTCGACAACCCGGGCATCGTCGTCGCGACCGCGCTCGTCGCCTGGGGCGGCTCGCTCGTCTTCGCGGCCTTCGGGCTCTTCATGGGCTACCTGCTCCCCAGCGAGAACGTCATGCAGGTCCTCGGCCCGGGCCTGGCGATCCTCGCCTTCGGCGGCGGGGTCTTCATCCCTCTCACCGAGGGCAGCGGCTTCGAGATGTTCGCCCGCTTCACCCCCATGTACGGCGTCGCCAAGCTCGCCCGCCTGCCCCTCACCGGGGGCGACCTGCAGTGGTGGTGGCTGCTCAACATCGGCGTCTGGCTGCTCGTCTTCGCCGGTGGTGCGGTGCTGCTCATGAGCCGCGACACCGACCGGGTCTGACCGTGGTCGAGCCTGCGGTCGGGTCACCGGTCGGCTGCCGTGGGTCGATCGCGGATAGGGTCGGGCCATGAGGCTGACCGTGCCCTGGTCCGACGCGTCCGTGCCCGCGCCGGGTCCCCCCAACCAGGGGGTGCGCTTCGGCGGGAGGTTCCGGGCCTGGGCGCTCATCGGCGCCGTCGTCTGGACCGTCTTCCTCGTGCCCGTGGCCCGCGACGCCTGGGCGTTCGGCGGACCGCGCGCCGTCATCTCCCTCGTCGCCCTCCTCGTCTTCGTGGCCGCCTACCTGCTCACGCTGGTCTGGCGCCAGGGGCGCCGGGTGGCGGCGCGAGGGTCGAGCACGACCGACCCGGGGACCGTGCCGGCCTACACCGGCCTGGCCCTGCTCGCCGTGGTCGTCACGCTGCTCGTGCACCCGGGCGGGATCGCCTGCTTCGTCTACGTCGCCGTCGCCGGGATCTTCCTCTTCCCGCAGTGGGTGGCCCTCATCCAGTCGGCCGTGCTGGCCCTGGGCAGTGAGGCCCTGGCGCGGCTGGTCCCCGGCTGGTCCGACGCCCAGGGCATCGGGCTGTCGGTCTTCCTCGCCTCTTTCGCGGTCTGGGGCATCGCCCAGGCGATCGGGCGCAGCATGGACCTCGTCGCCGCGCAGGAGGAGAACGCGTCGTTGATGGTCGGGCAGGAACGCACCCGGATGGCACGCGACCTGCACGACATCCTCGGCCACTCCCTGACCGTGATCACCGTGAAGGCGGAGCTGGCCGGGCGGATGCTCGACGCGGGGGGTGAGGCCGGTGTCGCCCGCGCCCGGGCCGAGCTGGGCGACGTGGAACGGCTCTCGCGCGACGCCCTCGCCGACGTGCGCCGCACGGTCGAGGGCTACCGCGACCTCACGCTGCCGGGCGAGATCGCTCGGGCCCGGGTGGCCCTCGAGGCTGCCGAGATCGACGCGACCCTCCCCGGCACGGCCGAGGAGGTGCCCTCCCAGTGGCGCGAGCTCTTCGCGTGGACGGTGCGTGAGGGCGTGACCAACGTCGTGCGGCACAGCGGCGCGAGGCACTGCACGGTCTCCGTGGCGGCCGACCACGTGAGCGTCTCAGACGACGGGCGCGGCTGCCCGGGCCGCTCGGGCGAGATCGGCAACGGGCTCGTCGGCCTGCGCGAGCGGGCGGCGGCGTCGGGGGCCCGGGTCGTGACGCAGTCCCGTGCGGACGGGGGTTTCGTGCTCACCGTCCATGCCCCGGGGGCGACGGCGGCCACCGAGCCGGCCGCCGTCGAGGGGCGACGCCGTACGGCGCCCGGCCGGTCGCCCCAGGCGGTCTCGTGACGATCCGCCTGCTGCTGGCCGACGACCAGGCCCTCGTCCGGGGTGCGCTCGCCACCCTGCTCGGGCTCGAGTCCGACCTCGAGGTCGTCGCCGAGGTCGGCCGCGGCGACCAGGTCGTCGAGGCGGCGACGGAGCATCGCCCCGACGTGGCGCTGCTCGACGTCGAGATGCCCGGGCTCGACGGCATCGAGGCCACCCGCGCCCTGCACGCGGCGCTGCCCGGGGTGCGGGTCCTCATCGTGACGACCTTCGGCCGGCCGGGGTTCCTGCGCCGGGCGCTCCAGGCCGGAGCGTCCGGGTTCGTGGTCAAGGACACGCCGGCGCGCCAGCTCGCTGACGCCGTGCGGCGGGTGCACTCGGGTCTGCGGGTGGTCGACCCCGTGCTGGCCGCCGACAGCCTGGCGGTGGGGGAGTCGCCCCTGACCCCCCGCGAGACGGAGGTACTGCGCGCCGCTCGCGGCGGGGGCAGCGTGGCCGACATCGCGGGCGTGGTCTTCCTGTCCGAGGGGACGGTGCGCAACCACCTCTCCGCGGCGATCGGCAAGACGGAGGCCCGCAATCGGGGTGACGCCGTGCGGATCGCCGACGAGAACGGCTGGCTCTGACCTCCCCGCCTGCGGCGTCCGGGGAGCCGGCAGCGGCCCCGCTCGTCCCGCGACCCCGGGTCGTCCTCGTGCACGGCAGCCGGCTGTCGCACACGCAGTGGGCGCCCCAGGAGGCGCTCCTGCGGCAGGCCCATCTCGACCTCGTGCTGCCCGACCTGCCCGGACACGGCGCCCGGGCCACGGAGCCGTTCACCCTGGAGCGTGCGGTCGGAGCCATCGCCGAGGCGGTCGAGCGGGGGGACCCTTCCGCCCCGGTCGTCCTCGTCGGCCACTCGCTCGGCGGCTACGCCGCGATGACGTATGCCGCCACCTTCCCCCGCCGTCTCGACGGTCTCCTGCTGATCGGCAGCGGGGCGGTGCCCGTGGGACCGGGGGCGGCGGCCTACCGGCTCGTGGCGCGGGTCACCGACGCGGCGGGGGCTGAGCGGATGACCCGGGTCAACGACCGGGTGCTGCGCCGGCTCTACGGCAAGGGGGTCGACGACGTCATCGCGGGGGGCTACTACTTCGCGGTCACCGGGACGGCCTGGCAGGAGGTCATGGACCGCTGCCGGCCGGCGATGCTCCGTGCCGTGACGTGCCCCGTGGTGGTCGCCGGGGGAGCCTTCGACCAGCTGAGCATCGACGCCGCCCGCTTCGCCCGGGCTGCCCGCGACGGGCGGGTCGTGTGGATCCCCCGGGCTGGGCACCTGGCCGGTCTCGACCGACCCGAGCCGGTCGCGCGCCTCATCGAGGAGGTGGCCGCCGACGCCGCGCGTCGTGCGACCATGGGACGGCCATGACTGCCACCATCTCCTCTGACACCCTCACGTCTGCCGTGACCCCTCGCGCACCTTCAGGCGAGCCGTCAACCTCTCGGGTCCCGTTGCGCCCGTTGAAGATCGGGCGGCACGTCATCGGTTCGCCCGTCGTGCTCGCCCCCATGGCGGGTATCACCAACCGAGCCTTTCGCCGCCTGTGCCGCGAGTACGGCAGTGAAGGATCCGCCGCCGGCGGGGCCAGTGGGGCGACGTCCCTCTACGTCAGCGAGATGATCACCACCCGTGCCCTCGTCGCGCGCAGCGCCGAGACCATGCGGCTGATCGAGCACGACCCGCAGGAGAACCCGCGCTCGATCCAGCTCTACAGCGTCGACCCGGCGACGGCCCGTGCTGCCGCCCGGATCCTCGTCTCCGAGGACCGCGCCGACCACATCGACCTCAACTTCGGCTGCCCGGTGCCCAAGGTCACCCGCAAGGGTGGTGGGTCTGCCCTGCCCTGGAAGCGTGACCTGTTCCGGTCCATCGTCGGCGCGGTGGTCGAGGAGGGCTCACGCGGTGACGTGCCCGTCACCGTGAAGATGCGCATCGGCATCGACGCCGACCACGAGACCTACCTCGACGCCGGGCTGGCTGCCGAGGCCGAGGGGGTGGCGGCCGTCGCGCTGCACGGACGCACGGCCTCGCAGGCCTACTCCGGCGAGGCCGACTGGTCGGCGATCCGCCGGCTCAAGCAGACCGTGACCACCATCCCCGTGCTGGGCAACGGCGACATCTGGTCGGCCGAGGACGCGCTGCGCATGGTGGCGGAGACAGGCTGCGACGGCGTCGTGGTCGGTCGTGGCTGCCTCGGGCGGCCGTGGCTGTTCACCGACCTCGCCGCGGCGTTCGCGGGCTCCGACGTGCGGGTGACCCCGACGCTCGGTGAGGTGGCCGACACGCTGAGGCGGCACGCGACGTACCTCACCGGCTTCTACGACGACGAGGGTCGGGCGTGCCGCGACATCCGCAAGCACATCGCGTGGTATCTCAAGGGTTTTCCCGCCGGGTCGACCCTGCGGCACCAGCTCGCGCTGGTCGACGACCTCGCCGACCTCGACGCCCTGCTCGCGACCCTCGACCGCGAGGCACCGTGGCCCGCCGAGGGCGCGGAGGGGCAGCGGGGGCGCTCCGGGAGCCCCCGCCGGGTCATCCTGCCCGAGGGCTGGCTCGACTCGCGTGAGCTGAGCCCCCGGCAGCGCGAGATCGTCGCGCAGGCCGAGCTGTCGGTCTCTGGCGGCTGAGGCAGGAGGTCGGTCGTGGGGAGCCACCCCGGGGGGACGCCGGAGAAGCCGGCGTTGTTCTTCGACGGCCCCGATGACTTCCGCGACTGGCTCGAGGAGCACCACGAGACGGCGACCGAGCTGTGGATGGGCCTCCGCAAGAAGCACGTGCCCGATCGCGGGATGACGTGGGAGCAGGCGGTGCCCGAGGCGCTGTGCTTCGGCTGGATCGACAGCCAGGTGCAGCGCATCGACGACGAGGCGGTGCGCCAGCGGTGGACCCCGCGCAAGTCGTCCAGCGTGTGGTCGAGCGTCAACCTCGCCCTCGTCGAGCAGCTGACCGCGCAGGGGCGCATGCGGCCGCCCGGCATCGCGGCCTGGGAGAAGCGACGCCCGGAGCGGTCGGGCATCTACTCCTACGAGCAGGGCCCGCTCACCCTCCCCGAGCCGTATGCCGCGCAGCTGGCCGCCGACCCCGCTGCCACGGCGTTCTGGGCCGAGGCGACGGCGGGCTACCGCAAGCTCGCGGCGTCGTGGGTGACCTCGGCGAAGACGGCCGCCACTAACGACAAGCGGATGGCGCAGCTGGTCGCCGACTGCGCCGCAGGCCGGCTCATACCGAGCCAGCGGTACGGCACGGTGCCGGGGTGGGTGGCGCGCGCTGCTGCTGCGGCGGAGGCTGCGGAGGAGGCTGTGGCCAGGGGGGCTGCGGGGGCAGAGGGGCAGGCGGGGGCTGCGGAGGCCACCGGCTCGGGTGAGGATGGAGGATGAGTCCCCGCCCCGACCGCAGCCGTCGACGCGCCACCCGAGACCGGCTCCTGCGGATCGGGGTCCTCGTCGTCGTCACCCTCGTGGCCGGGTGCAGCAGCGTCGGCGACGACGTCGGGCAGGTGCCCTCGCCGGGTTCGGCCCCCGGACCGCAGGCCTCGGCCGCACCGTCGGCTACGGCCGCACCACAGGCCACGACGGCACCAGCGCTGGCCGTGGAGGTGGTGACCACGGGGCTCTCCAACGGGTGGGACATCGGGTTCCTGCCCGACCGCACGGCGCTCGTGACCCAGCGCGCCGGCGTCATCTCCCTCGTCTCCGGGCTGCGGGAGGGTGCGACGACGACGCAGGTCCGGGCCGACCTGTCCGACCTGTTCGTGCAGAGCGAGGGCGGGCTCATGGGGATGGTCGTGCACCCGGACTTCGCGACGAGCCGGCGCTTCACCACGTGCCAGACGCACCAGGAAGGCGGTCGGGCGGTGGACATCCGCCTCGTGACCTGGCGGCTGGCCGACGGCGGCCGTTCGGCCGTGCGCGAGAAGGACCTGCTCACCGGCCTGCCGATCTCGACGGGCCGTCACTCGGGCTGCCGACCGACGATCGCTGCCGACGGGGCCCTCCTCGTCGGCACCGGTGACACCGCTCAGGGAGCCATCCCCCAGGACCTCACGAGCCTCGGGGGGAAGGTGCTGCGTCTTGACCTGCAGACCGGGAAACCGTTGCCCGACAACCCTTTCGCGTCCTCGACCAACGCACGACAGCGTTACGTCTACAGCTACGGCCACCGCAACCTGCAGGGTGTCGCCACCCAGCCCGGGACCGGGGCGGTCTACACGGCCGAGCACGGCCCGAGCTCCAACGACGAGGTCAACCGCATCCGGTCCGGCGCCAACTACGGCTGGGACCCGTCGCAGGGCGGCACGGTCGGCGGCTACGACGAGGGTGTTCCGATGACCGACACGCAGCGTTTCCCCGATGCCGTGCCCGCGGTCTGGCAGTCGGGCTCGACGACCCAGGCGGTGTGCGCGGCGGCGTTCCTCAGCGGCCCGCAGTGGGGCGCGTACGACGGGGCGCTCGTCGTCACCGCCCTCAAGGGGGCCAAGCTGCTGCTGCTGCGCCTCGATGCGGCCGGTGCGGTCGTCGACGTGACGATCCCGCCCTCGACCAACGGGCCGTACGGCCGGCTGCGGGCGGCCCGGGTCGGGCCCGATGGCGCGCTCTACGTCACGACGACGAACGGCGACGACGACAAGCTGCTGCGCATCACGCCTGCCGCCTGACGGGGGTCGTAGGGTGGGCCCATGGCCTGGTTCTCCCGCAAGGACAAGGGTGCCGACGTCACCGGTGACGCGAGCGGCCGTCAGGGCGGCGCCGTCGAAGGGGTCGAGGGCGAGGGGCCCGACGGGCCGGAGTTCGACCCGACCGTGCCGATGCGGCCGCGGGTGCGGCCCATCGGCGACGCGGAGGCCGCCCGGGTCGCCGCCGGGCTCGCCCAGCTCGACGCCCTCGGGGTCGACGTCGACGACCTGACGGCACTCGGTGCCGGCTTCGACCGGGCGATGGGCGAGTGGACCGCGACGCCCGAGCGCCGGCGGGGTGACGAGGACGCCAGTCGTGAGCCGTGGGTGATCGGTCTGGGCGAGCACCTCGTGCGGAACACCGACCTCGAGTGGTCGCTGGTGCGTGATGCGTTCGGCTCCGACCTCGCGGTCGCGGGAGGCGAGGACGACTTCGTCGTCGTCCCCTCCAACCTCGTCGGTGCCCGGTGGATGGGCGGCCAGCAGGGATGGGTCCCGGGGGTGCTCGGCCACCTCGTCCGGGTCCGGGAGGGCCGCCGGGAGCGCTGACGCGTCTGCGGGGTGGCGACGGTCAGCGCGGTGTCGGCGCGACCGCATACAGTCGGCGTGTGAGCGGGGTCGAGCGCGCACGCGAGCCGGGGGAGCGCCCGGGCTACGACGTGAGTGACCAGGAGCGATGGGTCTCGGAGGACCCTGCCCACAAGCGGGCCGACCGTGACGACTTCGCCCGCGACCGCGCCCGGCTCATCCACTCCGCCAGCCTGCGTCGGCTGTCGGCCAAGACCCAGGTCGTGCAGCCCGCGAGCAGCGACTTCGCCCGCAACCGGTTGACCCACAGCCTCGAGGTCGCCCAGATCGGCCGCGAGTTCGGCGCGGCGCTCGGGTGCGACGCCGACGTCGTCGACACCGCCTGCCTGGCCCACGACCTCGGCCACCCCCCGTTCGGTCACAACGGTGAGGCTGCCCTCGATGCCGTGGCGGCGACGATCGGCGGCTTCGAGGGCAACGCCCAGACCCTGCGCGTGCTCACCCGGCTCGAGGCCAAACGGTTCCATCCCGACGGTCGCTCGGCCGGGCTCAACCTCACCCGCGCCAGCCTCGACGCCGCGACGAAGTACCCCTGGCAGCGCGGCCCGGGCAGTCTCAAGTTCGGGGTGTACGGCGCCGACCTGCCGGTCTACGCCTGGTTCCGCGACGGGGTGCCCGACGGCGCGCGGTGCCTCGAGGCCGAGGTCATGGACTGGGCCGACGACGTCGCCTACTCCGTGCACGACGTCGAGGACGCCATCGCCTCGGGCCGGGTCGACCCGAGGGTGCTGCACAGCCGCGACGAGATGGCGGTCGTCCACGACGTCGCGAAGGCGGTCTATGCCCCCGACCTCGAGGTCGGCTTCCTGGCGGACGCCCTCGAGCGGCTGCTCGCGACCGGCGTGGTGCCGGGCCGCTTCACCGGCTCGCGGGTGGACCTCGCGGCGGTGAAGGACATGACCAGCCGGCTCGTCGGACGCTTCGTCCTCACCGTCGAGGAGGCGACGCGGGTCAAGCACGGCGACGGGGTGCTGACCCGCTACGGCGCCGACCTCGTCGTGCCCGACGACGTGAGGGCCGAGTGCTCGGTGCTCAAGGCGGTGGCCGCCCATTTCGTGATGTTCGCCGACGAGCGGGTGTCGGTCATGCGGGAGCAGCGCGACATGGTGGCGGCCCTGTGCGAGGCCTACAGCCACGACCCGCGACGGCTCGACCCCGACCTGCACGCCGACTTCGACGATGCGGCCGACGACGACGAGCGCCTGCGGGTGGTCGTCGACCAGGTCGCGTCGCTCACCGACCGTCGGGCCATCCAGCTGGCCCGGGCCTGGGGCTGAGACAGGGCACCAGAGCAGCACCTGACCGGAACGCCGGACCGGGCCGCGCTCCATACGCGGGCACCTGCCCCCGTATGTAGCCGGGAAGGCGCTTCAGCGCCGCATTCGCGGGCACCTGCCCCCGGATGCGGGGGAGGCTGGGGCCGTCGGACCTGGCACCTAGACTGAGTGCTCAGCAGAAGGAGGCGGCGCGTGCCGGGACGGATCAAGGCGGAGGACGTCGCCGTCGTCAAGGACCGCGCCAACATCGAGGACGTCGTGCGCGAGCACGTGACGCTCCGGCCGGCCGGTCCGGGATCGATGAAGGGCCTGTGCCCGTTCCACGACGAGAAGTCGCCGTCCTTCAACGTGCGGCCCGCCGTCGGGGCGTACCACTGCTTTGGGTGCGGCGAGGGGGGTGACGTCATCTCCTTCGTGCAGAAGGTCGAGCACCTGACCTTCGCCGAGGCGGTCGAGCGCCTCGCGCAGAAGGCCGGGATCGAGCTGCACTACGAGGAGGGGGGCGGCCCCTCCCGTGACGAGGGCTCCCTCGGGCGCCGCTCCCGCCTGCTCGAGGCCCACCGCGTCGCCGAGGAGTACTACACCGGCCAGCTGCTCGACCCCGCCAACAAGCTGGCCCGCACCGGCCGCGACTTCCTGCGCGAGCGCGGCTTCGACAGCGACGCCGCCCGCCTCTTCGGGGTCGGCTTCGCCCCCCGCGGCGGAGAGGACCTCACCCGCCACCTGCGCGGCAAGGGCTTCACCGACGACGAGATCGTCACCGGCGGGCTCTCCGGCCGTGGGGCCCGGGGCCTTTACGACCGCTTCCGCGGCCGGCTCGTCTGGCCGATCCGTGACATCACCGGCGACACCGTCGGCTTCGGCGCCCGCCGCCTCTTCGACGACGACCGCATCGAGGCGAAGTACCTCAACACCTCCGAGACGCCGATCTACAAGAAGTCGACGGTGCTCTACGGCCTCGACCTCGCCAAGAAGGCGGTCGCCCGTGACCGCACGGCGGTGGTCGTCGAGGGCTACACCGACGTCATGGCCTGCCACCTCTCCGGGGTCGAGACGGCCGTGGCCACCTGCGGCACCGCGTTCGGGCTCGACCACATCAAGGTGCTGCGCCGCATCATGCGCGACGAGGCCGACCTGGCCCCGGCCCGCGTCGTCTTCACCTTCGACGGCGACGCCGCCGGTCAGAAGGCCGCCATGCGCGCCTTCGGTGAGGACCAGCGGTGGGCCTCGCAGTCGTTCGTCGCGGTCGAGCCCTCCGGCAAGGACCCGTGCGAGCTGCGCCAGTCCGACGGACCCCTCGCCGTAAGAGGCCTCGTCGACGATGCCGTCCCGATGTTCGAGTTCGCCGTGCGCACCACGTTGCGCCGCTTCGACCTCGAGACCGCCGAGGGGCGCATCCAGGCCCTGCGCGCCGCCGCCCCCATCGTCGCGAGCATCCGCGACCACTCCCTGCGCCCGGAATACGCCCGCGTGCTCGCCGGTCTGCTCGGCCTCGAGGTCGAGCAGGTCATCGGCGAGGTGAACCGCGCGGTCAAGGCCGGCGTCAAGCCGTCGTACGAGGACCCGCGTGACCCGCGTGACCAGCGGGCGGGTGAGCCGTCGGAGGCCGCGCTCGAGCCCTCGGCCGACGAGCTGGCCGGCGCCCTGCCGAGACCCGACCTACGCGACCCGGTCGTCATGCTCGAGCGGCAGCTGCTCCAGCTCGTGCTGCAGTTCCCTGGGCTCGTCGGCGAGGCCGACCTCGTGGGCATCGACTCCACGGCCTTCTCGGCGCCCGCTCACCGCGCCGTCTTCGACGGGGTCGAGGGCGCCGGGCTGCTGCCGCGCGACCTGTCGTCGGCGGCCTGGACCGACCGGGTGACGCAGGCTGCCCCTCGGGCCGTGCACGCACTCGTGTCCGAGCTCGCCGTCGCGCCGCTGCCGGTGACGATGGACCGCAACACGGGCCTGCCCAGCCGACGGTATGCCGCGTCACTGAGCATGAGGCTGCGCGAGATGACCCTGACCCGCAAGATCTCCGACGCGCTCAGCGCCCTGCGCCGGCTGGACGCGTCGGGGGAGGGCGACCCCGCCCGCGCCCGCGAGCTCAGCGTCGAGCTGTCCCGTCTCCAGCGCGAGCGCGTCGACCTGCAGACCCAAGAGGAGACCTGACCATGGCCCTGTCGTCCCGACTGTCCCGACTGCTGCCCGGCTCGAGCCGCAGCATCCCCGACCTGCCCACAGCGGTGCGTACGGCGCTCGACCTCGCGCCCCGCGAGAAGGTGCTGGGGGCCGCCCGCGACACCGACACCGGCGTCTGGCTGCTCGCCACGACCTACGCCGTGGCGCTGGTCGACCCCTCCGCCGTCACCGAGAGCGGCCGGCTGGCGGTGACCTGGCGCCGTCCGTGGCACGAGGTCGACCGGGCCTCGTGGGAGCGGGAGAGCAGCCTGCTGACGATCTCCTGGGCCGGGCACGACTCCGCGCGCGCAGCCCGTCCGACGCAGTGGCGTCTCGGCGACGAGGCGCTCTTCCTGCAGGTCGTGCGTGAGCGCGTGCAGGCCAGCGTGGTGCTCGCGCAGGAGCTGCGCCTGGCGGGGCGTCGTACGGGTCGGGCCGTGATCCGTCAGGACCTCGCCACCGGCGACCTGCTCGAGCAGGTCGTGCTCGGGAGAGGGGTCCGGGAGGACGCCGAGACGGAGGCGGCCGCCACGGTGGCCCTCGTCTGGTTGCGCGAGCAGGTCGGGATGCCTACCTGAGCGGCCGCCGTCTCACCCCGCGCCCGTTTTCGCTCCGGCCTGCCACGTTTGCTACTGTTGCCCGGCGCGGTCAGCGGATGTCAGAGCCGCGCGAGAAGCATTCCCCTGTAGCTCAATTGGCAGAGCAGCCGACTGTTAATCGGCAGGTTACTGGTTCGAGTCCAGTCGGGGGAGCGCAACGACGAAGGGCGGTTCCCCGCGGGGAGCCGCCCTTCGCCCTGTCCTGCCTGCAGTCCGCCCTCGGCCGGGGTCAGCGCCCGGTGAGGTGCGGCGCGTCGGCCTCGAGGACCGCCTCCTCGACCGCGGGCCCCGGAGGCGGCCCACCGTTGCCCGAGCCGGGGGTGACCGGCGGCCCGGGGCGGTCGACGGTGGCCCGACCTGACCGCCTCATGCGGCCTTCGACCCGGCCAGCGAGCACCGAGAGGGTGTAGTTGATGGCGATGTAGATCGCGGCGATGACGATCATCGCGGGCACGATGTTCGACCAGTTCGAACCGATGCGCTGGTAGTTGTTGAGCAGCTCGGGATAGGTGATGATCTGCCCCAGCGCGGTGTCCTTGAGGACGACGACCAGCTGCCCCACGAGAGCGGGGAGCATCGCCGTGATCGCCTGGGGCAGCTCGATGCGGCGCAGCGTCTGCCACGGCGACAGTCCGATGGAGAGCCCGGCCTCGGCCTGGCCCTTCGGCAGGCTCCCCACCCCGGAGCGCAGGAGCTCGGCGATCACCGACCCGTTGTAGAGCGTCAGGCCCGTGACGACGGCCGCGAGGGCGTTCACGTCGCTGACGAAGATGTTGTTGTAGGAGAAGTAGGTGAAGGCCGCGATCATCATGACCAGCACGGGGATCGAGCGGAACACCTCGACGACGACCGTGCAGACCCACCGGATCGGTGCGACCTGCGACATGCGGCCGATGCCGAAGACGAGCCCGAAGATCCCGGCGAGGACCACCGAGATCCCGGCCGCCTTCAGGGTGTTGACCAGACCGGGCAGGAGGTAGTCGACCCACATCGAGCCCGTGAAGAACGGCGTCCACTTGGCCGCCTCCAGGTTGCCCTTCTCGCCGAGCTTGTACAGCGCGAACACGAGGAAGGCGAGCACCACGAGGCCACCGACGCCGGCGAGCAGGCGGTGACGGGCCCGGGCGGCGGGGCCCGGAGCATCGAAGAGGACGCTGTCGCTCATCGCTTCACCGCCAGGCGGCCGGAGAGGTGGCTGGTGAGGAAGCCCATCGGGAGGGTGATGATGACGAAGCCGATGGCGACGACGAGGATCACTGGGCCGAAGAGGTCGGGACGGTCCTCCATCATCGTCTTCTGCAGGCCGCTGATCTCGGCGACCCCGATGGCCGTGGCGACCGTCGTGTTCTTCGTGAGGGCGATGAGGGTGTTGCCCAGCGGCGTGATGGCCCCGCGCAGGGCCTGGGGGAGCAGGACGAGCGTCAGGCTCTGGCCGAAGGTCAGCCCGATGGCCCGGGCCGCCTCGGCCTGACCTGCCGGCACGGTGTTGATGCCGCTGCGCAGGGCCTCGCAGACGAACGCCGCGTGGTAGACCGAGAGGGCGATGACGGCCCAGATGAAGTTGTCCCGGTCGAAGCTCTTGCTGAAGCTGAGACCCAGGTTGACGATAATCACGATGTTGGCCGCGATGATGATGAGCGTCAGCGGGGTGTTACGCCAGATGTTGACGTAGAGCGCGCCGACCTTCTGCAGGAGGGGCACGGGCGAGACCCGCAGGACGACGACGACGACCCCGATGAGCGTCGCTCCGATGGCCGAGAAGAAGGTCAGTAGCAGCGTGATGCCGAAGGCCCCGAAGATCGGGTAGTCGGCGAAGAGATCACCCATGTCGTGCACCTTTCAGGGTCGTTGAGCGCCGGTGAGTGGTGTCGGGAGGCCGGCCAGGCCGGCCTCCCGAGATCGACGGCGGCGTCAGGCGCAGGCGGCAGGCGTGGGCGGGTTGCCCTCGCCGGGCTTGAAACCGGCCGGTCCGAGCCACTTGTCGACCGACTTCTGCCACTCACCCGAGGAGATGAACTCCTTGAGCGCGTCGGAGACCTGGGTGCAGAAGGCGGTGTCGCCCTTCTTGAGGCCGACCCCGTAGTTCTCGGTGGAGAACGTCGTCCCGACGACCTTGAGCTTGCCCTTGTTGGCGTCCTGCGCCGCGTAGCCGGCGAGGATGGTGTTGTCGGTGGTCAGAGCGTCGACGCTGCCCGCCTTGAGGGCGTCGACGCAGAGGGTGTAGGTGCCGTACTCCTGCAGGTTGACGCCCGGCACGTCCTTCTTGATGTTGGTGGCCGAGGTCGATCCCTTGACCGAGCAGAGGTTCTTGCCCTGGAGCGAGTCTTTGCCGGTGATCGACGAGTCGGCGGCCTTGACGAGCAGGTCCTGCCCCGCGATGAAGTACGGGCCCGCGAAGTCGACCTTCTGCTTGCGGGTGTCGGTGATCGAGTAGGTGCCGACGATGTACTTCACCTGACCGGAGGAGATGAGGGTCTCGCGCTGCGACGAGATCGCCTCGACGAACTCGGGCTTCACGTCGAGCTTGGTGGCGATGTAGGTGGCGACGTCGACGTCGAAGCCCTCGTAGGTCGAGCCGTTCTTTAGGCCCAGGCCGGGCTGGTCGAACTTGATGCCGACCTTGACGGTCTGGCCACCTCCTGCGGCGCCGGCCGAGGTGGTGGTGGGTGAGCCGCTGCCGCAGGCGGCGAGGCCGGTGACGCTCAGGGCCGCCAGGGTGACGACGGTGATGCGGGCGAGCTTCATACGGGGCTCCTCGAGTTGGGTGTGACGGGTGGGGGCGTCGGTGCGTGGGGCGTCAGTGGGTGAGGATCTTGCCGAGGAAGTCCTTGGCCCGGTCGCTGGTGGGATGGGTGAAGAACTGCTCGGGCTCGGCGGCCTCGACGATCTGCCCGTCGGACATGAAGACGACCCGGTCGGCGGCCTTGCGGGCGAAGCCCATCTCGTGGGTGACGACGATCATCGTCATCCCCGAGGTCGCGAGCCCGACCATGACGTCGAGGACCTCGTTGATCATCTCGGGGTCGAGCGCAGAGGTCGGTTCGTCGAAGAGCATGACCTTGGGGTCCATGGCCAGGCTGCGGGCGATGGCGACGCGCTGCTGCTGTCCACCGGAGAGCTGGGCGGGGTACTTCGCCGCCTGGTGCGCGATCCCGACGCGGTCGAGCAGCTCGGCCGCGCGTTGGTCGGCGTCGGCCTTCTTGTGCCCACGGACCTTGATCGGGCCGAGGGTGACGTTCTCGAGGATCGTCTTGTGGGCGAAGAGGTTGAAGCTCTGGAAGACCATGCCGACGTCGGCGCGCAGCTGGGCCAGGGCCTTGCCCTCCTCGGGCAGCTCCACGCCGTCGATGGAGATCGTGCCGGTCTCGAAGGTCTCGAGCCGGTTGATCGTCCGGCACAGGGTCGACTTGCCCGAGCCCGACGGGCCGAGCACGACGACGACCTCGCCCTTGCCGACGGTCAGGTCGATGTCTTGCAGGACGTGCAGGTCGCCGTAGTGCTTGTTGACGCCGGCGATCTGCACCATGGGCGTGCGTGAGGCTCCGTCAGTCATTGACGCAACCTACCCGGACCTTGGGAACTTAGGGGAATCTCACAGGCAGTTTTGATGTAACCGTGCTGTGGGACGGACGTGGAAACACCGCTGACACATTGTCGGCACGCACCAGGACGTCAGCCGCCGATGTGACGGTGATGCTGGCACATATCGCCTCCGCACGGGATCATCACCTCATGACCGCAGCCTCCCGCGCCTCCCGTCGTGACGGTGTCACCCTCGGCAGCTCGCGCACCGTGCCGATCGGCGACTACGGATTCCTGTCGGACGGCGAGGTCACCGCGCTCGTGGCCCCAGGCGGTTCCGTCGACTGGATGTGCCTGCCCCGCATCGACTCACCGAGCGTCTTCGGCGCGATGCTGGGCGGTCACGCGGGCACGTTCCGCATCGCCCCCGCCGACACGCTGGTGCCCGCAGCCATCCGCTACCTGCCGGGGACGATGATCCTCGAGACCTCGTGGGGCACAGCCAGCGGCTGGATCATCGTGCGCGACGCGCTGCTCATCGGCCCGTGGCGCCACGAGGACGAGCTGTCTCACACGCATCGGCGCACGCCGACCGACTACGACGCCGAGCACGTGCTGCTGCGCACCATCCGGTGCGTCTCGGGTGACGTGCAGATCGTCATGGAGTGCGAGCCGGTGCTCGACTACGGGCGAGAGAAGGTCAGGTGGGAGCACACCGAGCACGTCTACCACCAGGCGCGGGCGTTCGCCGCGGTCGGCCGCCTGCCCGAGCTCACCCTCACGACCGACATGCGGCTGGGCTTCGAGGGGGGTCAGGCGACCGCGCGCACCCTGCTCAAGGAGGGTGACGTCCGCTACGTCGCGCTCTCGTGGGGCGGCAAGGAGCCGCCCATGGACTACGCCGAGGCCTACCGACGCCAGGTCTGGACCGCCCACCACTGGCAGCACTGGCTGGCGCGCGGTCACTTCCCCGACCACCCGTGGCGCAGCCACCTCCAGCGCAGCGCCCTCACCCTCAAGGGCCTCACCTACGCACCGACCGGCGCCATCGCCGCTGCCGCCACGACGTCCCTGCCGGAAACCCTTGGGGGAGAACGCAACTACGACTACCGCTATACCTGGATCCGCGATGCGACGTTCGCCCTCTGGGCGATGTACTCCCTCGGGTTCGACTGGGAGGCGGTCGACTTCTTCTCCTTCATCGCCGACCTCGCCGAGCGCGACGAGGACCTGCAGATCATGTACGGCGTCGGGGGGGAGCGCGACCTCGCGGAGAGCGAGCTCGACCACCTGCCCGGCTACGCGAACTCGCGCCCCGTGCGCGTCGGCAACGCGGCGAGCACCCAGAAGCAGCACGACGTATGGGGCGCTCTCCTCGACAGCGTCTACCTCCACTCCCGGGCGGCCGACCACCTCGACAGCCGGATCTGGCCCATCCTGGGCAACCAGGTCGGAGCCGCCCTCAAGTACTGGCGCGAGCCGGACGCCGGCATCTGGGAGGTGCGCGGCGATCTGAAGCACTTCACCTCCAGCAAGATCATGTGCTGGGTCGCGGTCGACCGCGGGGCCAAGCTCGCGTCGATGATCGGCCAGTCCGGCGAGGCGGCCCTCTGGGAGGAGGCTGCCGAGGAGATCAAGCGGGACATCCTCGAGCACGGTGTCGACGAACGCGGGGTGTTCACGCAGTACTACGGCAGCACCGCGCTCGACGCCTCGCTCCTGCTCGCGCCCCTCGTCCGCTTCCTGCCGCCCGACGACCCCCGCATCCGCGCGACGGTCCTCGCCATCGCCGACGAGCTCACCGTCGACGGCCTGGTGCTGCGCTACAAGGTCGAGGAGACCGACGACGGCTTCTCGGGGGAAGAGGGCTCGTTCACCATCTGCTCCTTCTGGCTGGTCTCGGCCCTGTCGGAGATCGGCGAGAAGGACCGGGCCCGCAAGCACTGCGCCAAGCTGCTCTCCTTCACCGGCCCCCTCGAGCTCTACGCCGAGGAGATCGACCCCCACAACGGCCAGCACCTCGGCAACTTCCCGCAGGCCTTCACCCACCTCGCGCTCATCAACGCCGTGCTGCACTGCATCCGAGACGAGGAGGGAGGCGACGGCACCAGCGCCGACGCCCGGCGCTTCTCCTGACCCGTACGGCGGCGGGTAGGCTCGCCGAGGCGCCGTGCCCCGCTTCATACGACTCCATCCGTATGCCGCGTGGTCGCCGCCCGGGGCGGTAGCTCAGCCGGTTAGAGCAGCGGACTCATAATCCGTCGGTCCTCGGTTCAAGCCCGAGTCGCCCCACCCACAGTGTCTGCAGCACGTCCCGCCGCAGCGGCAACGAGGTCAACCGGACCGCCGCCGGCAATCTACTCTGGCGCCCACCGTGCTTGGCTGTGGCTCATGGGATCTCACTCAGGCAACCCCGACCCCAACGACACACGTGTGCCAATCGACCGGGTTCTACGCGGTCTCGAGATACACCCCTTGGACGACGGCGAGACGGCCATCGAAGCC
>JBBRNQ010000033.1:0-41129 GCA_038230235.1 Actinomycetales bacterium
AACATCATCGACACCCCCGGCCACGTGGACTTCACCGTCGAGGTGGAGCGTTCGCTCCGCGTTCTCGATGGTGCTGTCGCGGTGTTCGACGGCAAGGAGGGCGTCGAGCCCCAGTCCGAGACCGTCTGGCGCCAGGCCGACAAGTACGACGTTCCGCGCATCTGCTTCGTCAACAAGATGGACAAGCTCGGAGCCGACTTCTACTACACCGTCGACACCATCATCAAGCGCCTCGGTGCGAAGCCCCTCGTCATCCAGCTCCCGATCGGGTTCGAGAACACCTTCGAAGGTGTCGTCGACCTCGTCGAGATGCGTGCGCTGACTTGGCGCGGAGACTCCAAGGGTGACGTCGAGCTCGGTGCGAAGTACGACATCGAAGAGATCCCCGCCGACCTGGTCGAGAAGGCCAACGAGTACCGTGCGGCCCTCCTCGAGGTCGTCGCCGAGACCGATGACGCGCTCCTCGAGCGCTTCATGGAGGGTGACACCGACTTCTCGGTCGCCGAGATCAAGGCCGCCATCCGCAAGCTCACCATCTCGAGCCAGATCTACCCGGTGCTCTGCGGTTCCGCGTTCAAGAACCGTGGCGTCCAGCCGATGCTCGATGCGGTCGTCGACTACCTGCCGACCCCGCTCGACGTGCCGGCCATCGAAGCCCACGACCCGCGCGACGAAGAGAAGGTCATTCTCCGCCACCCGGACTCGACGGAGCCCTTCGCTGCCCTGGCCTTCAAGGTCGCGGTGCACCCCTTCTTCGGTCGTCTCACCTACATCCGGGTCTACTCGGGCAAGGCGGACTCTGGCGCCCAGTTGGTCAACGCGACCAAGGGCAAGAAGGAGCGCATCGGCAAGATCTTCCAGATGCACGCCAACAAGGAGAACCCGGTCGACAGCGTCACCGCCGGGCACATCTACGCGGTCATCGGCCTCAAGGACACGACCACGGGTGACACCCTCACCGACCCGACGAACCAGGTCGTTCTCGAGTCGATGACGTTCCCGGAGCCGGTCATCGAGGTCGCCATCGAGCCGAAGACGAAGGCCGACCAGGAGAAGCTGGGTCTCGCGATCCAGAAGCTCGCTGAAGAAGACCCGACCTTCCGCACGGAGCAGAACATCGACACCGGCCAGACCGTGATCAAGGGAATGGGCGAGCTCCACCTCGACATCCTCGTCGAGCGGATGCGGCGCGAGTTCAACGTCGACGCCAACGTCGGTAAGCCCCAGGTGGCCTACCGCGAGACCATCCGCCGCACGGTGGCGCGGTTCGACTACACCCACAAGAAGCAGACCGGTGGCTCGGGTCAGTACGCCAAGATCCAGATCGCCCTCGCTCCGCTGGACATGTCCGAGGGCGAGCTCTACGAGTTCGAGAACAAGGTCACCGGTGGCCGCATCCCCCGCGAATACATCCCCTCCGTCGACGCCGGCATCGAGGACGCCATGCAGTACGGCGTGCTCGCGGGCTACCCGCTCGTCGGCATCAAGGCCACACTGCTCGACGGCGCCGCGCACGACGTCGACTCCTCGGAGATGGCGTTCAAGATCGCCGGTTCCATGGCGCTCAAGGAGGCCGTCCGCAAGGCCGACCCGGTGCTCCTTGAGCCGATGATGGCCGTCGAGGTGCGCACCCCCGAGGACTACATGGGTGAGGTCATCGGCGACATCAACAGCCGCCGCGGCCAGATCCAGGCCATGGAGGACATCAGCGGCGCCAAGATCGTGCGGGGCCTCGTCCCCCTGTCGGAGATGTTCGGCTACGTCGGCGACCTGCGCAGCAAGACGCAGGGCCGGGCCAACTACTCCATGCAGTTCGACTCCTACGCCGAGGTCCCCAGGGCCGTGGCCGAGGAGATCATCAAGAAGACCCGTGGTGAGTGACGGACCATTCCGTCGCGTAGGCTGACCCACCGGAGCAATCCGGTGGGTACGGCCCGCCTGCACCACCCGGTCCCGCACGGGACCACCCCCCGTACCACCCATGTACACAGCACGCGCCGCGTCCAGCCAACGGTCGTCGGGCGTTACACAGAACAGTCCTGAGGAGGACCACAGTGGCGAAGGCAAAGTTCGAGCGGACCAAGCCGCACGTCAACATCGGCACCATCGGTCACATCGACCATGGCAAGACGACGCTGACGGCAGCGATCTCCAAGGTCCTGCACGACAAGTACCCCACGCTGAACCCCCAGTTCGCGTTCGACGACATCGACAAGGCGCCTGAGGAGAAGCAGCGCGGCATCACGATCTCGATCGCGCACATCGAGTACCAGACCGAGTCGCGGCACTACGCGCACGTCGACTGCCCGGGCCACGCCGACTACGTGAAGAACATGATCACGGGTGCAGCCCAGATGGACGGCGCCATCCTCGTCGTGGCCGCGACCGACGGTCCGATGCCGCAGACCAAGGAGCACGTCCTCCTGGCCCGCCAGGTCGGTGTCCCCTACATCGTCGTGGCGCTCAACAAGGCCGACATGGTCGACGACGAGGAGATCCTCGAGCTCGTCGAGATGGAGGTCCGTGAGCTGCTGTCGGCGTACGACTTCCCTGGCGACGACCTGCCGGTCGTCAAGGTCTCGGCGCTGAAGGCGCTCGAGGGTGACGAGGAGTGGGGCAAGACCGTCCTCGAGCTCATGGACGCCGTCGACACGGCCATCCCCGAGCCCGAGCGCGCCATCGACCTGCCGTTCCTCATGCCCGTCGAGGACGTCTTCACGATCACCGGTCGTGGCACCGTCGTCACCGGCAAGATCGAGCGCGGCGTCCTCAAGGTCAACGAGGAGATCGAGATCGTCGGCATCCGTCCCGGCGCCCCGGCCAAGACCACGGTCACCGGTGTCGAGATGTTCCGCAAGCTGCTCGACGAGGGTCGCGCCGGTGAGAACGTCGGTCTGCTGCTTCGTGGCACCAAGCGCGAGGACGTCGAGCGCGGGCAGGTCATCTGCAAGCCCGGCACGATCACGCCGCACACCGAGTTCGAGGCGCAGGCCTACATCCTGTCCAAGGACGAGGGTGGCCGGCACACGCCGTTCTACGACAACTACCGCCCGCAGTTCTACTTCCGGACCACGGACGTGACCGGCGTCGTGCACCTCCCCGAGGGCACCGAGATGGTCATGCCCGGAGACAACACCAACATGAACGTCGAGCTGATCCAGCCGATCGCCATGGAGGAGGGCCTGAAATTCGCCATCCGCGAGGGCGGCCGCACGGTCGGTGCAGGCACCGTCACCAAGATCAACAAGTGACCTGGTGCTGGTCGGGCGTCTGATGGCCTGACCAGCACGGTGTCGACGAAGGGCCTGGACCGCACGCGGTCCGGGCCCTCCGTCGTCGCCTCCCGCTCAGCGGGGTAGAGGCTCGCCCCGATGCGCGACGTCCTACCTCGGTGCCCAGCCGGGTAGAACCCCGGCGGGGCGGTGGGGCGGCGGGGGCGGCGGGGGTCCCACGACATACAGTCATGACGTGGTGACGAATGCTCTGCCCCCGTTCGAGACGGACTCCGAGGCTGCTGGGCTCATCGCCTTCGTCGACGCGTCTCCGACGCCCTTCCACGCCGTCGTGCAGGCGGGCTGGCTGCTCGAGGAGGCTGGCTTCACCCGACTCGACGAGACCGACCCCTTCCCTGCGCGGCCGGGCCGCCACTACCTCGTGCGCGGGGGCTCGCTGGTCGCCTGGACGAGCGAGGGCGACCACGCGCCGGCGGATCCCTTCCGCATCGTCGGTGCCCACACCGACAGCCCGACGCTCCACATCAAGCCGCAGCCCGACGTGGCCCGCGCCGGCTGGCAGCTGCTGGGGGTCGAGGTCTACGGCGGACCGCTGCTCAACTCGTGGCTCGACCGCGACCTGGCCCTGTCGGGGCGGGTCGCGGTGCGTGACCCCGCCGCCCCGCACGGTGTCGGCACCCGGCTGCTCACCGGCAGCGACCCCATCCTGCGGGTGGCCCAGCTGGCCATCCACCTCGACCGCTCCCAGAACGAGGGGCTGACCCTCAACCGTCAGCAGCACCTCGCCCCGCTCTGGGCCCAGGGCTCGGTGCCGGGTGACTTCACCGGGTGGCTGGCCGAGCAGGTCGGAGTGGGTCGGCGCGACGTGCTCGGGTGGGACGTCATGACCCACGACTCCCAGCCGTCGCAACGCATCGGGAGGGAGCGTGAGCTGCTGGCCGCGCCGCGCCTCGACAACCTCGCGACGTCTTACGCGGCCACCCGGGCGCTGGTCGAGGCCGTCGCCGTGGACCCCGCGCACACCCCGGTGGTCGTCCTGTTCGACCACGAGGAGGTCGGCAGCCAGTCGGAGCGTGGTGCGATGTCGACCCTCCTGCCGGCGGTGCTCGAGCGGATCGTGTTGCACCGGGGGGGCGGACGAGACGACTACCTCCGCGCCCTCGCCGCGACCGTCGTCGCCTCGGGCGACATGGCCCACGCGACTCACCCCAACTACCCCGAGCGGCACGAGCCGCAGCACCTCGTCGCCGTCAACGGTGGGCCCGTGCTCAAGGTCAACGCCCAGCTGCGGTACGCCACCGACGGCGTGGGCGCCGCGGCCTTCCGCCTCGCGTGCGAGCAGGCCCACGTGCCGATGCAGCGGTTCGTCAGCCGCACCGACCTGCCCTGTGGCAGCACCGTGGGGCCGATGACGTCGGCCCTCCTCGGGGCGACGACGGTCGACTTCGGGGCGGCGATGCTGTCGATGCACAGCGCCCGAGAGCTGATGGGCGCCCGCGACCCTGCCATGTACGCCGCCGCCCTCGCAGCGTTCCTCGCCCCCTCCTGAGCCCGGTCAGCGCCACATCCAGCCCGTCGGTGGCTGCACGGCCGCCGCGAGAGCACGCCGTACGGAGTCCCGGTGGGGCACGGTGGTCGGCTCGCCCCGCACCACCACCTCGTGCTCGAGCGCGACGGTCAGGCTGCGCAGCGTGCGCAGGGTGTTGCTCACCTGCGCGGGCACCGGTCCGGGCTCGCCCACGGTCAGCACGGCGGCCACGGGCTCGAGCCACCGCGTCGCGGCCCCCTCGTCGAGGGCGGGGTCGGTGAGCACGGTGGCCACGGCGTACGCGACCCGGTCGTCCTCCTGGTCTCGCCAGACGGTGTCGGTGGGGGACAGCAGGCGGGCCACGAGGGTCGCGAGCAGCCGCTGCGGGTCGGCGGACCGGGCCCGCGCCCAGGCACCGAGGGCATCGGCTCCGTGAGCGACGGCGTGCAGCCACCCGAGGTCGGGGTCGTGCCCGCGAAGGTCGGTCTCCGCGGGATACCAGCGGCACACGGCGTCCACCCATCCGGGGCGGGTGATCCCGGCGTCGGCGAGCACTCCGAGCGCCAGGCTCGCGAAGGACCTGGCCCAGACGTCAGGGTGATCGAGTCGGGCGGCCAGCACGTCACCGACCCGCTCCAGCTGGTCGTGCGTCAGAGCCCCACCGAGCGCCGCGTCCGCGAGGGTGGGCAGGGCGGTGTCGTCGCGCACTCGTGGGTCGGGGGACGCGAGGTCCAGCAGGAGCAGGTCGATGGCCGGATCGCTGAGCACGCCTCCACCCTGCCACCCCCGTCCGGTTGCGCAGCCCGGCCGCCGGGCCCACCTCGTGGGAGGCTGGTGTCGTGAACACGCCCCCGGTCCTGGTCTTCGATGGCGACTGCGGTTTCTGCACGACGTCGGCCGGTCTGGTGCCGCGGGTGGTCGACCGCCGCGGCCGGTTCGCCGTGCGCCCCTGGCAGCAGCTCGACCTGGCTGCCCTGGGCCTGACCGCCGAGCAGTGCACTGCCGCAGTGCAGTTCGTGTATGGAGACCTCCGGGTGAGGTCCGGCGCACCGGCCGTGGCGGCGGCTCTGCGGGCCGGTGCTCCCGGGTGGTGGCCGGCCGGGATGGTGCTCGACCTCCCGGGCGTGAGGTGGGTCGCCGCGCGCGCCTACGCGTGGGTGGCCGCCCACCGCTACGCCCTGCCGGGGGGCACCCCCGCCTGCGCGATGCCGTCCGGCCCGCGCCAGCCCGGCGCCTGACCGCAGACCACCCACCCATGACGACGCGCTGGGTCGACGTGTTCCTCGACCGACCGCGGGCCGACGTCGACGTGGCCGCGTCCTTCTGGGCGCAGGTCGTGGGTGGCGCCCTGTCGCCGTGGCGGGAACGCCACACCTTCACGACCCTGCTGCCCAGCACCGGCGACGCCTACGTGCGCGTGCAGGCCGTCGAGCACGCCGGCCCCCGCGACACGGGCCACCTCGACCTGAGGGCAGACGACCCGGCGGGGGAGAGCTCCCGCCTGCAGGCGCTCGGAGCCACCCTGGTCCGCACGGAACCCGGGCTCGTGGTGCTGCGCTCACCCGCCGGCCTGCCGCTCTGCCTCACGCCGTACGACGAGCCGAGACCCGGGTGGCGGCCACCGGCCGTCGGCGACCCGCCGTGTCGACTTGACCAGGTGACTCTCGACCTGCCGGGCGCGGCCTTCGAGGCGGAGAGCGGGTTCTGGGCGGCCGCCACCGGCTGGGACCTGCTCGCGGCCAGCGCGGCGGAGTTCCGCGTGCTCAGGGCACCCGGGTGGGGGAGCGAGTCGTCCGCCGGTGATGACGAGCGGCAGCCCGGGCCCCCGGTGCGGCTGCTCCTGCAGCGACTCGGCGAGGTGCACGGTCCGGCGGGGATGCACGTCGACCTGGCCTGCGCCGACCGTGCCGTCACGGCAGTCGAGCACGTCGGCCTCGGGGCGATGGTGGTGGGGTACGGACGCCGGTGGACGGTGATGCACGACCCGACGGGGGCGCCGTACTGTCTGACCGACCGGGACCCGCGGACCGGGACGCTCCCGGCGTGACGGTCGGCGTGACGCGGCAGCGGGGCTCCATACCCGCCCTGAGACTGACATCCGGGGCGGCGCGCCCGACCGCGGGGGGCGGGATTTGGCCGAGACGCGGGGCCTCTGGCACACTGGGGGACGTTGCTTGACGCGCGGGGCTGACCCATGTCACCCCCGCCGCCCCTGGACGGGACACCTCGTGTGGCTCCCAGGGAAGCGCAAGCGCCCGGTCGAGACCGGGCCTTCGATGTTCAACCCCGGCGCCGCCTTCCTCACGGAATCGGCGCGGGATCGCGGAACGGGTGCGACACACCCGACCGCGGGGGTCGGAGGCCAGGAGTCCGGGTGACCATGCAGATGTACGGCGAGAGAGAGACCAACCTCAGATGGCGGGACAAAAGATCCGCATCCGACTGAAGTCGTATGACCACGAGGTCATCGACAGCTCGGCGCGCAAGATCGTTGACACGGTGACCCGTGCTGGGGCGACGGTTGTCGGCCCGGTGCCGCTGCCCACGGAGAAGAACGTCTTCGTCGTCATCCGGTCGCCCCACAAGTACAAGGACAGCCGCGAGCAGTTCGAGATGCGCACGCACAAGCGCCTCATCGACATCATCGACCCGACGCCCAAGGCCGTCGACTCGTTGATGCGTCTCGACCTGCCGGCGGACGTCAACATCGAGATCAAGCTCTGATCGGGGGAGATGACTCGCAATGACTACAGACACTAAGAACGTCAAGGGCGTCCTGGGCCACAAGCTCGGGATGACCCAGGTGTGGGACGAGAACGGGCGCCTCGTGCCCGTCACCGTGATCCAGGCCGGGCCCTGCGTCGTCACCCAGGTGCGCGACGCGGCGACCGACGGCTACGGCGCGGTGCAGATCGCCTACGGCGACATCGACCCCCGCAAGGTCAACCAGCCCATGAAGGGCCACTTCGAGAAGGCCGGCGTGACACCCCGCCGCTACCTCATCGAGCTGCGCACGGCTGACTTCGCGGACTACGCGCTCGGTCAGGAGATCACGGCCGAGACCTTCGAGGCCGGCCAGAAGATCGACGCCAGCGCCACCACCAAGGGCAAGGGCTTCGCCGGCGTCATGAAGCGGCACCACTTCAAGGGTGTCAGCTCCTCCCACGGCTCGCACCGCAACCACCGCAAGCCCGGCTCCATCGGCGGGTGCTCCACCCCCGGTCGCGTGTTCAAGGGCATGCGCATGGCCGGTCGCATGGGCGGCGTGCGCCAGACCACCCAGAACCTCACGATCCACGCCGTGGACAGCGACAAGGGGCTGCTGCTCGTCAAGGGTGCCGTTCCCGGCCCCCGTGGCGCGGTCGTCCTCGTCCGCACGGCCGCGAAGGGAGTCTGAGACCGTCATGTCCACGCAGACCAGCACGCCCGTGCTGCCCGCCGAGATCTTCGACGTGCAGACCAACATCCCTCTCATCCACCAGGTCGTCGTCGCCCAGCTCGCGGCCGCCCGTCAGGGCACGCACTCGACGAAGACCCGCGGTGAGGTCCGTGGTGGTGGGGCCAAGCCCTACCGCCAGAAGGGCACCGGCCGCGCCCGTCAGGGCTCGAACCGCGCCCCCCAGTTCGCCGGCGGTGGCGTCGTCCACGGCCCGCAGCCGCGGGACTACTCGCAGCGGACCCCCAAGAAGATGAAGGCCGCCGCGCTTCGCGGTGCCCTGTCCGACCGGGCCCGCCACGGTCGCATCCACGTGGTCGCCAGCCTGCTCGCCGGCGAGGCCCCCTCGGCGAGGGAGGCTCGCGCCACCCTGGCCGGCGTCACCGACCGCCGCAACGTGCTCGTCGCGCTCGCGCGCGGCGACGAGGCCGGCTGGAAGAGCGCACGCAACCTGCAGGACGTGCACACCCTCTTCGTCGACCAGCTCAACACCTACGACGTGCTCTGTGCCGAGGACGTCGTCTTCACCCAGGCCGCTTTCGACGCGCTCGTCGAGACCGTCACCGCGAAGACCCAAGGAGACGCGCTGTGAGCATCCACATCAAGGACCCGCGCGACATCCTCATCGCCCCGGTCGTCTCGGAGAAGTCGTACGGCCTGCTCGACGAGGGGAAGTACACCTTCATCGTCGACCCGCGCTCGAACAAGACCGAGATCAAGATCGCGATCGAGCAGATCTTCAACGTGAAGGTCGACTCGGTCCACACGCTCAACCGCAAGGGCAAGGCACGCCGTACCCGCTTCGGGCTCGGCAAGCGCAAGGACACCAAGCGCGCGATCGTCACCCTCAGGGAAGGCTCCATCGACATCTTCGGCGCCACCGCCTGAGCTGCTGACGAGGACGTAAGGGAAACACACCATGGGTATCCGTAAGTACAAGCCGACCACACCGGGCCGTCGCGGCTCGTCGGTCGCCGACTTCGTCGAGATCACGCGCACCACGCCAGAGAAGTCGCTGGTCCGCCCGCTCACCAAGAGCGGCGGCCGCAACGCCTCCGGCCGGATCACGACCCGCCACATCGGTGGCGGCCACAAGCGCGCCTACCGTCTCATCGACTTCCGTCGCCACGACAAGGACGGAGTGCCGGCCAAGGTCGCGCACATCGAGTACGACCCGAACCGCACGGCCCGGATCGCGCTCCTGCACTACGCCGACGGCGAGAAGCGCTACATCCTGGCGCCGAACCGCCTCAAGCAGGGGGACCGCATTGAGAACGGCGCCGGCGCCGACATCAAGCCCGGCAACGCCCTCCCGCTGCGCAACATCCCGGTCGGCACCACGGTCCACGCCATCGAGCTCAAGCCGGGTGGCGGCGCCAAGATCGCCCGCTCGGCCGGCGCGAAGGTGCAGCTCGTCGCCAAGGACGGCCCCTACGCCCAGCTGCGTATGCCGTCCGGCGAGATCCGCAACGTCGACCTGCGCTGCCGCGCCACCATCGGTGAGGTCGGCAACGCCGAGCAGAGCAACATCAACTGGGGCAAGGCCGGCCGCATGCGCTGGAAGGGCAAGCGCCCGACCGTGCGTGGTGTCGCCATGAACCCGGTCGACCACCCACACGGTGGTGGAGAGGGCAAGACCTCCGGTGGTCGCCACCCGGTCAGCCCGTGGGGTCAAGCAGAGGGACGCACCCGCCGTCCCAACAAGGCGAGCGACAAGTTCATCGTCCGTCGCCGTCGTACTGGCAAGAAGCGCTGATAAAGGAGCCTGAGGAATGCCACGCAGCCTGAAGAAGGGCCCCTTCATCGACGACCACCTGCAGAAGAAGGTGGACGCCCAGAACGATGGGGGCACGAAGAACGTCATCAAGACCTGGTCACGCCGTTCGGTCATCAGTCCGGACATGCTGACCCACACCTTCGCCGTCCACGACGGCCGCAAGCACGTCCCGGTCTTCGTGACCGAGTCGATGGTCGGCCACAAGCTCGGTGAGTTCGCCCCGACGCGCACCTTCAAGGGTCACGTCAAGGACGACAAGAAGGGGCGTCGTCGCTGATGGCCGCCACGACCGTGACCAGCAACAAGGAGATCCTGATGGAGGCGAGTGCCTCGGCCCGCCACGTCCGGGTCACCCCGCAGAAGGCGCGACGCGTCATCGCCCTCATCCGGGGCAAGCGTGCCTCGGAGGCGGTGTCGGTGCTGATGTTCGCCCCGCAGGCGGCGTCCGAGCCGATCCAGAAGGTGCTCGAGAGCGCCATCGCCAACGCCAGGGTCAAGGCCGACCGCGAGTCGCTGCCCTTCGACGAGCGCAGCCTGGTCATCCAGGCCGCGTACATCGACGAAGGTCCGACGATGAAGCGTTTCCGGCCCCGTGCCCAGGGTCGCGCCAGCCGTATCAACAAGCGCACGAGCCACATCACCGTGGTCGTCGCGCAGCCCGAGAAGACCACTCCGGGTACGAAGACCGCAGCTAAGGGAGGTGGTCGCTGATGGGTCAGAAGGTCAACCCGTATGGGTTCCGCCTCGGCATCACGACCGAGCACAGGAGCCGATGGTTCGCCGACAGCACCAAGGCGGGTCAGCGTTATCGCGACTACGTCAAGGAGGACGTCGCGATCCGCAGGCTCATGGAGAAGGGCATGGAGCGCGCCGGCATCTCCCGCGTGGAGATCGAGCGCACCCGTGACCGCGTCCGTGTCGACATCCACACCGCCCGCCCCGGCATCGTCATCGGTCGCCGCGGCGCCGAGGCCGACCGCATCCGTGGTGAGCTCGAGAAGCTCACCGGCAAGCAGGTGCAGCTCAACATCCTCGAGGTCAAGAACCCCGAGATCGACTCCCAGCTCGTCGCCCAGGGCATCGCCGAGCAGCTCGCTGCCCGCGTGACGTTCCGGCGGGCCATGCGCAAGGGCATGCAGTCAGCCACCCGCGCCGGGGCCAAGGGCATCCGGGTGCAGTGCTCGGGTCGCCTCGGCGGCGCCGAGATGTCCCGCTCGGAGTTCTACCGCGAGGGTCGTGTGCCTCTGCACACCCTGCGCGCGAACATCGACTACGGCTTCTACGAGGCCCGCACCCCGTTTGGCCGCATCGGCGTCAAGGTGTGGATCTACAAGGGTGACGTGACTGCTCGCGAGCTCGCTCAGCAGCAGGCCACGGCCCCCCGGCCCCCGCGCGGCCCCCGCCGTGAGGGTGCCGAGCGTCCGACCCGTGCCCGTCGCGACCGTGAGGCCCCGATGGGCGACGCCCCCGCGGCCGACACCATCTCCGCGCCGGCGACCGAGGCTGCCGCCCCGACGAATGAGCAGGCCTGACCATGTTGATTCCCCGTCGAGTCAAGCACCGCAAGCAGCACCACCCGGGACGCTCGGGCGCTGCGAAGGGTGGCACCACGATCGCGTTCGGCGACTACGGCATCCAGGCGCTCGAGCCGGCCTACGTCACGAACCGGCAGATCGAGTCCGCGCGTATCGCCATGACCCGCTACATGAAGCGTGGTGGAAAGGTGTGGATCAACATCTACCCGGACCGCCCGCTCACCAAGAAGCCTGCCGAGACCCGCATGGGTTCCGGTAAGGGTTCGCCCGAGTGGTGGATCGCCAACGTCAAGCCCGGTCGGATGCTGTTCGAGGTCAACGGTGTCACCGAGCCCGTCGCCCGCGAGGCGATGCGCCTGGCCATGCACAAGCTCCCCATGAAGTGCCGCTTCGTCCGCCGTGAGGGTGGTGACATCTGATGGCAGTAGGAACCCAGGACCTCGTCCCCGACTCCCTGCGCAGCTTTGGTGACGACCGTCTGGTCGACGAGCTCCGCAAGTCCAAGGAGGAGCTGTTCAACCTTCGCTTCCAGTCCGCGACCGGTCAGCTCGACAACCACGGTCGCCTGCGGGCAGTCAAGAAGGACATCGCCCGGATCTACACCGAGATGCGCGAGCGCGAGCTCGGCATCGGCTCGGCACCCGCCGAGCCCAAGGTGACCGAGGTCGACCCCAAGGCCGAGAAGAAGGCCAAGAAGGCTGACAAGGCCAAGAAGTCTGACAAGGCCGCCGGCGACGAGCCCAGCAACGAGCAGGACGAGGCATGAGCGAGAACACCCAGCAGACCGTGCCGGGCACGGACCGTAACGACCGCAAGACCCGGCAGGGCTACGTCGTCAGCGACAAGATGGACAAGACCGTCGTGGTCGAGGTCGAGGACCGCGTCAAGCACGCGCTCTACGGCAAGGTCCTGCGTCGCAGCAGCAAGGTCAAGGCGCACGACGAGGCCAACGACGCCGCCGTCGGCGACCGCGTGCTCATCATGGAGACCCGCCCCCTCTCAGCCACCAAGCGCTGGCGAGTGGTGCAGATTTTGGAGAAGGCCAAGTGAAGAATCCGAGCGAAGCGAGCATTCTTCACGTGGTGCAGGCGCAGTCCGGCGCAGCCGGTCCTGGCTCGATGGTCGGCGCAGCCGACGGAAGCCTGATGGTCGGCGCAGCCGACGGAACCGGAGGTTTGAAGTGATCCAGCAGGAGACGCGACTGCGCGTCGCCGACAACACCGGTGCCAAGGAGATCCTCTGCATCCGTGTGCTCGGTGGGTCGGGTCGGCGCTACGCCGGCATCGGCGACACCATCGTGGCCACGGTCAAGGACGCGATCCCCGGTGGCAACGTCAAGTCGGGTGACGTCGTCAAGGCCGTCATCGTGCGCACCGTCAAGGAGCGCCGCCGGCCGGACGGCTCGTACATCAAGTTCGACGAGAACGCCGCAGTGATCCTCAAGGCCGATGGTGACCCTCGTGGCACCCGCATCTTCGGCCCTGTGGGCCGCGAGCTGCGCGACAAGCGGTTCATGAAGATCATCTCGCTGGCGCCGGAGGTGCTCTGACATGGCTACCAGCACGACGCCGAAGATGAAGATCAAGAAGGGTGACCTCGTCCAGGTCATCTCGGGTCGCTCGCAGAAGAACGGCGGCGACCGGGGCAAGCAGGGCAAGGTCATCGCGGTCTACCCCGAGCGCCAGCGGGTGCTCGTCGAGGGCATCGGACGGGTCACCAAGCACGTCAAGGCCGGCGCGACCGACCGTGGCTCGCGCACCGGTGGCCTCGTCCACACCGAGGCCCCGATCCACGTGAGCAACGTGGCCATCGTGGATCCCGAGAGCAAGAAGCCGACCCGCATCAGGACGCGTATGGAGACGGTCGAGCGAGACGGGCGCAGCAAGATCGTGCGCACCCGCGTCGCCGTCCGCTCCGGGAAGGACCTCTGATGAGCGAGACCACCACCACCACCGTCGCCGTGCCGCGGCTCAAGACGCGCTACCAGGACGAGATCAAGTCGGGCCTGCACCAGCAGTTCGCGTATACGAACATCATGCAGGTGCCCGGCGTCGTCAAGGTCGTCGTCAACATGGGAGTCGGTGACGCCGCGAAGGACAGCAAGCTCATCGAGGGTGCCGTCCGCGACCTCGAGGCGATCACCGGGCAGAAGCCCATCGTCACGAAGGCCCGCAAGTCCATCGCGCAGTTCAAGCTGCGTGAGGGTATGCCGATCGGCGCGCACACGACGCTGCGCGGCGACCGGATGTGGGAGTTCCTCGACCGTCTCGTGACGATCGCCCTCCCGCGTATCCGTGACTTC
The DNA here is from genome assembly GCA_038230235.1 of Actinomycetales bacterium. Lineage (GTDB taxonomy): Bacteria > Actinomycetota > Actinomycetes > Actinomycetales > Dermatophilaceae > Lapillicoccus. The sequence goes on from JBBRNQ010000033.1 coordinate 13,812, forward strand.
CGTGGCCTGTCGCCGAAGCAGTTCGACGGCAAGGGCAACTACACGTTCGGTCTCAACGAGCAGTCGATGTTCCACGAGATCGACCAGGACCGGATCGACCGCGTGCGGGGTATGGACATCACCGTCGTCACCACCGCGACGAACGACGCTGAGGGCCGTGCGCTGCTGAAGGCTCTCGGCTTCCCCTTCAAGGAGATGTGAGAGACCCGTGGCCAAGACCGCCCTCATCAACAAGGCGAACGCCAAGCCCAAGTTCAAGGTCCGCGCCTACACCCGCTGCCAGCGGTGTGGCCGTCCGCACTCGGTCTACCGCAAGTTCGGCCTGTGCCGGATCTGCCTGCGGGAGATGGCCCACCGTGGCGAGCTCCCCGGCGTGACCAAGTCCTCTTGGTAGTCGCGTCCCCTTTTCACCACCCACGCAGTACCTGACACAACAGGTCGGCCGGCGCAGCCGGGCGAAACCGTTGTGAGAGAGGGCCAAGGCCCACCATGACCATGACCGATCCGATTGCGGACATGCTGACCCGCGTCAGGAACGCCAACTCGGCGCACCACGACGACGTCTCCATGCCGTACTCGAAGCTCAAGTCGCACATCGCCGAGATCCTCCAGGCGGAGGGCTACATCGCCTCCTGGAAGGTCGAGGACGCCGAAGTCGGCCGCACGCTGAGCATCGACCTCAAGTACGGTCCCAACCGTGAGCGATCCATCGCTGGCGTGCGTCGCGTGTCCAAGCCGGGCCTGCGCGTCTACGCCAAGTCCACGAACCTGCCCCGAGTGCTCGGTGGGCTGGGCGTCGCGATCATCTCGACGTCGTCGGGGCTGCTGACCGACAAGCAGGCGGCCAAGAAGGGCGTAGGTGGGGAAGTCCTCGCCTACGTCTGGTAGGGGAGGAGAAGACATGTCGCGTATCGGAAGACTTCCCGTCACTGTCCCCGCCGGGGTCGACGTGACGATCGACGGCCAGGCCGTCAACGTCAAGGGCCCCAAGGGCCAGCTGGTGCTCACCGTGCCCATGCCCATCGCGGTCGACCGCGGTGACGACGGCGCCCTCGCGGTCACCCGTCCGAACGACGAGCGCGCCTCACGCTCGCTGCACGGTCTCACCCGCACCCTGATCAACAACATGGTCGTGGGGGTCACCGAGGGCTACGTCAAGAGGCTGGAGATCCACGGCACGGGTTACCGCGTCGCCGCCAAGGGGCAGTCGCTCGAGTTCCAGCTCGGCTACAGCCACTCCATCACCGTCGACGCTCCCGAGGGCATCTCCTTCACGGTCGAGAACCCCACCCGGTTCTCGGTCCAGGGGATCGACAAGCAGCAGGTCGGCGAGGTGGCCGCCAACATCCGCAAGCTGCGCAAGCCCGACCCGTACAAGGGCAAGGGTGTGCGCTACGCCGGCGAGCACATTCGTCGCAAGGTCGGAAAGGCCGGTAAGTAAGCCATGGCGAACATCAACGGCATCATCAAGCGCGGTAAGACCAAGGCCGATGCACGCATCCGGCGTCAGGTGCGTGGCCGCAAGAAGATCAGCGGCACCACCGAGCGTCCCCGCCTCGTCGTCTCCCGCAGCACCCGTCACCTCTTCGTCCAGGTCGTCGACGACACCGTCGGCAAGACCGTCGCCTCGGCGTCGACGATGGAGGCTGACCTGCGCTCGTTCGAGGGCGACAAGACGGCCAAGGCCAAGCGTGTCGGCGAGCTCGTGGCCGAACGCGCCAAGCAGGCTGGCGTCGAGTCGGTCGTCTTCGACCGCGGCGGCAACAAGTACCACGGTCGCGTCGCCGCGATCGCGGACGGAGCACGTGAAGGTGGGCTCTCGCTGTGACCATCCACCAGCCCACAACAGTTGAGATGAGGAACATCTGATGCCCGGACCCCAGCGTCGAGGCACCACCGGTGCCAGCGCCACCGGCACCGGTGAGCGCGCACCCCGCGGCGGAGGTGACCGTCGTGACGGCGGTCGCGGTCGCGACGCGCGTGACGAGAAGAGCCAGTACGTCGAGCGCGTCGTCACGATCAACCGTGTCTCCAAGGTCGTCAAGGGTGGGCGTCGCTTCAGCTTCACCGCCCTCGTCGTCGTCGGCGACGGTGACGGCACGGTCGGTGTCGGGTACGGCAAGGCCAAGGAGGTGCCCGCGGCGATCGCCAAGGGTGTCGAGGAGGCCAAGAAGGACTTCTTCAAGGTCCCGCGCATCGGTGGCACCATCACGCACCCCGTCCAGGGTGAGGCTGCCGCCGGAGTCGTCATGCTGAAGCCCGCCGCCCCCGGTACCGGTGTCATCGCCGGCGGTCCGGTGCGCGCGGTCCTGGAGTGCGCAGGCATCCACGACGTGCTCAGCAAGTCGCTCGGCTCGTCCAACGCCATCAACATCGTCCACGCCACCCGGGCTGCCCTCAAGGGCCTGGAGCGTCCCGAGGAGGTCGCTGCCCGTCGCGGGCTGCCCCTCGAGCACGTCGCGCCGGCCGCCATGCTGCGGTCCCAGGCCGCGGCAGCGGCCGAGAAGGCCGACGCGGTCAGGTCAGGTGCCTGATGGCGAGGATCAAGGTCACCCAGACCCGTTCGGAGATCGGGGGCAAGCGCAACCAGCGTGAGACGCTGCGCACCCTCGGCCTCAAGCGCATCGGCGACGTCGTCGTCAAGGAGGACCGTCCCGAGATCCGCGGGATGGTCAAGACGGTCGTCCACCTGGTCGCCGTCGAGGAAGTTGAGTGAACATGGCTGAAACCACTGACAAGAAGGTCGCCTCGAGCGAGGCGGCTCCCCTTCGCGTCCACCACCTGCGTCCCGCCCCGGGAGCCAAGACCGCCAAGACCCGCGTGGGCCGTGGCGAGGGCTCCAAGGGCAAGACCGCCGGTCGTGGCACCAAGGGCACCAAGGCCCGCTACCAGGTCCCCCAGGGGTTCGAGGGCGGGCAGATGCCCCTGCACATGCGGCTCCCCAAGCTGCGTGGCTTCAAGAACCCGTTCCGCAAGGTCTACCAGGTCGTCAACCTCGACCGGATCACGGCGCTCTTCCCCGATGGCGGCGACGTCACCGTGGACAGCCTCGTGGCCAGGGGTGCCGTGCGTGACGGCGAGCTCGTCAAGGTGCTCGGAGACGGCGACCTCGGCGTGGCGGTCAACGTGACCGTCCACAAGTTCTCGGCCTCGGCCCGGAGCAAGATCGAGGCTGCCGGCGGGTCCGTCACCGTCCTCTGACTCCTTCTGCGTGCCGTTCGGCGCGTCACACCGTGCGGCCGGCGCCCTCTCGAGGGCCGCCGGCCGCACGTCTCGTGGGACCGGTGCGCCGCACCCGGCTCCGCACGGTATTCTCACGGGGTTGCACGGGCCGCTTCTCGGCGCCCGCACCCGCACTCAGGCATCGTCGCGGCAACCGCGGCACCAGGAGGATCTGTTGCTTTCCGGTTTCGTTCGCGCGTTCAAGACGCCCGACCTGCGCAAGAAGCTGCTGTTCACGCTCTTCGTGATCGCCATCTACCGTCTGGGTACCGCGGTACCCACCCCTGGGGTCAACTACTCCAAGGTCAACGCCTGCGTCGCCTCGGCCAACCCGACGTCCGGATTCATCGGGCTCGCGAACCTCTTCAGCGGTGGCGCCCTCCTGCAGCTGTCGATCTTCGCGCTCGGGATCATGCCCTACATCACGGCCAGCATCATCGTGCAGCTGCTCACCGTGGTGATCCCCCGTTTCGAGGCCCTCAAGAAGGAGGGGCAGGCGGGCCAGACCAAGCTCACGCAGTACACCCGCTACCTCACCATCGGCCTGGCCGTGCTCCAGAGCTCGACGCTGATCACCTTCGCGCGCAACCCGCAGCAGATCTTCGGACCCTCGTGCACGTCGATCATGGACAACCAGAGTGCGACCACGATCGTGATCATGGTGCTCACCCTCACGGCCGGCACCGGCCTGATCATGTGGCTGGGCGAGCTCCTCACTGACCGCGGCATCGGCAACGGGATGTCGGTCCTGATCTTCACCTCGATCGCCTCCGGGTTCCCGAGCTCGCTCTGGCAGATCCAGCAGCGCGACGGCCGGTGGGACGTCTTCATCGGCATCATCATCATGGGCTTCTTCATCATGGCCGCCGTCATCTTCGTCGAGCAGTCCCAGCGGCGGGTTCCCGTGCAGTACGCCAAGCGGCAGGTCGGGCGGCGGATGTACGGCGGCAGCTCGACCTACATCCCGCTCAAGGTCAACATGGCCGGCGTCATCCCGGTCATCTTCGCCAGCTCCCTGCTGTCGCTGCCCGCCCTGATCTCGCAGTTCAACACCCCGCAGAACGGCACGCCGCCCGCCGCGTGGGTGACGTGGATCTCGGCCAACATCACCCGTGGTGACCACCCGATCTACATGGCCATCTACACGCTGCTGATCCTCTTCTTCACGTTCTTCTACGTCTCGATCACGTTCAACCCGGTCGAGGTCTCCGACAACATGAAGAAGTACGGAGGCTTCATCCCGGGTATCCGCGCCGGGCGACCCACGGCTGAGTACCTCGACTACGTGCTCACCCGCATCACCGTCCCGGGTGCCCTCTACCTCGCGGTCATCTCCCTGATCCCTCTCCTCGCCCTCAAGGCGTTCGGCGGCAACGCCGCAGCGAGCTTCCCCTTCGGCGGCACGTCGATCCTCATCATCGTCGGCGTCGGGCTCGAGACGGTCAAGCAGATCCAAGCACAGCTCCAGCAGCGCAACTACGAAGGGTTCCTCCGCTGATGCGTCTTCTCATCATGGGTCCGCCGGGTGCCGGCAAGGGCACCCAGGCCAGCCAGATCGCCGAGCAGTACTCCATCCCCGCCATCTCGACCGGGGACATCTTCCGGGCCAACATCAAGAACAAGACCGAGCTCGGGCAGCGTGTCGAGGCGATCCTCGGCGCGGGCGGCTACGTGCCTGACGAGATGACCAACGAGATCGTGCGCGACCGGCTCACCTGGGACGACGCCGCGGGCGGGTGGCTGCTGGACGGCTACCCCCGCACCTCGGGTCAGGTCGACTTCCTCGACGGCGTGCTGGAGGCCGACGGGAAGGCCGTCGACGCCGTCATCTCGCTGACGGTCGACGAGGACGCCGTGGTCCAGCGACTGCTGAAGCGGGCGCAGACCGACGGTCGCTCCGACGACACGGAAGAGGTCATCCGCGAGCGCCAGGCCATCTACCGCAAGGAGACCGCGCCCCTGCTGCACACGTACGGAGAGCGTGGCATCGTGATCGAGGTCGATGGCATGGGCGCGGTCGATGAGGTCACGTCACGGCTCGTGACGGCCATCGACGGGATGCGCGGCTCGGCGGCTTGATGCCGGCCCGCACTCAGCCGGCCAGGCCCAGGCGACCATGAGGTTGGGTCGACGACAGACGCCGTCGAAGTCGCCGGAGCAGGTCGTGCTGATGCGGCGGGCGGGGCTGTTGGTGGGCGAGACCCTCGCCCTGCTGCAGCGAGAGGTTCGGGCGGGCATGACCACCCTCGAGCTCGACGCCATCGCGGAGCACCACATCCGCAGCCACGGCGGCATCCCCAACTTCCAGCTGGTGCCCGGCTACCGTCACACGCTGTGCACGAGCGTCAACGAGGAGGTCGTCCACGGCATCCCGGGGTCTCGGGTGCTCGGGGACGGTGACCTGCTGTCCATCGACTGCGGCGCTGAGGTGAACGGCTGGAACGGCGACGCGGCCGTCTCCCTGGTCGTCGGGGGAGCCCCGGCAGCGGCACCGGCCGATCTTCGGCTGGTCGACACGACCGAGGCGGCGATGTGGGCGGGGGTGGCCGCCCTCGCCGTCGGCCACCGTCTGTTCGAGGTGGGAGAGGCCGTCGAGGCCTCGATCGAGGCGTCCGGCAGCGCCGACGCCCACGACTACGGCATCGTCGAGGACTACGTCGGGCACGGCATCGGCCGCACGATGCACGAGGACCCGCAGATCCCCAACTACGGCGTGCGCGACCACGGTCCGGTGGTCCGCGACGGCTTCACGGGCGCGATCGAGCCCATGGTGACCTGGGGGAGCCCGGAGACCCGGGTACTCGCCGACGACTGGACCGTCGTCACGGTCGACGGCTCCAGGGCGGCGCACTGGGAGAACTCGGTAGCGGTCACAGCAGCCGGTCTGTGGGTGCTGACCTCGCTCGACGGTGGGGAAGCCGACCTCAAGCGGCTCGGTGCCCCGTACGCGCCCCTCGGTGACTAGCGCGCCGTCACCGCGCTCGCGACCGGGCCGTCGCCCGCCGCAACACTTCTGACCACGGGTGTCAAGGCCAGGGCGGCTGGCACGATTAGGTCGTCGTCGGGGCGCTGCCGTAGCATGGCCCGTTGGGTGTCGTGTGCTCCGACACCCCACGGTTTGTCATGAGCACGCACTCAACGCACCAAACGCAACTCAACGGATTGACGGAGGACATGGCCAAGAAGGACGGTGTCATCGAGATCGAGGGCACGATTGTCGAGGCTCTGCCGAACGCGATGTTCCGCGTGGAGCTCAGCAACGGACACAAGGTGCTCGCCCACATCTCGGGCAAGATGCGTCAGCACTACATCCGGATCCTCCCTGAGGACCGCGTGGTGGTGGAGCTCTCGCCGTACGACCTCGACCGCGGCCGTATCGTCTTCCGCTACCGCTGAGCAGCACCGCACGCACCCCATCACCACCAGACCAGATCGAGGACAGCAGGCAGATGAAGGTCCAGCCGAGCGTCAAGAAGATCTGCGACAAGTGCAAGGTGATCCGCCGCAATGGTCGGGTCATGGTGATCTGCGAGAACCTGCGCCACAAGCAGCGCCAGGGCTGAGCAGAGGCACCACCCGCACGCGTCCCGGTTATTCGACGTAGCAACGCAGTACCCACGCAGCACCCGGCCCCTGAGCACGTCACGCATCATCGTGTCGGCTCAGGATGTCACCCCCGGCTTCGGAGGCCGGGGACCGGTCGGCCCATCGGGCCGGATCGCTCCCTTCCAGTAGGGACCGCGGTTCACCGGAACGGTGTCTGCTCCAGACCTCCGAAGCACACGAAAAGGAAGCACCATGGCACGTCTTGTTGGTGTCGACCTGCCGCGCGACAAGCGCGTCGAGGTCGCCCTGACCTACATCTTCGGTGTGGGTCGAACCCGGTCCAGAGAAGCGCTCGGCGCGACGGGCATCAGCCCTGACACCCGCGTGAAGGACCTTAACGACACCGAGCTGGTCGCCCTGCGCGACTACCTCGAGGGCAACTTCAAGATCGAGGGTGACCTCCGCCGTGAGGTTGCCGCCGACATCCGCCGCAAGGTCGAGATCGGCTCCTACGAGGGTCTGCGTCACCGCCGCGGCCTTCCTGTGCGCGGTCAGCGCACGAAGACCAACGCGCGCACCCGCAAGGGCCCGAAGCGCACCGTCGCCGGTAAGAAGAAGGTCGGTAAGTAATGCCTCCCCAGAAGCGCGCCGCGGCTGGTGCCAAGAAGGTCCGCCGCAAGGAGAAGAAGAACGTCGCCCACGGGCACGCTCACATCAAGAGCACGTTCAACAACACGATCATCTCGATCACCGACCCCCTCGGAAACGTCATCTCGTGGGCCTCGGCCGGCCAGGTCGGTTTCAAGGGCTCGCGCAAGTCGACCCCCTTCGCCGCGCAGATGGCCGCTGAGGCCGCTGCCCGCCGCGCCATGGAGCACGGTATGAAGCGCGTCGACGTCTTCGTCAAGGGTCCCGGCTCCGGTCGGGAGACCGCGATCCGCTCCCTCACCGCCACCGGCCTCGAGGTCGGCGCGATCAACGACGTCACGCCCGCGCCGCACAACGGTGTCCGCCCGCCCAAGCGCCGTCGCGTCTGACCGGCTAGAAGACTCAAGGAGTTACGACAGCTATGGCTCGGTATACCGGCCCCATCACCAAGAAGTCGCGTCGCCTCAAGGTCGACCTCGTCGGCGGCGACAAGAACTACGACCTCCGTCCCTTCCCGCCCGGCCAGCACGGCCGTCGCCGGATCCAGGAGAAGGAGTACCTCACCCAGCTCCAGGAGAAGCAGAAGGCCCGCTTCACCTACGGCGTCATGGAGAAGCAGTTCGTCCGCTACTACAAGGAAGCGGCCAACCGTCCCGGCAAGTCCGGTGACAACCTGCTGATCATCCTCGAGTCGCGTCTCGACAACGTCGTCTACCGCGCGGGCCTCGCCCGCACGCGTCGCGCCGCCCGTCAGCTCGTCACCCACGGCCACTTCGAGGTCAACGGCCACCGCGTCGACGTCCCGTCGTACCGGGTCGAGGCCTACGACATCATCACGGTCCGCGCCCAGAGCCGCGAGACGTTCCCGATCGAGCTGGCTCGCCAGACGTTCGGCGACCGTCCCATCCCGGCCTGGATGCAGGTCGTCGAAGGCTCGCTGCAGATCATGATCCACCAGCTCCCGATCCGGGCGCAGATCACCACGATCCTCACCGAGCAGCTCATCATCGAGTACTACTCCAAGAATTAGTCGGGGGGACTTCGTCCCCCCAACGGCCCCCCTCAACTACCCGCGTGGTTGTTTTCGGGAGCGCAGCTTTACTCGGGTGGTGGTCACCTGTGCTTCACGGCACGGTGGCCGCCATCCGCGGCCCAGTCCACGTACAGAGGTGGCTTGGGCCGGTTGAGCTCCTTCGTCGCTCAACCGGTGAACGACTTCGTCGTTCATCGGTGTGGCTGGGAGGTTGGCCGCTGGCCGTGAGGCCGGTTTCACGGGCGTCAAATAGTGGTCGCCCGTGGGAAGGAAGAACACAGTGCTCATCGCACAGCGTCCGGTGCTTGCCGAGGAGATCGTCAACGACTCCCGCAGCCGGTTCACCATCGAGCCCCTCGAGCCCGGCTTCGGCTACACGCTCGGTAACACCCTGCGTCGCACCCTGCTCTCGAGCATCCCGGGGGCGGCGGTCACGTCGATCCGCGTCGACGGGGTCCTCCACGAGTTCCAGACCATCCCGGGGTGCAAGGAGGATGTCACCGAGATCATCCTCAACCTCAAGTCGCTCGTGGTCTCCTCGGAGCACGACGAGCCCATCGTGATGTACCTGCGCAAGCAGGGCCCCGGCGACATCACGGCCGCCGACATCCAGCCCCCGGCGGGCGTCGAGGTGCACAACCCCGACCTGCACATTGCCACGCTCAACAGCAAGGGCAAGATGGAGATGGAGCTGACCGTCGAGCGCGGTCGCGGCTACGTCTCGGCCGCCCAGAACAAGGCTGGCGACGCCGAGATCGGCCGTATCCCCGTCGACTCGATCTACTCGCCGGTCCTCGCGGTCAAGTACTCCGTCGAGGCCACCCGCGTCGAGCAGCGCACCGACTTCGACAAGCTGATCCTCGACGTCGAGACCAAGAGCTCGATGGCCCCGCGGGACGCCATGGCCTCCGCGGGGAAGACCCTCGTCGAGCTCTTCGGCCTGGTCCGCGAGCTCAACGTCGAGGCCGAGGGCATCGACATGGGCCCGTCGCCGACCGACGCCGCACTGGCGGCCGACCTGGCGCTGCCGATCGAGGACCTCGACCTCACGGTGCGGTCCTACAACTGCCTCAAGCGCGAGGGCATCCACACCGTGGGTGAGCTCGTCGGACGCAGCGAGGCCGACCTGCTCGACATCCGCAACTTCGGCGCGAAGTCGATCGACGAGGTCAAGGCCAAGCTCGTCGGGATGGGCCTCGCGCTGAAGGACAGCCCGCCCGGGTTCGACCCGAGCGCCATCGTCGACAGCTACAACGACGAGTACGACGACTTCGACTCCGCGGACGACGGGCGCGCCCTCGCCGAGGACGAGCAGCTCTGAACTTCCACTGAACGCACCCCTGACACAGGAGAACACCCATGCCTACCCCTACCAAGGGTCCCCGTCTCGGTGGCGGTCCGGCGCACGAGCGGCTCATGCTGGCCAACCTCGCGACGTCGCTCTTCGAGCACGACCAGATCACGACCACCGAGGCCAAGGCCAAGCGTCTGCGCCCGCTCGCCGAGCGCCTCATCACCTTCGCCAAGCGCGGTGACCTGCATGCGCGTCGCCGCGTCATGACGGTCGTCAAGGACAAGGGTGTCGTGCACCGTCTCTTCACCGAGATCGCGCCCGACATGGAGCTGCGTCCCGGCGGCTACACCCGTATCACCAAGATCGGTGCCCGCAAGGGTGACAACGCTCCCATGGCCGTGATCGAGCTCGTCCGCGAGCCGATGTCGGCCAAGAAGGCGACGGTCAAGGAGGCCGAGGCGGCGACGAAGCGTGCCGCCAGGGACGCCGAGACCCCCGCGGCCCCGACCGAGGTCAGCCAGGTCAGTGCCGTGAGTGACGCCCAGGTCGACGAGTCGGCCGCCGAGTCGGAGGGTGGCCCGCAGGACCAGGCCCCCCTGGCCGGCGAGTACGGCGAGGGCTCGGCCCCCGTCAACGACGACGGCACGGCTCCCGAGGGCTTCCCGATCAAGGGCAACAAGGACTCGATGAAGTACCACGAGCCCGACGGCCAGTGGTTCGAGCAGACGGTGCCCGAGGTCTGGTTCGCCACGACCGAGGCCGCCGAGGCAGCCGGCTTCACCAAGGCCGGCGCCTAGTCCGAGCAGCCCCGTCAGCACGACCGTACGACGCCCCGCCCGGGTCACCGGGCGGGGCGTCGTCGTCGTCGGATAGTGCGGCAGGCTCGCGTCGTGGTGCGGTCGACGGTTGTGAGATGGTGCACCGGTGAATGCTGCAGACGTCTTCCGTGAGACCTTCGGCCGGATGCCCGACCTCGTCGCTGCCGCCGTCGACGGGCTGGACCACGACCAGCTGGCCGCCCGCATCGACGCGCAGGCCAACCCGGTCGGCTGGTTGGTCTGGCACCTGACGCGGGTGCAGGACCACCACCTCGCCGGCGCCGCGGCCGCCCTCGGGTGGGACGGTCCGTCCCAGCAGATCTGGACCGCAGGGGGTTTCGCGGCCCGCTCGGGCCTGGGTCTCGGCGACGACGAGGTGGGCTACGGCCAGTCGTCCGACGAGGTCGCCACCGTGCGCCTGGACGCCGGCTTCCTCCTTGACTACCACCGGGCGGTGCACGCCCGGACGCTCGAGGTGCTCGAGAGGATCACCGACGACCAGTGGGACGCCGTCGTCGACGAGCGCTGGGACCCGCCCGTCACCCTCCTCGCCCGCCTGGCCAGCGTGCTCGGTGACGTGACCCAGCACGTGGGCCAGGCGGCGTACGTGCGTGGGGTGCTGGAGCGCGCCTGAGCGTCACTAGGCTGGGTCGTATGAAGCCGACGCCCGAGACCGTGCGTCTGCGCCTCGACCTCGCCTACGACGGCACCGAGTTCGCCGGTTGGGCGGCGCAGCCGGCGCTGCGCACGGTGGAAGGTGTGCTCTCGCAGGCCCTCACGACCATCATGCGCGCGCAGGGCGCCGTACGTCTCACCGTCGCCGGCCGCACCGACGCGGGCGTGCACGCGCGTGGCCAGGTTGCCCACGCCGACGTCGACCCGGTGGCCTGGGCCACGCTGCCCGGCCCCTCCGTCCGCACTCCCGAGCAGTCCGCCCAGAGCCGGCTGACCGGGATCCTGCCGGCCGATGTCGTCGTACGCCGGGTCGCGTTGGCCCCGCGCGGCTTCAACGCTCGCTTCTCCGCGACCCAGCGGCGCTACTCCTACCGCATCGCCGATGGAGGGGCCACGAAGGACCCCCTGCGACGGCACGACACGCTGCACATGCGGCGCCACCTCGACGTCGGGCTCATGCACGCCGCGAGCCGTAACCTGTTGGGGCTCAAGGACTTTGCTGCCTTCTGTCGTCCTCGGAAGGGGGCGACGACGGTGCGCACCCTGCTGGACTTCTCGTGGGAGCGTCTCGACGACGGGGTCATCGAGGGCACCGTGGTCGCCGACGCCTTCTGCCACTCGATGGTGCGCGCCCTCGTCGGGTCGGTGGTCGCGGTGGGGGAGGGGAAGCGGAGCGTCGACTGGCCGTTGCGGGTGCGGCAGGGCAGCCAGCGGCATCCGGCGGTCATCGTGATGCCACCGCACGGGCTGAGCCTCGAGGAGGTCACCTACCCCCCCGACGACGAGGTCGCGCTGCGCGCGCAGGAGTCGCGGACGGTGCGCTTCCTGCCGTGAGGTGGGCCGTCGGGGCTCCACCACGCAAATGGGCGGCGCGCAGGGCCCCGACTCTGTGAGACTGGTCGATCGTGGGCCATGTCGACGTCAATACCGTCTCCTACTTCCTCCCTGACGGGCGGCCGCTGCTCGCCGAGGTCTCCCTGCGCGTGGGGGAGGGAGCCAAGGTCGCGCTCATCGGCCCGAACGGCACCGGCAAGACGACGCTGAGCCGCATCGTCGCAGGTGATCTGGTGGCCGACGAGGGAGCGGTCACCCGCAGCGGCGGCCTCGGGGTGATGCGGCAGTTCGTCGGGCAGGTGCGCGACGAGTCGACCGTGCGCGACCTGCTGCTCACGGTGGCGACGGACAAGATCAGGAAGGCTGCGCACGAGGTCGACCGCACCGAGCTGGCCATGATGGAGCACGACACCGAAGCCGTGCAGATGGCCTATGCGCAGGCGCTCGTCGACTGGGGCGACGCCGGTGGCTACGAGGCCGAGACGCTCTGGGACGTGTGCACCATCGCCGCCCTGGGCGTGCCGTACGAGCAGGCGCAGTGGCGCAAGGTCACCACGCTCTCGGGTGGTGAGCAGAAACGGCTCGTGCTCGAGTCGCTGCTGCGCGGGCCCGAGGAGGTGCTCCTGCTCGACGAGCCGGACAACTACCTCGACGTGCCGGGCAAGCAGTGGCTCGAGGCGCAGCTCGTCGCCTCGCCCAAGACGGTGCTCTTCGTCAGCCACGACCGCGAGCTGCTGGGCCGGGTCGCCACCCGGGTCGCGACCCTCGAGCCGGGGGCGGCCGGGTCGACGCTGTGGGTGCACCCCGGGCGGTTCGAGACCTACGCCGACGCGCGCCGTGACCGCTTCGCGCGGCTGGAGGAGCTGCGCAAGCGGTGGGACGAGGAGCACGCCAAGCTCAAGGCCCTGGTGCTCATGTACAAGACCAAGTCGGCCTACAACGACAGCATGGCCGCCCGCTACCAGGCGGCCCAGACCCGGCTGCGTCGCTTCGTCGACGCGGGTCCGCCCGAGGCGCTCCCGCAGCAGCAGAACGTGACCATGCGACTGACCGGCGGGCGCACCGCCAAGCGCGCGGTGGTCGCGCAGCGGCTCGAGCTCACCGGTCTCATGAAGCCCTTCGACCTCGAGGTCTGGTACGGCGAGCGGCTGGCCGTGCTCGGCTCCAACGGCTCCGGCAAGTCGCACTTCCTGCGGCTGCTGGCCGCCGGCGGCTCCGATCCCGATGTCGAGCACCAGCCGGTGGGAGACGTGCGGCCGACGCCGGTGGCCCACACCGGCGTCGTCCGCCTCGGCTCACGCGTGCGGCCCGGGTGGTTCGCGCAGACCCACGAGCACCCGTCGCTGCTCGGGCGCACCCTGCTCGAGGTGCTGCACCGCGGCGACGAGCACCGGGACGGCAAGCCGCGGGAGCAGGCGGCTCGCGCGCTCGACCGCTACGAGCTGGCTCACGCCTCCGAGCAGACCTTCGAGACGCTCTCGGGCGGGCAGCAGGCGCGCTTCCAGATCCTGCTCCTCGAGCTGTCGGGGGCGACCCTGCTCCTGCTCGACGAGCCCACCGACAACCTCGACCTCGACTCGGTGGAGGCGCTGGAGGCTGGCCTGACGGCCTTCGACGGCACGGTCGTCGCGGTCACCCACGACCGCTGGTTCGCCCGCTCGTTCGATCGCTTCCTCGTGCTCGGCGCCGACGGCTCGGTCTACGAGAGCGCGGAGCCGGTGTGGGACGAGGGCCGGGTCGTGCGTCGCCGCTGACCCGACCCTCGCGCGGGGTCAGCCCTCGCTGTCCGGGGGTCGCGGCTTCGTCAGCGACGGGCGGGTGATCTCGGCGCCGGTGTGGGGGTCGATCGCCGTACCCCCGGGGGGGAGGTTCGACAGGTCGGAGGCGATCACGGTGCGCTCCAGGGAGTCGGGCAGCCGGATGCCGACAGGACGGCCACCGCCACCGACGAGCACGAGGTCGGCCGAGGAACGCCGGGGCAGGGTGGTTCCGGCGAAGTACTCGGGGTTGATGGCGTTCCACACCACCATGAGCACGGCGCCGAGGGCGAGTGAGCCCACCCCGAGGAGGAAGACGCCACCGACCCCGCCGATGCTCGTGGATCCGTAGTCCGGCGCGAATTAGGACTTGGCGGCGATGATGAAGGCGCCGAGCAGGATGAGCCCGCCCAGGAACGGGATCACCCCTTGCATGAGGATGTCGCGCGGCTTGGCCCACATGGTGTGCCGGTAGAACCACACGCAGGCGAAGCCCGTGAGCCCGTAGTAGAAGGCGATCATCAGCCCGACAGCGGCGATCGTGTCGCCGAGGATGTCCTGGCTGACGAGGGTCAGGCCGACGTAGAAGACGATGGAGACCGCGCCCATCCAGACGGTGGCGTTGGTCGGGGTGAGGTACCTGGGGTGGATGTGGGCGAAGCGCTCGGGGATCGCCTTGAAGACCGCCATCGACAGGGCGGTGCGGGCGGTGGGCAGGATGGTGGTCTGGGTGCTGGCTGCCGCCGACGTCAAAACGCAGATGGCGAGGAGGTGGACCATGATCCAGCCGACGCTCCCCGTCCCGAAGACCTCCGTGCCCATGGAGGCGAAGACGTCACTGGCGTTGTCGGCGTTGCCGAGGCCGATGCCGTCGGTGCCGACCCCGGCGAAGGCGATGGTGGCGACCGAGACGAGGGCGTAGGTGAGCAGCAGCAGGACCGTCGAGATCACGGCGGCGCGACCCGGGGTCGTCTCGGGGTCGGCCGTCTCCTCGTTGGTCGCCACGGCGGTGTCCCAGCCCCAGTAGATGAAGACCGCGATGAGCAGGGAGGTGACGATCGCGGTGCCGGAGAGCCCGCTGGGCGACAGCCAGTCCCAGCTGGGCCGCAGTCCCGCGGGGGCGTCGCCGTCATACACCTTGACGATCGCGAAGAGCGCGAAGGCGACCAGGGCGACGACCTCGATACCCAGCAGCGCGTACTGCATCCGGGCCGAGACCTCGATGCCGCGGTAGCAGACGTAGGTCATGATCGCGATCCACACGATGCCCGCCACGGTCGACCAGAAGGTGCTGGCGGCGAGGTCACTGAGCCCGACGAGGGTGAAGGAGTACGACCCCGCGATCTGGGCGAGGTTCGCCATGACGATGACGTCGGCGATGATGATGCCCCACCCGCCCATCCACCCCACCCGGGTGCCGAAGGTGCGGGCCGCCCAGGTGAAGGTGGTGCCGCAGTCGGGCTCGGCCTTGTTGAGCTCGCTGTAGGCCACGGCGATCATGTACATCGGGATGAAGGCGAGCACCATGATCAGCGGGGCCTTGACGCCCACGATCCCGTCGCCGTTCTGGGTGATGACGACGTAGCCCAGGCTCGCGGCAAGACTGTAGGCCGGGGCGGTCGACGCCACCCCGACGACGATGCTGCCCATCAGCCCGAGGGCTCCGGCCTTCAGGCCCTTTCCTTCTGCTGCAGCCACATCCGGCTCGGTCTCGACCGACATTCGCGCTCCTTGGTGGGTGGTCGTGGCCCCGATCAGCAGAATCTACGGTGTCGCAGCCTCGCGTGGGGTCGAACTTCCACTATCGGTCTCCCCGGCCGCAGCAGGGCGCGCAGACGGCCCGTACCCCAGGGGGAACGGGCCGTCGGGGAGGCGCCGGAGGTCAGCCGGCGAGCCGACCGTTGCTGATGGTGATCTTCAGCGTGTTGTCGGGGCCGGGGATCAGCAGGTTGATGATGCTGGTGGTCAGGCCGCAGTTCGCGAACGGCGGGATGGTGTAGGTGCCGGCGAGGTTGCCACCGTCGATGATGCTGAACTTCTCACCCACGGGGGTGGCGATGGGGATGATCGCGGGGGTGGTGCTCTGGCAGGTGGTGCCGACGCCGGCGGGGATGCCGGCAACCGTGACGTCGGTGAGCCTGAGGATGAACTTGGCCTTGGTCCTCACCTTGCCCGGCTTGAGCGTCCCGGTGACCCCGCCGCCCTTCCCCACGGGGATGAAGGTCACGGTGGCTGACACGGGGATGAACCCGAGGACCGAGAACGTCGTCTTGGTGGGAGGGAGGTCGAGCGAACCCGTGATGGCCCCGGTGGCCGAGACCGTGGTCACGAGCGTGGTCGGCCCGATGGGGATGTCGTTGTTCGGCTTGGCGATGTGGGTGACGCCAACGGCGTCGTAGGTGACGGTGAGGTCACCGGGGGCTGCGTCTGCTCCGGCGGCGGGCACCGCGGCGAGGGCGAGAGCCCCCGCCGCGGTGACGGCCGCGACCCGGAGGGCGGGACGACGTCGGTGGGTCGTCCTATGGGTCACGTCGTTCTCCTGGGTCAGTTCTTGCGAAGTGCATGCGAAGTGCATGCGGGTGAGTGCGGTCAGGGGTTGGAGATGGCGAGCTTGCCGGAGGCGGCCTTGACGTTGTACGTAGCCGCGATGCTGGCCTTGTTGCCGTTGGCGAGCAGGCCGAAGCAGCCGACGACGTTGCTGAGGGTCAGGGTGAGGCTGGGGTTGACCTTGAGCTGCTGCTTGGTGGCGGTGGTGGTCAGGGCGGACTTGACCGACCCGGAGACGGTGAAGCTGCAGCCGCCCTGGTTGACGCTGACGTTGGCGGCGATGCCGCTGATGGTGCCCGCAGTGACGCCGGCGGTGGTGGTGGTGCCGGTGGCGTTGATGCTCCAGGTGCCTGTCTGGGTGACCGTCACGGGAAGGTTGAGCGGGCCGATGCACCCGGTCCACGTGGTGCCGGTGATGGTGCCGAGGCCGACACCGGACAGCTTGGACCCGAGCTTGACGGAGCCCTTCGCGGTGGAGGAGGTGCAGCTGAGGTTGTTGCCGTTGGCTGCGAACTTGACCTGCGGCGAGGCGCCGGTAGTGGCGGCGGTGTACGTGGTGGTGCCAGCGGTCTTGGTACCAGCCTTGACGGTGTAGGTGGGAGCGGCGATCGCGGGGGCGGCCGAGAGGGCCACGACTGAGGCGCCAGCGGCCACGGTCAGGAGCAGGGTGCTGCTGCGGAACATAGGGATGTCCTTCCAAACGTCGTTGTCTGGGCCCGGCAGCGGGCCCGGTGGGAAATATAAGACCGCGTCTTGCCGGAGGGTGGGCTTTGCCCAGAAGTTGCCTGCAAGACCCTGACAAGTAGACGAAACCGCTGGACCTGCTCACGCACAGGTGTACGTCTGCCGACCTGGGGCCCAAGGCGGCACGACTGGCCAATCGGGTGGTCCGGCTGACCGGGTGAGGGTGACCCGGGTGGCGTGCTGCACCGGCCGGCGTCCTGCCCTGCGTTCACCTGCGCGAAAGCGGGCGTTGTGGATCGCTCGGCTGAAAGGACATGGACGGCCTCTGGACGGCCGGGGAACGAAGCGGTTGTCGCGATGGGTCGGTGGACTTACGCTCCTACCCGGGCGTGTCCAGCGTCCCCAGCGAAAAGGTGTGCCTGAGGTCCCGTCATGGGGCTCGCAGGATGGCCATGAGATCCGAGGAGGTCACGGTCCGTGTTGGCGAAGCGCAGAACCCGCTCTGACCCGGCCGGCAGGCCGTCACCGAAGACGCCGCGTGGGCCGTCTTGGCGAGTCGTTGCCGTCCGTGGCCTCACCGCCCTCGCGTCCACAGCCGGCATTACTGCAGGGTTGCTTCCTTCGGCCTCGGCTGTCTTGCCCAACCCTCCGGCCGCCGGTCTACCGGTCTTCATTCTTGATGACCGGGTGAAGGACTTCGACCCACCTCTGTTCCAGGGCCGCGAGCCATTCCCAGAGCAAATCCAGACCGGGGCCGCAGACTCTGCCTTCGCCACAGGGCAGAGCGACGCCAAGCGAGCGAAGGTCGCTATCCGCCTGCCTACCAGCCTCACCGCCGTCAACCTCGTGCACCTCTCCACGCAGACGCCTGTCTTCAACCGCAAGGGCCGAGTAATCGGCGGTAACAACGTCTTGCAGACCTTTCAGGGTTTCGTCTACCTCAAGTCGCCGAACGGCCGAACCCCCGCGTTCGGCCTGTTGCCCGCGGTGACTATCAACACCTTGGCCTTCGGGATGCTGCCGGCCAAGGTCACGTTGCAGCTGTCTCAGCCGCGCGAGAACGAGACCGCCCAGAACCCGTCGGGAACACCCGTTCCCCTGACCACGGTCGTCGTCCAGGACGTGGCGCACAACGTCGTCTACGACACCCGGCTCACCGGTCTCCTCAACCTGACGGTCACTGATCTGGTCATCGACGGACGACGCGTCGATGTGGGTTCGTCGTGCCGCACGATCACACCCTCGACCATGTCACTGGTCGGTAAGCAAGCCGTTGCCATTCCGCCGCCTGGCTTCTACAGCCCCTCGTTCGGCGGTGACCTCTACGGCACGCTGAGCGTCCCGGCCTTCACGGGCTGCCGGGGGGGCGGCGGCGACGACCTGACACCCGTGTTCACCAACGCACTCTCCGGGAACGAGACCTCCATCCACCTGTTCCAGGGCTCACTCGGCCAGGGACAGGTCGACTGCACCCTCCGGGAGTCGACGACGGACCTCACGTGCATGCAGGCCAAGCCGCAACTGCAGCCAACGGGACCGAACCAGGTGCCCTCCGTGCCCTCGGACTGGACTCCGAACCTCCCACCGGCGCCGCCTCCCCTCCTGCCCCCACCGGCACCGGTCGGGTCGCCCTAGCGGGACACGCCACGTGGGTCTGCCGACCCGGGTGACGCCCGTCGGGCACGACAACTCAGCTTCGACTGACCCTGGATTCGGCAGCTCGGAGGCGGGCTCTGCGCGCGAACCGGCGATCAGCGAGCCGACGACGCCATGATGTGCCGAACGGCCAGCATGATCTCGAGGCGGGCGTCGGGGTCGTCGAGGTCGTCGCCGTAGACGGCCTTGAGACGGTTGACCCGCGACTGGAGGGTCTGCTGGTGGTAGTGCAGGTCACGCGCGAGCTGCCGCACGGACTTCCCGGTCGACAGCACGGCATACAGGACGGCGGCGTACTGCTCGCGGTCGCGCTCGGGCAGCTGCGCCAGGGGGGCGAGTCGTCGCTCGACGAGCGACGACAGGCTCACGTGGTCGCTGAGGAGCATGAGCTCGACGAGGTACTCGTCGCAGCGCAGGACCGGGGTGCGGGGGAGGGCGCCCGAGTCGAGGTGGCCGCGGGCGGAGCGCGCGACCGCGAACGACTCCCGGGCCCGGGAGGCGGGAACCACGGGCCCGACGATCAGCCGCGTCGCCCCTCGCAGGTGGGCGGCGGCGTCAGTAAGCGCAGCGAGGTCGGCCTCGGGGAGGAGCATCTCGCTGAGGGGGCCACCGGCTGGCAGGTAGGCCAAGTCCTCGAGGGGCGGCAGGCTGTGCAGCGGCTCGCGACTCCCGACCACGACGACCGTCATGACGCGGGACGCGACGGTGATGCCCGTGCGCTCGGTGAAGGCCGCGATGCTCTCGACGGTGGCCCCGGTCGACAGCAGCCGGAAGACGAGGGCGCGGTCGCGGCGCCACCCCTCCTCGTCGGGGCGGCCGACCCCGTGCCCGTGCTGCACGTAGTCGCGCAGCTGGGCGAGGTAGCCGGTGACGACCGAGACGAGGTGGACCGCGAGCGACGCCGACAGCGGGTAGCGGTCGAGCAGGTGCTCGAGCCGTACGACGATCAGGGTGGAGGCCTCCTCGAGGGCGCGACGCATGGTGTCGATCTCGACACCGTCGCTGGCCATCTGGCGCCCGATGCGGCCGAAGAGGGGGCCGATCTCGTTCTCGGCCGCCGACGGGTTGTCGAGGTAGCTGACGAAGCTGACGAAGGCGCGCTCGACGATGGCCGAGACCGACTCGCTCTCCGGCAGGCGCGCCGCCTGGTCGGTGAAGGCGGGGGCGACGTCACGCACCAGCTGCCCGACGTCGTGCATGAGCCGGATCATCTCGTCCTCGGGCATCGAGGCGTACCACTGCCGGATGCGGGCCGCTCGCTCGGCCACCACGGGTGCGGGGCGGGCTGGGCGACGGGGGTGGCCCTCTCGCGGAATCCGCGCAACCGTCGTCATCGACTCCTCCAGATCTCTCCCCGATCACCACGTCCCACCGTGGGACTTGGACGGTAACGTCGTGCACCTGACCATACGCCGCCCGCGGGGGTCATCCGGATGCTTGGCGTTTGCTACCGAACGGTAACCTTAACTGTCGAATCGTTGCACGACCCGAGGCATCTCCCTACTCTTCTGAGAGATTCGGTACTCGCGGCTCCTCACGCCGCGAGGCCGCTCGACTCGCGAGGAGGCGGTTGATGGGGGCCACGGTCGAGGTCGAGCACCTGACCAAGTCCTTCGGGCGGCAGAACATCTGGCGCGATGTGACCCTCACCCTTCCTCCGGGTGAGATCAGCGCGCTGCTGGGGCCGTCCGGGACGGGCAAGTCGGTCTTCCTGAAGACGCTGATCGGGCTGATCAAGCCCGAGCGCGGCTTCGTGCACGTCGACGGTGTCGACATCGTCTCCTGCAAGGAGAAAGACCTGCAGGAGGTACGCAAGCGCTTCGGTGTCCTCTTCCAGGACGGCGCGCTCTTCGGGTCGCTCAACCTCTACGACAACGTCGCCTTCCCGCTGCGCGAGCACACGCGCAAGACCGAGACCGAGATCCGCCGCATCGTCAGCGACAAGATGGAGCTGGTGGGCCTCGGCGGAGCCGGTGACAAGCTCCCCGGTCAGATCTCGGGTGGGATGCGCAAGCGCGCCGGTCTGGCCCGGGCCCTCGTCCTCGAGCCGGAGATCATCCTCGTCGACGAGCCCGACTCGGGTCTCGACCCGGTGCGCACTTCGTACCTGGCGCAGACCTTCATCGACCTCAACGCCGAGCTCGACATGACGATCCTGATCGTCACCCACAACATCGAGCTGGCCCGTCGCCTGCCCGACAACCTCGGCATGCTCTTCAACCGGCAGCTCGTGATGTTCGGGCCGCGCGAGGTCATGCTCACCTGCGACGTGCCCGTGGTGGAGCAGTTCCTCAACGGTCGTCGCCTCGGCCCCATCGGGATGTCGGAGGAGAAGGACGCCGCCACGGCAGCGCTCGAGGCCGAGACGATCGACGAGGGCAACGAGGAGCTCATCCGCGGGCTCGTACCCCAGATGAAGCCGACGCCCGGGCAGCCCGAGCGCGTGGGCGAGAAGCGCCGGGCCCGCCGGGTGACCGAGCTGCTCCATACCCTCACCGAGTCGCAGCGAGCCGAGATCCTCAGCGCCGCACCCACCGAAGAGGTCGCCCGCTGGGGCGCGATGGCGCGCGCGGGGGCCCTGTCCTCGTGACCGCCTACGGTCTGGACGCCGAGCCGTTCGGCGAGGACGACGTCCCCTACCCCCCGTCACCCGGTGGACCGCTCACGCGGGGCCTGCGTGGGACCGGTGAGCTCTTCGCGCTCGGGCTCGACTCGATCCGACTCACCTTCGCCCGACCGTTTCAGTGGCGCGAGCTGATCCAGCAGTTCTGGTTCATCGCGTCGGTGTCGATCCTGCCGGCGGCCCTGGTCTCCATCCCCTTTGGCGCGGTCATCGCCCTCCAGCTGGGCAGCCTCACCGTCCAGCTCGGCGCCCAGTCGTTCACCGGCGCGGCCAGCGTGCTCGCGGTGATCCAGCAGGCGAGCCCCATCGTGACGGCGCTGATGATCTCGGGCGCCGGGGGCGCGGCGATCTGCGCCGACCTGGGTGCGCGCACCATCCGCGAGGAGATCGACGCGATGACGGTGCTCGGGGTCTCGCCAGTGCAGCGCCTCGTCGTGCCACGGGTGCTGGCCTCCATGGGCGTCGCGGTGCTGCTCAACGGCATGGTGTCGGTGGTCGGGGTCTGCGGTGGCTACTTCTTCAACGTCGTCATGCAGGGCGGGACCCCGGGGGCGTACCTCGCCAGCTTCTCGGCCCTGGCCCAGCTGCCCGACCTCTACGTCGGTGAGCTGAAGGCGCTGCTGTTCGGCTTCATCGCCGGGGTCGTCGCCTGCTACCGGGGTCTGCACCCCGCACCGGGAGCCAAGGGTGTCGGTGACGCGGTGAACCAGTCGGTGGTCATCACCTTCCTGCTCCTCTTCTTCGTCAACTTCGTGCTCACGACCCTGTACCTCCAGGTCGTCCCGGCCAAGGGAACCTGACATGACCAGCGTGACGTCTCCCGAGCCCGCAGCGGTCCCCCCACCTGCGCGGTCACCCCAGCCCGAAAGAGCATCCGCCTCGGAGTCGCTGTTCGCCTCCGCCGCCGGCGCGCCGGTGCGCTGGGTCGCCGGACTCGGTGACCAGGTGCGCTTCTACGTGCGCGCCATCGCCCTGACCCCGGTGGCCCTCAGGCGCTACCGCAAGGAGGTCGTGCGGCTCCTGGCCGAGGTGAGCTTCGGTTCGGGCGCCCTGGCCGTCATCGGCGGCACCATCGGCGTCATGGTGGCCATGAGCCTCTTCACGGGCACCGTCGTCGGCCTGCAGGGCTACGCGGCGCTCGACCAGATCGGCACGTCGAGCCTCAACGGGTTCATCTCCGCCTACTTCAACACGCGCGAGATCGCCCCGCTCGTGGCCGCCCTCGCACTCGCGGCGACCGTCGGCTCCGGCTTCACGGCCCAGCTGGGGGCGATGCGGATCAGTGAGGAGATCGACGCGCTCGACGCCATGGGCGTCGCCACCGTCCCCTACCTGGTGACTTGCCGGATGATCGCCGGCTTCGTCGCCGTGATCCCGCTCTACATTGTGGGTCTCCTGACCTCGTATGCCGGCTCGCGCCTCGTGACGGTCGTCTTCAAGGGCCAGTCCGAGGGCACGTTCGACCACTACTTCGAGCTCTTCCTGCCCCCGATCGACATCCTGCTCTCGTTCGTCAAGGTGCTGGCCTTCGCCCTGCTCATCATCTTGATCCACTGCTATTACGGCTTCACTGCCGAGGGCGGGCCGGCCGGGGTCGGCGTGGCCGTCGGCACCGCGGTGCGCCGCAGCATCGTCACGGTGGCGCTCATCGACTTCTTCCTCTCGCTCGCGCTCTGGGGCGCGACGACGACGGTGCGGATCGCGGGATGACGGCTGGTGTGCGCCGGGGCGACGTCGTCGCCGGGCTGCTGTACCTCGTGCTCATCGGCGCGCTCCTCGCGGCCAGCCTGCTGGCCTATGCGAAGGCCTTCACCCCCTCCGTCCCGATCACGCTCCTCACCTCCAACGCCGGCAACGCGCTGCAGCGCGGAGCCGACGTCAAGCTGCGGGGCGTGCTCGTCGGACGGGTGTCCGAGATCGCGAGCACCGGCTCCGGGGCGGCCCTGTCCCTGCAGCTCGACCCGACGCAGTCAGCGCAGATTCCTGCCGACGTCGAGGCCCGGCTGTTGCCCAAGACGCTTTTCGGTGAGCGGTACGTCAGCCTCGTGGTGCCGACCGGAGCGAGGTCGGGTGGCACGATCGAGGGCGGTCAGGAGATCCACGAGGACCGCTCCGCGGCCGGTGTCGAGCTGCAGAAGACGCTGGACGACCTGCTGCCCCTGCTTCAGGCGGTGCAACCCGAGAAGCTCGCCTCGACACTGGGCGAGATCTCCGGCGCTCTGCGCGGCCGGGGCGGGACCCTGGGCTCCTCGCTGAGCGAGTTTGGCGCCTACGTCAAGAAGCTCAACCCCGACGTGCCCAAGATCGCCGACGACCTGACGGCGCTCGCCGCCGTGGCCGACACCTACAACACGGCGGCGCCCGACCTGCTCAGCGCCCTCGACGACCTCACGACGTTCGCCCAGACCCAGGTCGACCAGAAGGCCCAGCTGGCCCAGCTCTACACAGACGTCATCTCGTCGGCCAACACCACCGGTGGGTGGGTGGGCCAGAACTCCTCCACCATCATCGCGCTCTCGCGCGACAGCCTCCCGGCCCTCGACGTGACGGCGCGCTACTCGTCGGAGTTCCCGTGCACGCTGACCGCGCTCACGGGGCTGATCCCGCGGATGGACAAGGCCCTCGGCGCCGGGACCTCCCAGCCGGGCCTGCACGGCACGATGACGATCGTGCCGTCCCGGGGCAAGTACGTCAGCGGCAAGGACGCGGTCGTCCCGGGTGCCGACGGGGCTGCCCGCTGCCCGTACGTGCCGACCGGCACCGCTGTCGTGGCGCCCGACGGCTCGACGACGACGGTGCGCAACGCACCTGCGGCTCTGGCCCAGGGGGCCTCGGTCGTGACGCCGGGAGCGGATGCCGGCCTGGGCCTGGTCAACTCACCGGCGGAGAACGCCTGGATCGCCGAGCTCGTGGCTCCCAGTGAGGGAGTGGCCCCGGGTGCCTTCCCCTCCTTCAGCTCCCTGCTCCTCGGCCCGGCCCTGCGTGGATCGGTGGTGACGCTCCGATGAGGTCGCTCACTGGCCCGGTCCTCAAGAGCCTCGCCTTCATCCTCGTGACGGTCCTGGCCACCACCGTGCTCGCCGTCGTGATCGCCAACGGGTCGTCCGGTGGGGGGGCTTCGTACGCCGCGCTCTTCACTGACGCGACGAGCCTCAACCCGGGTGACGACGTGCGGATGGCCGGGGTGCGGATCGGCACGGTCACCTCCGTGACGGTGCAGGACCGGCGCATCGCCAAGGTCGAGATGAGTGTCGACCCGACGGTGCGTCTGGCGAGCTCGGTGACCGCGTTGCTGCGCTACCGCAACCTCGTGGGGCAGCGCTACGTCGCGCTCGACCAGGGCTCCGGTTCACCCGATGACCGCCTGCCGGTCGGGTCGACGATCGGCCTCGACCGGACGCGCCCGGCCCTCGACCTCACCGTGCTCTTCAACGGCTTCCAGCCCCTGTTCACGGCGCTCAACCCCGACGACGTCAACAAGCTCTCCTACGAGATCATCCAGGTCTTCCAGGGGGAGGGCGGGACGGTCGAGACCCTGCTCAGCCAGACGGCCGCGTTCACCCAGACCCTGGCCCAGAAGGACAAGGTGATCGGCGAGGTCATCACCAACCTCACCCAGGTGCTCACCACGGTCAACGACCGCAGCGAGCAGCTGTCCGCCATGGTGGTGACGCTCCAGCAGCTGACGTCCGGACTCGCGCAGGACCGTGGCCAGCTCGGTGAGGCCATCTCGAGCATCGGGGGGCTGACCACCAGCGTCGGCGGTCTCCTCAAGGACGGGCGGGCCCCGTTGAAGGCGTCCATCGCGTCCCTCGGCAACCTGTCGGGCACGTTGGCGCAGTCGTCGCCCCAGCTCGACTCGTTCTTCACCAAGCTCCCCCTCAAGCTGGACGCCCAGGGACGGACGACGAGCTACGGGTCGTGGATCAACATCTACCTGTGCTCCGTCACCGGCCGGATCCCTGTGCCGCAGGGCTACTACGGCGGGGTCGGCGTCAAGCCCGTCGAGGCAAGGTGTCAGGGATGAGGTCGTTCGGCTCCCGCAACCCGATCGTCATCGCCGTGGCCGGCCTCGTGACCATCGCCGTCCTCGGTGCCCTCGTGTTTTACTCGAACCGCCTGCCCTTCGTCGGTGGCGGCACGACCTACCGGGCCTACTTCACCGAGGCGGCCGGTCTCAAGACCGGCAACGAGGTGCGGATCGCCGGGGTCAAGGTGGGGCAGGTCTCCGACATCGGCCTCGAGGACGACGTCGTCGTCGTCGACTTCCAGGTCAAGGACGCGTGGGTCGGCAACGCCAGCACGGCGGCGATCAAGATCAGGACCGCTCTCGGGCAGAAGTTCGTGTCCATCAGTCCCCTCGGGAGCGCAGCCCTCGACCCGTCGGTGCCGATCCCCACCTCGCGCACGACGTCGCCCTTCGACGTCCAGCAGGCCTTCGAGGGTCTGACCACGAGGGTTGAGCAGATCGACACCGCGCAGATGGCCAAGAGCTTCGACACCCTGTCGACCGCCTTCGCCGACACGCCGCAGTCGGTGCGTGCCGCCCTGCAGGGGCTCACGGCCCTGTCGAAGACGATCGCCTCACGCGATGCCGAGCTGGCCCGGCTCCTCGCCGGGACACGGCAGATCTCGGCCACGCTCGACCAGCGGGCCCCTCAGGTGAAGGCCCTGATCCAGGACGGCAACCTGCTCCTCGCCGAGCTGCAGAAGCGCCGTGAGGCCGTCTCTGCCCTGCTCAAGGGCACTCAGGTCTTCAGCCAGCAGGTACAGGGGCTCGTGACCGACAACCAGGCGCAGCTGAAGCCCGCTCTCGACAAGCTGCACGCGGTGACGGTGATCCTCGACCGCAACCAGAAGAACCTCGACGACGCCATCACCCTGGCCGCGCCGTACTACTCCCAGCTCGCCGACGCGACCGGCAACGGTCGCTGGTTGGACGGCTACATCTGCGGTCTCTTCGACGCGACAGGAGCTCCCTTGCTCGATGCCACAGCCCAACGCACCTGCACGCCCCGCAAGGGGACTCCGGGGGGTGGCTCGTGAGCACCGCCGTGAGGCGCGGCCTCGGTGCAGGGCTGGTCCTGCTCGTCCTGCTCGCCGGCGGCCTCGTCGCCGTCCTCCGTTCCGGTGCGTCCTCGACCACCGTGAGCGCGGTGTTCCCCACCGCCATCGGCGTCTACGTCGGTTCCGACGTGAGGATGCTGGGCGTCAAGGTCGGCCGGATCGACACGATCGTGCCCCAGGGGCAGACCGTCAAGGTGACGATGACCGTCGACTCCGCGACGCGGGTGGCTGCCGACTCGACGGCGGTGGCGATCGCCCCGAGCGTGGTCAGCGACCGCTACATCCAGCTGGTTCCCGCCAAGCGCGGTGCACCGACGATGGCCAGCGGGAGCACGATCCCCGTCGACCGCACCAAGACGCCCGTCGAGCTCGACGAGATCTACGCGGGCCTGCAGAAGATCACCACCGCCCTGGGGCCCGACGGAGCGAACTCCAACGGCTCGCTCTCGCGCCTGCTGACCACGGCAGCCAAGAACCTCAAGGGCAACGGCTCGCAGATCAACACCTCGATCACGGAGTTCGGCAAGGCCGCCGCGACCCTCGACAACTCCCAGAGCGACCTCTTCGGCACGGTCTCGAACCTCGACACCTTCAACGCGACCCTGGTGCAGAGCGACGCGGGGGTCACCACCATCAACAGCCAGCTCGCCTCGGTGTCGGGCTACCTCGCGAAGGACCGTCAGGACTACGCGAGGGCCGTCAGCCAGCTCAGCCAGGCCCTGGCCCAGGTGCAGGGCTTCATCCGCGACAACCGTTCGTCGATCACGGCGGACGTCAACGGGCTGCAGGCCACCGCGGCCACCCTGGCCAAGCAGAAGGCGGCCCTGGAGAAGATCTCGGCCGTCGTGCCCGCCGACCTGCAGAACTTCATCGACGCCTACGACCCGGCCACCGGGACGCTGACCTCGCGGGGC
>JBBRNQ010000034.1:0-40990 GCA_038230235.1 Actinomycetales bacterium
AGGCCTCCAGGGTCGGGCTCAGCCCCAAGGTCATGCGCCGGGCTGTCGGCGCCGGTTGGGTGCGGCGGGTGGCTCCCGGCTGCTTCGTCGACGCGACCGTATGGAGTGCCGCCCGGTCCAGCGACCGTCAGGTCCTGCTTGCGCAGGTGGCCCTGTGGCAGCGTCCGTGGGCGGTGGTCAGCCACCACACCGCGGCGGCGGTGCACGGTCTCCCCCTCCCACCGCATCCCCCGGAGTGGGTCGCGCTCACCACCCAGCGGAGCCTCGGCACGGCTGGCGGCGGGATCGCCCGGCTCGAGCCGGGCGCCCTGCCGGTCGAGGCGGTCCTCACGACCTCGGGAATGGCGGTGACGGACGTCCCTCGCACCGTGGTCGACTGCCTGCGGACCCTGCCGCTGGCCGACGGGGTGGCCATCGCAGACGCCGCGGTGGGCCGGGGCCTGGTGAGCCTGGCCGCACTGTCTCGCGAGAGGGCCCGTCAGAAGGGATGGCCCCATGTCACGGACGTCGACTGTGGGCTGTGGCTGCTCGACCCCGTGCGGGAGAGCTGGTTCGAGTCGGTGAGCTTCACCCAGCTGTGGATCGCCGGTGTGCGGGTACCCGAGCACCAGGTGACGGTTCTCGACGCACGCGATCGATTCGTCGCCCGGGTGGACGGACTGTGGCGCGAGGAGGGCGTGGTCGGCGAAGCGGACGGTGACAGCAAGTACCTCGACAAGCTGGATCCCGACGATGCCGCCGCCAAGGCGGTCGCTCGGGCTCTGATCGCCGAGAAGCGCCGCGAGGACCGCCTGCACGACCTCGGCCTCGACGTCGTGCGCTGGTCACCGCGTGAGACCGTCAGCGTGCGGGCCGACCGGGTGCGCACGACCTGGGCCATCGCCCGTCGCACCTTCCGCGGACGCCTCGTCAGCCACGAGCGCTCACGTCACGCCTGGCGGGCTGCGGTCGACGAACCGGTGCTCCGCACCCGCCCCCACGCCCGTTCCTGACCCTCACGCCTCTCGCGCCTCCCCCGTCACGCTCCATACCAGACGCCTTGTTGCCGTCGAAGTGCCCTTCTGAGCCCGAAACAGCCCTTGAAAGGTCACCTCAGCGGCAACAAGCGGACGTTTGGGGGCGGGACGGACTGGGCTTCATTCGCGGGTCCCACCGCAACAGGTCGGTATGGAGGGCGGGCGGCGCGCGGGCGGGTGGGTCAGGGGGTGAGCCAGGCGGCGGCTTCCAGCGCGTAGTAGGTGAGGATCACCTGGGCGCCGGCGCGCTTGATCGACGTCAGGGCCTCGAGGGCGCAGCGCTTGCGGTCGATCCAGCCGTGGGCCGCGGCGGCCTCGATCATGGAGTACTCCCCCGAGATCTGGTAGGCCGCGACCGGCACGTCGGCGATCTCGCGCGCCGCCGCGATGACGTCGAGGTAGGGCAGGCCGGGCTTGACCATGACGAGGTCGGCGCCCTCGTCGAGGTCGAGCCGGATCTCGCGCAGCGCCTCGGTGAGGTTGGCCGGGTCCTGCTGGTAGGTCGAGCGGTCGCCCTCGAGCGACGACTCGACGGCCTCGCGGAACGGCCCGTAGAACCCGGAGGCGTACTTCGCCGCGTAGGCCAGCACGATGACGTCCTCGAAGCCCTCCGCGTCGAGCGCCGACCGCACCACAACGACCTGACCGTCCATCATCCCGCTCGGCCCGACCACGTGCGCACCGGCACGGGCCTGCGCCACGGCCATCTCGGCATACCGCTCGAGCGTCGCGTCGTTGTCCACCCGCCCACGCGAGTCGACCACCCCGCAGTGGCCGTGGTCGGTGAACTCGTCGAGGCACAGGTCGGCCATGAGCACCAGGTCGTCTCCGCACGCCTCCCGCACCCGCCGCAGGGCGACGTTGAGGATGCCGTCGTCGTCGGTCGCACCGGAGCCGACCGCGTCCTTGCCCGCCTCGAGCGGCACGCCGAAGACCATCATCCCGCCGATGCCGGCCGCGACGCACTCGCGAGCGGTCTCGACCAGCGAGTCGAGCGAGTGCTGCACCACACCCGGCATGCTCGTGATGGCCACGGGCGAGGAGGCGCCCTCCTTGACGAAGACGGGCAGGATGAAGTCGCGCGGATGCAGCCGCGTCTCCGCGACCATGGCCCGCACCGCCGGCGACTGACGCAGCCGCCGGGGCCGGATCACCGGCCCCCGACCCGGCTCGTACGACGACCCGCCCGCACCCACTACTTGGCCCGTCGCCTCGACGTGGGCTTCCTGTCGCTCGGTCGTCGCACCGGTTCGCCTGCCTCACGAGCGGCGACCGCGAGGCCCAGACCGTGAGCAGCCAGGGCGTCGACGAGCGAGTCGGACGACGCGTCGGGGGCGAGCACGTCGACCCGCAGGCCGTGCTCCTCGGCGGTCTTCGCCGTGGCCGGTCCGATGGCCGCGACGACGGTCGACGGGTGCGGCTTGCCGGCGATGCCGACGAGGTTGCGCACCGTCGAGCTCGAGGTGAAGACGACGGCGTCGAACTTGCCGGTCTTGATGGCGTCGCGCACCGAGGCGGCCGGCGGAGCAGCACGGACCGTGCGGTAGGCGGTGACGTCGTCGACCTCCCAGCCCATCTCCTGCAGCCCCGCGACGAGGGTGTCGGTGGCGATGTCGGCGCGCGGCAGGAAGACCCGGTTGATCGGGTCGAGCAGCGCGTCGAAGTCCGGCCACTCGGCCAGCAGCCCGGCGGCCGACTGCTCGCCACTCGGCACGAGGTCGGGCACGATGCCCCACGCGCGCAGGGCCTCGGCGGTGACCCCGCCGACGGCGGCGATCTTCAGGCCCGAGAAGGCCCGCGCGTCGAGCCCGAACTCGTCGAACTTCTCGCGCACGGCCCGCACCGCGTTGGCCGACGTGAAGCCGACCCACTCGTAGCGACCGGTGACCAGGCCCTTGACCGCCCGCTCCATCTGCTGGGGGGTGCGCGGCGGCTCGACCGAGATCGTCGGCACCACGTCGGCCCGGGCGCCGTACGACGCCAGCCGCTCCACCGTGGCGCCCGCCTGGTCCTTCGTCCGGGGCACCAGCACGGTCCAGCCGAAGAGCGGCTTGGTCTCGAACCACGACAGCTCGTCGCGCAGCGACACCGTCGAGCCGACGACAGCCAGCGATGGGAACTGCACGGCCGCCCCGCGCAGCAGGGTCGCGACCTCGCCGAGCGTGCTGACGTGGGTGGTCTGCGAGGTCGTCGTGCCTCGTTCGGTCAGGGCGACCGGGGTCTGCGGCGAGCGACCCGCCGCGAGCAGCGAGGCGAGGGCCGAGCCCAGCGTCAACGGCAGCCCGAGCAGCACCACGGTGACGTGGTCGGGCACGTCGGGCGCCCAGTCGTGGTGGGTGTCGCTCGCGTCGACGACGTGCACGGCGGTGGCGCTCTTCGACGTGAGGGGCACCCCGGCATACGTCGGCACGGCGGTGACCGCGCTGACGCCCGGCACGACCTCGAAGCGGATGTCGGCCTTGCGCAGCGCCAGCGCCTCCTCGGCGAGACCGTTGAACATCGCCGGGTCGCCGTCCATGAGCCGGACGACGAGGCCCTGCTCACCGACGGCCTTGGCGGCCCGCACGAGGATCTTGGCCCGTGAGGCGCGGGTCAGCTCCTCGCCGTGCTCGCCGTGGCCGGCGTCGATGATCTCGACGTCGGGCCGCGCGTGGCGCAGCACCATGTCGTCGCGGTTGACCTGGTCGATGACGACGACGTCGGCGGCGGCGAGCTGGTCGCGGGCGCGCAGGGTGACGAGACCGGGGTCGCCCGGGCCGGCGCCGACGAAGGCGACGCGGCCGGGGCGGCTGCCGCGGCGGGGTGTGGCGGTGGTGGGGCTCACTGGGCCTGCTCCGGGAGGTGTCGGGGGGTGGCGGGGTAGTCGTCTCGAGGGCTGCCACCGGACGGCGTGCCGTCCGGCAGCCCGAGTGGTCGGGCACCCGGTGGTGATGGTGGTGATGGGGTCGGTGACGCCGGTATGGAGTCGGTGACGCCGGTGAGCTCGGCGGCGCCGTCCTCGAGGAGCACCGCCGCGAGGCGTCGACCGATGCCGACGGGGTCGTCGAGCGGACCCACCGCCGAGCGACGGAGCTCGACGGAGCCGTCCTCGGAGCCGACGAAGGCCCGCAGCGAGAGCTCCACGCCGTCGTCCCCCTCGACGACCTCGGCCAGCGCACCGACCGGCGCGGTGCACCCGGCTTCGAGGGCGGCCAGCAGCGCCCGCTCGGCGGTCACGGCGGCGCGGGTGTCGGGGTGGTCGAGCCGGGCGAGCAGCGCGACGAGGTCGGTGCGGTCGCTGCGGCACTCGACCGCGAGGGAACCCTGTCCGGGGGCGGGCAGGACCTGCAGCGGGTCGAGCGTCTCGGTCACCTCGGACAGCCGGTCGAGCCGGGCCAGACCGGCCCGGGCGAGGACCACGGCGTCGCAGCGTCCGGAGTGGACGAGCGCGATCCGGGTGTCGACGTTGCCGCGTACCGCCTGCACGTCGAGGCCCAGCCCGAGCGCCCGCAGCTGAGCCGCCCGCCGCGGTGAACCGGTGCCGACCACGGCGCCCTCGGGCAGCTCACCGAGGGTCAGCCCGTCACGGGCGACGAGCGCGTCGCGCGCGTCCTCGCGCTGCGGGGTCGCCGCCACGACCAGCCCCGGCTCGGGCTGCGTGGGCAGGTCCTTGAGCGAGTGGACGGCGAGGTCGATCTCGCCGTCGAGGAGCGCCCGCCGGATCGCGGCGGCGAAGACGCCGGTGCCGCCGATGGCCGTCAGTGGCTCGTGGCTGGTGTCTCCGGCCGTGGTGATCTCGACCAGCTCGACCTCCTGCCCCAGGTCGCGCAGACACTGCGCGACCCACGACGACTGGGTCGTCGCGAGCGCGCTGCGACGCGTGCCGAGCCGCAGGGTCCGGGCGGGGGACGAGCCGGTGGGGGCGTCGACCACCTCGGAGGTCGGGGCGCTCACGTGCCCCTCCCCTCATCCGAAGCGAACCCCTGACCGCCCCGACCGCCCTGACCGCCCCGACCGCCCTGACCGCCCTGACCGCCCTGACCGCCCTGACCAGCCGACGCCACCGGGCCGGGCCTCCCGATCGGGTCGACCTTGCCGAACTTCGAGAGCTGCTCGACCGTGGGCGGCCCGGAGGGGACGGACACCGAGGCGACGTCGTACGGGTCGAGGTCGAAGAGCTCGCGCAGCGCGGCGGCGTAGTCGCCTCCGTGTCCCTCGCTGCTCAGCTCCTTGATGCGCACGGTCGGCTTGTGCAGCAGCTTCTCGACGATGCGGTGCACGGTGCGCTGCACCTCGCGCCGGGTGGCCTCGTCGAGGTCGGGCAGCTTCTGGTCGAGCCGCACGAGCTCACCGTCGACGACCTCGTGCGCCTGGGAGCGCAGGGCGGCGAGGGTCGGCACGACCGACTGCTGCACCATCCGGCCCGTGAGGTAGGACGCGACCTCGGCCGTCACGAGGTCGGTCACCGCCTGCACCTCGGGCAGCACGGTGGAGGAGGCGGCGGCGGCGAGCCGGGTGCCGAGATCGTCGAGCCCGACGAGCGTCACGCCCGGCAGGTCGGCGGCCGCCGGGTCGACGTCGCGCGGGAGCGCGAGGTCGAGCAGCACGAGCGGGCGACCGTCGCGGCCGGCGACGGCACGGGCCACCGCGTCGACCCCGATGAGGTGGCCGAGGGCCCCGGTCGAGGTGATGACGACGTCGGCGAGCGTCAGGGCGTCGTCGAGCTCGGCCAGCGTGCGGGCGGTGCCGCCGGTGGCCTCGGCCAGGCGCCGGCTCTTGGCCGGGGTGCGGTTGACGATCGTCAGCGCGCCAGCGCCGTGCCGCGCGACCGTGGTCGCCGCCAGGCTGCTCATGCCGCCCGCTCCGACGACGAGCACGTGCGCCTCGGTGAGCGCACCCACCTGCTCGACGGCCGCATCGAGCCCGGCCTCGACCAGCGAGTGCGACACGAGGTCGATCGCGGTCTCGCTGTGGGCGCGCTTGCCCACCCGCAGGGCCTGCTGGAAGAGCGAGTTGAGCGAGGGGCCGGCGGTGCGCCCCTGCTGGGCCGCGCGCAGGGCCTCCCGCAGCTGGCCGAGCACCTGGGCCTCGCCGACCGCCATGGAGTCGAGGCCGCAGGCGACGGAGTAGGCGTGGGCGACGGCGCGGTCCTCGTAGTGCACGTAGAGGTGCGCGCTGAGGTCGCCGATGTCGACACCGGCGGCGTCGGCCAGCGCCTCGCCGATGGTGGCGACGGCGCCGTGGAAGGTGACCGCCTCGGCATACACCTCGAGGCGGTTGCAGGTGGACACGACCACGGTCTCGGCGATCGCCTCACCGAGACGCACCCGTCCTGCCAGCAGCGCGGGGTCGGCCGACGAGGCGGCCTCGAGCAGCGACATCGGTGCGGTGCGGTGCGACAGCCCGATCACGAGCACGCTCACTGGGCCACCCCCAGTGCGGTGGCAGGGCCGGCAACCGGGCCGGACGGGCCAGTGGGACCACCGACGCCCTGGGCGCCGTCGGCCTGGCTCTTGCGCTGCTCGTGGAAGGCCAGGACGTGCAGCTCGGTCGAGAGGTCGACCCGCCTCACGTCGACGTCGGCGGGCACCGTGAGCACGATGGGCGCGAAGTTCAGCACCGACCGCACACCCGCGGCGACGAGCAGGTCGCAGACCTGCTGGGCCGAGGGGGCCGGCGTCGCGATGACGCCGATGCCGATGCGTCGCTGCGCGATGACCTCGTCGAGCCGGGTCACCGGGCCGACCGTGACACCGTGGATGACGGTGCCGACCAGGTCGGGGTCTGCGTCGAAGAGCGCCGCGACGTGGAAGCCGCCGGTGGCGAAGCCGCTGTAGGCCGCGAGGGCCCGGCCCAGGTTGCCCATGCCGATGATGGCCACCGGCCAGTCCTGGGTCAGTCCGAGGGTCCGCGAGATCTCCATCACGAGGTGCTCGACCTCGTAACCGACCCCCCGGACGCCGTACGACCCGAGGTGGCTGAGATCCTTGCGGAGCTGGGTGGAGCGGACCCCCGCCGTGGCGGCGAGCTCTTCGGAGGACACCGAGGACACACCGCGTGCAGCGACGTCGCTGAGCGCCCGGAGGTACTCCGGGAGCCGGGCAACGGTCGCATCGGGAATATCCCGACGGATCGCGGGGTCGGCGGACATCGACAGAGGTCACCGGCTCCTTTCACTGTCTGCGGGACCGAACGCCCCCGTGGGGAGCGACCGGGCAGGACGGGAGCGCTCGAACACAGGCCAGCGTAGGCGTTTGTGAACGGCGGCACAAAGTTGCGCGGTAGCACCAGTCGTGCTCCACGACACCACCGGTCCGTGGGAGGGGGCCGCGACCCTCGAGTGTGATGCGGCTCACCGGTCGAAGGGCCTCTGCCCGCCTGCTTCCGGCCGCCGACCACCCCTGCCCCAGCGGTCCCGGTCCTAGGGTGCCGCTCTCGCCAGGCTGGCGCGCAGTCGCGGCTCCGACACCCGCCAGAAGTCGTGCTGCACCCCGTCGACCAGGGTCACCGGGATCTGGTCGGCGTAGCGCGCACGCAGGGCGGGGTCGTCGTCGATGCTGAGCTCTTCCCAGCCGACCCCGAGGTCGGACGTGACAGCGGCCACGACCGCCCGGGCGTCGTCGCACAGGTGGCAGCCCGGGCGACCGACGAGGACCACCCGCACCGGTAGCCCGGTGCTGGAGGGGTGGGGCGGGCCGGTCGGGTCCACGTCAGAAGAACACCGACCGGCGCTGCATGAGGAGCGAGTAGAGGGTCTGCTGGATGGTCTCGCGGATCTGGTCGGTCAGGTCGAAGACGAGCATCGGGTCGTCGGCCGCACCGGGCCCGAGGTGAGCGGTCTGCACCGGCACACCGAACTCGA
Source organism: Actinomycetales bacterium (assembly GCA_038230235.1). Classification (GTDB taxonomy): domain Bacteria; phylum Actinomycetota; class Actinomycetes; order Actinomycetales; family Dermatophilaceae; genus Lapillicoccus. Next base: position 7,858 of record JBBRNQ010000034.1, read on the forward strand.
TGATCCACTTGCTGGGCAGCGGGATCAGGCCCAGGGGCCCGAGCAGCGGCCAGGTCGGGGTGATGGGGGCGTACGGCGCGCCGACCAGCCGCGCGAGCGCCTTCATGTTGCCGAGCAGGGGGTATATCTCCTCGGCTCCCACGATCGAGCACGGGATGATGGGCACCCCGGCGCTGATCGCCGCGGAGACGAAGCCGCCGCGGCCGAAGCGTTGCAGCTTGTAGCGCTCGGAGAACGGCTTCCCGACGCCCTTGAAGCCCTCGGGCCACACCCCGACGAGCTCACCCCCGCGCAGGAGCCGCTCGGCATCGGGGTTGGTGGCCAGGGTGGAGCCGGTCTTGCGGGCCAGCTGGCCCATCACGGGGGTCGAGAAGACGAGGTCGGCCCCGAGCATCCGCAGGTGTCGGTGATCAGGGTGCTCGTCGTGCACGGCGACCTGGGTCATCAACGAGTCCATCGGGATGGTCCCGGAGTGGTTGGCCACGACCAGGCCGCCGCCGCGGGCGGGGAGGTTCTCGATGCCGCGGACCTCGACCCGGAACCACTTCCGGAAGAGGGGTCGCAGCAGGGGCAGGAACGCGCTGTCGGTGAAGTCGGCGTCGAAGCCGAAGTCGTCGACGACGAAGTCACCGCTCAGGCGGCGCCGCAGGAACGCGAGGGTGGAGGCCACCTGGTGCTCGACGTCCTCGGGGGCGACCCCGCTGGCGGAGGCGACGGTGCGCAGCGCCGCCACGGCGGCCTGGACGAGGTCCTCGATGCCCGGCCGGATCGTGCCCGCGACCGGCACGGGACGGGGTGGCACGACGCCGTCCGCACCCTCGGCCTCGACCGCACGCACGGGGCCCTCACCTGACGCGAGGGACGGCCGGTCGAGGTCGGGCACGACCCGCAGCGAGCGGCGGACAGCGGCCCGGCTCGCCGCGGCACCCCGGACAGCGGCCCGGCTCGCCGCGGCACCCGACCCGCTGGAGACGTTCGGTCCGTCCTCGGTGCGGCCCTGCAGGTCGACCCTGGTGCCGCTGCGGCGCAAGGCCCCCACCGACGGGGTCGACATGCCCGGGGACGGGTGCGGCCGGTGCTTGCGGCGACGGGCGGGAGCGCGGCCTGCCTCCTGCGTGGTGCTCGACCGGGCGGTGGGGCGCGGCCGCAGGCTCGATGGGTCGTCGTCGGTGACGTCGGTGACGTCGGTGACGACGTCCATCCCGACCGGGTCGTGGTCGACCAGGCCGGGGTCCACCCCCGCGGCAGCCACAGGGGCGCGGTCGGGGGCGGGAGCAGGCGCGACGGTGTCGAGCAGCCCCTCGTACGACGCCTCGTACGACGCCGGGGCGGGCACCTCGGCTGTCACCGGCACGGGCTTCGTCGCCGGCACCTCGACCGGTGTCCGTCCTGGTGTGCCTGCTGGTGCCTCCGCCGGCTGCTCCGGCGTCGCAAGCGCCGCCGGCAGCAGCGGGGTGCGGGTCCGGCGCTTGCGCTCGCCCGTTGCGCGGCGGGTGCCGGCCGCGAGGGGGTCGCGTCGGGCCGCACTGGCCGGGGAGGATCGGGGCGTCGAGCTCGCGGACGCCGCCGCACGCTTGGTCGCCATCAGTTCGGCCCTCCCGGGGACGGGGCGGTGGACGGGGCGCTGGGGTGGGCACCGGGCAGGGCGACGGGGAGGGCGACGGACGGTCCCGCAGACAGCGCGTGCGACAGCACGGCCGCCGCCGACCCGACCGCGCTCGACGCCGCGTGCCCCACGAGCTCGGAGCCGGGCAGGGGGCCCCCGACGTGGTCGGCGAAGTCGGTGAAGGCCTGGCGGCTGGTGTAGGCCGGCTCGAAACCGAGGACCCGGCGCATCCGGGCGGTGTCCAGGCCCCGTCCGTGGGCCAGGAACTCCATCTGGTCGGCGGAGAAGTCGGCGCGGCCGAGCCGCTTGACCAACCCCCCGACGAGCCCGGCGGCCGCGAAGGGCAGCGGCAGCACCGGTCGTCCGACGAGGGCCGCGGCCTGCAGCACGCTGATCACGCCGTCGCCGGCGATGTTGACGATGCCGCAGGGCTCGGCGGCGATGGTCGCCGCCATGAGGGCCGAGGTCGCGTCGGCCTCGTGCACGAACTGCAGGCGGGCGTCGAAGCCGAAGGGCACGGGGATGACCGGCAGCGTGAAGTAGTCGGTGAGCTCGGTCCGGATGCCGGGGCCGATGATGTTGGCGAAGCGCAGCATGGCCACGCCGACCTCGGGTCGCCGGCGGCTGAAGCCGCGCACGTAGCCCTCGACCTCGGCCGAGTCGCGACCGAACCCCGCCCGGGGCATCGACTTGGGCACCATGTCCTCGGTGAACATCGCCGGGTCACGCGGTGTCGAGCCGTAGACGGTGGCCGACGACTTGACGACGAGTCGCTCGAGGCTGCTGGCCTTCTGGCACGCAGCCAGCAGCTGCATGGTGCCGATGACGTTGATCTCCTTCTGGGAGACCCGCCCACCCGCGGTCACCGGGGTGGCGATGACGTTCATGTGCACGACCGTGTCGACCTCGGCCTGCGAGATGATCTTGCCGATCATCGGGTTGCGGATGTCGGCGCGCACGAACTCGGCCCGGCCGATCGAGTGCGGCGGTGGGATGACGTCGACCCCGATGATGCGCTCGATGGACGGGTCGTGGCTCAGGGCCTGGCTGACCGCGCCCCCCATGAAACGCGAAACCCCCGTGACGAGAACGACTGAGGCCACTGGCACCTCCCTGATGCGGGTCGTCGTGAAGTGGCTCGGTGCGTCAACTTCGTGAGCCTGTCCCCGCAGAGCCTAACGGTGCATCCCGGAGGAGTCGTGCCGACGTCGCAGAGACCACATCTGCGGCGAGCGCTCGAGCTCGACGGCCACCTCCCAGGGAAGCCCGCCGGGTGCGGTCTCGCGGCGGAAGCTCGCGACCATCCTGCGCGCCAGCTGGGGGTCGCGGGCGACCCGGCCCGCGAGCGCCAGGGCCGACTCGAGCACCACGTCGTCGTCGTAGGCGGCCCACGCCATCCCCAGTGCCACGGCCCGGTCGCCGTCGACCTCCTCGGCGAACAGGCCCATGGCGGCAGCGGTTTCGCGGCCCCCGACCCGCTGGAGGAGGGTGAAGTGGCCCCCTCCCGGGTGGATGCCGCGCGGTGCCTCCTCACCCGCCCGCCGGCCGGCCTGGATGAAGCCGGGCAGGAGTCGCGCCGTGTGCGACACGAGGCGCAGGTCGGTGGCGAGGGCGAGGTTGAGCCCGGCGCCGACCGCGGCGCCCCGCACGGCGGCGATGGTCGGCAGCCCGACCGTGCCGACCCGGGTGAAGGCGTCGTAGACGGCGCCCAGCGCGACGTAGTGGTCGTCGCGCACCGGGTCGGCGCCGGCCGCGGCGAGCACCGACCGGTCGGCGCCGGCGCAGAAGTGCGCCCCGCCGGTGACGACGAGCGCCCCGACCTGCGGGTCGGCCTCGGCGCGGTCGACCGCCGCGACGAGCTCGTGGGCCATCGCCACCGTGAGGGCGTTGCGTCGCGAGGGGGCGTCGAGGGTGAGGACGGCGACGCCGTCGACGGTCTCGTACCGGACCTCCGGATCACGGGCCGGCGGGGCCTCGGGCGGTGACTCCATACGGGCTCCCTCGTGCTCACGGGCCGGACGACCCGGCAGCTGAGGCGAGCCGACCCGGACCCCTGGGGTCCTGGCCGGCTCGTCGTCAGACGGTCGTCACGCTGTGGTGACGCGTCACTTCTTGTTGCGACGCTGGTGGCGCGTCTTGCGCAGCAGCTTGCGGTGCTTCTTCTTCGCCATCCGCTTGCGGCGCTTCTTGATCACTGAGCCCATAAGGTGTCCTTGCGTTGCGGGAGTTCGTGTCGGTGTCGTGACTCGACGGGGACACGAGGATGTGACGCAACGCCGATCAGTTCTTGGTGGAGGTTACCGCCACCGCCCCGGAGGACCCAAACCCGGGCCATGGGGTCGGGGTGGGGAGAGGGTGGCGCGAGGTCTCAGGCCGTGTCGACGAAGGACGACTCGAGGTAGGTGTGCACCGCGTCCTCCGGGACCCGGAAGGAGCGCCCGACCCGCGCGGCGGGCAGGTCACCCGCGTGCACGAGACGGTAGACCGTCATCTTCGAGACCCTCATGATCGAGGCAACCTCGGCGACGGTCAGGAACCGCACCTCGGCGAGCTGACGCTCAGTGGACATCTATGGACCTCGATCTCTCGTCTTCCGGCGGTCGCCGACTTCCCCTCCGGCGGAGGAGCCACCCGTGCCGCGCCCTCACTCTAGAGGCTGGTGTGACCTGTGGGGAAGTGGTGAGTGCGCTGAGACCCCGGAGCGCAAGCCGACACGCCGTACGGAGCCCTGCGAGCCGCAGCCGACTTCGCGCCTCCTGGTCGCACCTCAGTCGAAGTAGACGTCGAGCCCGTGCAGCGGGAAGACGGCCTGCCGGGTGCCCATGACGGCGCGGTCGATCGCGTCGTCGGGGTCGTAGCCGAGGTCCCACGAGCGCCACCACAGCGGCCCGGCGTCGACCGGCCGGTCGCCCATCCGCAGCGGACCGGGGCGGCCGGTGACCCGCTGCACGTGGTCACGCCACTCCTGCGGCACCGGCGTCGTCAGGGGGATCGGCTGGTGCGCGGCGATCGCGGTGAGGTGGGTCCACGCGCGGGGGACGACGTCGACGACCTCGTAGCCACCGCCGCCGAGCGCCACCCAGCGCCCGTCGCACAGGCTGTGGGCGAGGCGGTGCAGCTCCTCCGCCGCCGCGACCTGAGCATCGACCGAGAGCGCGAGGTGGGCGAGCGGGTCGTGGGCGTGCGTGTCGCAGCCGTGCTGGGAGACCAGGACCTGCGGTCGGAACGCCCGCAGCAGCGGCCCGACGGTCGCGTGGAAGGCGCGCAGCCAGCCGGCGTCACCGGTCCCGGGAGGCAGCGAGACGTTGACCGTCTCCCCGGTGGCACTCGGCCCGCCGATGTCGGTGGCGAACCCCGTGCCGGGGAAGAGCGCGCGGCCCGTCTCGTGGATGGAGATGGTCATCACCCGCGGGTCGTCCCAGAAGATGCGCTCGACGCCGTCTCCGTGGTGCACGTCGACGTCGACGTAGGCGACCCGCTCGGCGCCGTGGTCGAGCAGCCACTGGATGCCCACCCCGATGTCGTTGTAGATGCAGAAGCCGGACGCCTTCGCGGGCATGGCGTGGTGCAGCCCGCCACAGAAGTTGACCCCGTGCTCGGCCTCGCCGCTCCATACGGCCTCGCAGACGTCGCGGGTGCCCGCGCAGATGCGGGCGCTGGCGTCGTGCATCGCGGGGAAGGCGGGGTCGTCCTCGGTGCCGATCCCCCAGCCACCGTTGGCGTCCTGCGGGTGCCCCGAGAGGTCCTTGATGGCTGCGACGTAAGCCGGGTCGTGCACGGTCGTCAGCACGGCGTCCTCCGGCACGGCGGGGTCGTGGCGCCGTACGCCGGGCAGGTCGAAGAGCCCGAAGGCGTCGCACAGCCGGGCGGTGAGGTCGAGTCGTACGGGCGACATCGGATGACCGGACCCGAAGTCGTATCGGGTGAAGGTCGGGTCCCAGACCACCAGCGCCTGCGTTGGCATGATGATGACGCTACCGTCCCGACGAAGGAGTTCCTCTCCATGGCCCGCAACAAGCTGTTCGCCGACCCTGTCCTGGTCATCGGCCTGGGCCGTTTCGGCACCGCGTGCGCCCTCGAGCTCGCCGAGCTGGGGCACCCCGTGACGGTCGTCGAGAAGGACCCCGTCGTGGCCGAGGCCTTCGTGGGCCGCGTGGACAAGGTCATCACGAAGGACGCCACCCTGCCGTCGATCGCCGTGGCCGCCCGCGGCACGGGGACCCGCATCGCGGTCGTCGCCATCGGCTCCTCGATCGAGGCGTCCGTCCTGGCTGCGGCCAACCTCGTCGACGCCGGTGTCGAGCGCATCTGGGCCAAGGCGATGTCACCCGAGCACGGGCGGATCCTCACGCGCATCGGGGTGCACAAGGTGATCTTCCCCGAGGGCGAGTCCGGCATCCGCACGGCCCACCTGGTCAACGGACGGATGCTCGACTACCTCGAGTTCGACGACGACTTCGTCATCGTGCGGATGACCCCGCCGGCCGAGACGGTCGGCTTCACCCTCGAGCAGAGCGCCTTGCGCAGCAAGTACGGCGTGACGGTGGTCGGCGTGAAGGCACCCGGTGAGCCCTTCAGCTACGCCACGGCGCAGACCAAGATCGGCACCCACCACGAGCTGATCGTCAGCGGCCCGGGCGAGCTCGTCGAGCGGCTCGCCGGGCGGCCGTAGCCACCGGGGCCGGCGGAAGCCCGACCTGCGCCGTGGGGGCGATGGGATGATCTGCCGGTGAGTGAAGGGGACCCCAGTCGACGCGCGGTGATGCGGGCGTCCGGCGTCGGAGCCGTCCTGGCCGCCGGAGCCGCGCTCGGCGTCGACCGGTGGTCGGGCTCGCACACCGTCAGCGTGCCCCTGTACGGCGAGACGGTCGCCCTCGAGGCGCCCGGCTCACCCGTCGTGGTGGGCGTCGGGCGGCAGGGCGACGTGCTGCCCGGGACGAGGGTGCTGCGGTCGGCGAGATCCGCCGACGAGCTCGTCGAGGCCGAGCGCGCGTGGCTGGACGGCTCCGCCACGTGGGTGCTGGCCGACGACCGCTGGGGGCGGCTGGCCCGGGCGGCCCTGCTCGACCTGCGGGTGCTGACCGTGCCCGGCGGAGAGCACGTGGCCGGCTGGTCGTCGTCGTGGCGCTACGTGTGGCCGCGCGACTCGTCGCACGCCGCGGCGGCCTTCACCGCGACGGGGCACGTCGACGAGGCCCGGCGGATCGCGCTCTTCCTGGCCGACGTGCAGCGCGACGACGGGTGGTTCGAGGCCCGCTACCGACCCGACGGCTCGGGGCCGCCCGACACCCGGCGGCGCCAGCTCGACGGCACCGGGTGGGCGATCTGGGCCGCGTCCACCGCCGTGTCGGCCACCCCGGGGAACGCGGGGATGACGCTCGCCGCCGCCCTTCGCCCCATGGTCGAGCGGGGCGTCGACCTCGTGCTCGGCCTCACCGCCTCGGGGTCGCGGCTGCCGGCCCCGTCACCGGACTACTGGGAGGTGCCGGAGCGACGTCTGACGCTCGGCACCGTCGCCCCCCTGGTCGTCGGACTCCATTCTGCTGCAACGGTTCTGCGTCGTCTCGACCTGTCGGCGGCCGCCGAGCGAGCCACCTCTGCGGCGACGTCGCTCGGGCAGGTGGTGGCGGCCGCCTACGGACCGCAGGGGTATCCGAGGCACCTCGGGGCCGACGACCCCGACGCGGCCCTCGCGATCCTCGCCCCGCCGTACGTCGCGTCGGCTCCTCCCGGTCTCGCCGACGCGGTCGCCCGCAGCGAGGCCCGGATGCGGCGCCCGGCCGGGGGCGTGGCGCCGGGCGCGGGGTGGACGGACGACGGTATCAGCTGGACCCCGGAGACCGCGCTGCTGGGCCTGGCCCACGCCGGGTGCGGTCGCTCGGGCGACGCCTACCGGGTGCTCGGGTGGCTCGACGACCACCGCACCGGGGCCGGGTCGTTTCCCGAGAAGGTGCTCTGGGACGGGCGACCGGCCTCCGTCGCCCCCCTGGGCTGGACCGCCGCGCTGGTCCTGATGACCCTGGCCCGCCTCCGAGCCTGACCCGCCCCGCCCTAACCCGCCCCCAGGCGTTGGTGAGGGCTGGGGTCAGCGGGGGGCCATGCGCAGGGCGCCGTCCATGCGGATGGTCTCGCCGTTGAGGTAGTCGTGCTCGATGACCATGGTCACCATGCGGGCGTACTCCTCGGGACGGGCCAGCCTGGAGGGGAAGGGGACCCCCGCGGCGAGGCCGGCGCGGAACTCGTCGCTCACCGTGGCGAGCATCGGGGTGTCGACGATGCCGGGGGCGATGGTGCAGACGCGGATCCCGTACTGCGCGAGGTCGCGGGCGGCCGGCAGGGTGAGGCCGACGACGCCACCCTTGCTGGAGGCGTAGGCCGCCTGACCCACCTGGCCGTCGAAGGCCGCGATCGACGCCGTGTTGACGACCACGCCGCGCTGCCCGTCGGCGTCGGCGTCGGTCTGCGCGATGGCCTCGGCCGCCACCGCCATGACGGTGAAGGTGCCGACGAGGTTGACCTGGACGACCTTGGCGAAGAGGGCGAGGTCGTGCACGCCCTTCCGGCCGAGGATGCGCATGCTCGGCCCGATCCCGGCGCAGCTCACGACCGTGCGCAGCGGCACGCCACCGTCAGCCGCGATGGCCACGGCGGTGCGGACCTCGGCCTCGGAGGTGACGTCGGTGGCGACGTACGTCACCCCGGCGACCTCGGGGGCCGCCTCCACCGCGGACGGGAGGTCGAGGGCGTAGACCAGCGCCCCTCGCTCGACGAGGGCGGCGGCGGTCGCGGCGCCGAGACCGGACGCCCCACCCGTGACGATCGCGGCGGTCTGGGACAGGTCCATGCTCAGGCTCCTTGGGTGGCGAGGTGGCGGCTGATGACCAGCCGCTGGATCTGGTTGGTGCCCTCGAAGATCTGCATGACCTTCGTCTCGCGCATGTAGCGCTCGACCGGGAAGTCCTTGGTGTATCCGGCGCCGCCGAGCACCTGCACGGCGTCGGTCGTCACCTTCATCGCGTTGTCGGTGGCGACCAGCTTGGCCACCGACGCAGCGCGGGCGAACGGGCGCCCGGCGTCACGCAGCCTCGCCGCCGCCAGGTAGGTGGCCCGCGACGAGTCGACCGCGGCGGCCATGTCGGCGAGCAGGAAACCGAGGCCCTGGTGGTCGATGATCCGCTTGCCGAAGGTCTCGCGCTCCTTGGCGTAGCGCACCGCGACGTCGAGGGCGCCCTGCGCGACCCCCGTGGCGACAGCAGCGATGCCGAGCCGCCCGGCATCCAGGCCGGCCAGGGCGATCGGCAGCCCCTGGCCCTCGTCACCCAGCCGGCGCTCCACCGGCACCCGCACGCCGTCGAAGAGCATCGAGGTGGTGGTCGAACCCATGAGCCCCATCTTGTCCTCGGGGGTGTCAGCGGTCAGACCCGGGCTGTCGGCAGGCACGAGGAAGCAGGTGATGCCGCGCCCACCGGTGTCTGCGGTGCGGGCCATCACCTTGTAGAAGTCGGCCTCGCCGCCGTGGGTGACCCAGGCCTTGGTGCCGGTGATGACGTAGTCGTCGCCCTGACGAACGGCTTTGGTGCGCATGGCTGCTGGGTCCGAGCCAGCATGGGCCTCGGACAGGCAGTAGGCGCCCAGGAGGTCGCCGGCCAGCATCTCGGGCAACCAGCGCTGCTGCTGATCGTGGGTCCCTGCCGTGAAGAGACCGAAGCACGAAAGCGCGTGCACGCTCGCGCCCACGCCGACGCTCGCCCAGGCCGAGGCGATCTCCTCGATCACCTGGAGATAGACCTCGTAGGGCTGCCCACCACCTCCGACCTCCTCGGGGTAGGGCAGCCCCAGCAGCCCGGCCCGACCCAGCGTGCGGAAGACCTCACGCGGGAAGGTCGCCGTGCGCTCGGCCTGGTCGACGTGCGGCCGCAGCTCCTTGTCGACGATCTCGCGGGTGAGCGCGATGAGGTCGTGAGCCTCGTCGGTGGGCAGGAAGCGGTCGGCGGGCATGGTGACCTTCCGGGAGGGGAACGGGATAGTACGGAGCACTGTACCCCAGACCCCTCTCTGGTACTGTCTCACGCATGCCTCCGAACGCCTCCCAGACGTCGAGCAGGCCCCCGACCAGGCCCGCTTCTGCAGGAACGGCGCCCAGCCCGCGCACCGCAGCGCTCCTCGACGCCCTGGTCGACCTCTTCCTGAGTGAAGGCTTCCGCGTCATGAACCTCAATGCCATCGCCGCCAGGCTGCGTTGCTCGAAGTCGACGCTCTACGCCATCGCGCCCAGCAAGGAGCAGCTGATCGTCACCGTCGTGCGAGCCTTCTTCCGCCGAGCCACGACGCGCGTCGAGGACCGGCTCGCCGCGACCACCCGGGCCGAGAAGCGTCTGGGCAGCTACCTGCTCGCGATCTCCGACGAGCTCGCCCCAGCGTCGCCGGCCTTCTTCACCGACCTCGACGCCTTCGCCCCGGCCCGGGAGATCTACTCCCGCAACACCGCGATCGCGGCCGGCCGGGTGCGTGAGCTGGTGCGCGAGAGCAGCACCCGCCGCGGCGTCGATGCAACCTTCGTCGGAGCGGTCGCCGGTCAGGTCATGGAGGCGATCAACTCAGGGGCCATCGGCGAGGCGACCGGCCTCGACGACGCCCGGGCCTACCGCGCCCTCGCCGACCTGCTCACCGCCGGGGTCAGCGCCCCGCTGAAGTAGCGACGATCCCCGTCTGCCCGCCACTGCGCCCATGGGCGTGTCGCCTGGCGGGGCTGGGGGTGGTGCCGACTTCGGGTGGCCTGTGAGGCACGAGCACGAGCCCTCGGTCCACACGCCCGCCCCCGCGCCCGCGCGCCGGCATCCTCGTGAAGGCCGGGGCACTCCCGACGACCATTACCCCTTATCACTGGGTAGGTTTAGGGGTGTAAATACTTTTTGATCTCGGGCAATGGTCGTCGGTCGTGCGGCCGCACCGCCCTCGTCGACGGTGGCGTCGGACGTCGGGTCGCTGAGGGCGACCTCACCTGCCTCCTCAAGGCCAGACGCTGGCGCTCAGAGGTGGGAGGGCGTGCCCCGGTCGCCGCCCAACGGCAGGATCATCGCGATCTCGATCTCGTCGAGGTCGGTGCCGTCGGGCAGCCGCATCGGTCGCCGGAAGTCGGTGGGGCGGAAGCCCATCCCGCTGGCGAAGGCCACCCCGCGGAAGTTCTCGACGCCCACCCAGTAGGCGACGTGCGACCTGCCGCTACCGGCGGCCTGCGCCGCCGCGGCCTTCATCAGCTCGGTCGCGACGCCCGTGCCCCGGGCCTCGGGGGCCACCCACAGCCCGAAGATCTCGGCCACTTCAGGGATCTCCCCCTCGTCGTTGTGCGCCTGGCCCAGGCAGACCACACCGAGCTGCTGGCCATCGAGCTCGGCGATGAGCCGGGCCGACCGCCGCAGCCGCAGCCGCCAGAAGTCCTCGTCGAATGCCTGCTCGTCGGTCAGCTTGGCCGCGAAGGCCTCCGGGGACTCGGTGAGGGACCGTAGCCGGATCTCACGGAGCTCCTGCCAGTCGTCCTCACCCAGTGGGCGCACAGTTGCGTCGGTCATGGGCCCAATCTGTCACGCGTGGGCCCTGCGCTGCACCCGGGCGGCTGCCACTATCGCCTCCGGACCCGCAGTCACGACCGTCGTTCCCCCCGTCGTCCCCCCCTCGTTCCCCCCTCGTCAGGGGTGGTCACGGCTCCAGCCGGCACTCCAGCTGCGCGTCGTGCAGGTCGGCCCGCCGCGCGTGCGGCACGGTGACCCCGGTGGCCCGGAAGCCCATCCGCTCGTAGAGCGCGCGAGCGCCGTCGTTGTCGCTCACCACCTCCAGGCGGAGGACGCGCCGCCCCTGCGCCCGGGCCTCCCCCACCGCGGCCCGCACCAGCGCCTCGCCCACCCCGCTGCGGCGCGCCGACGGGGCGACCCACATCGCCCCGAGGTCCGCGACGTGCTCCGGCGAGCCGCTTCCGCCCACCCAGCACGACACCGAGCCCACCGGCTCGTCGCCCAGCTCGGCGAGGAAGGTCGCCCCCCCGGCCAGCCGCTGGCGCCAGCCGGCCTCGCCCTGCGCAGCCGCCTCGTCGTACGACGTCCGGAACGCCTCGGGGCTGTCGCGCAACATCTCCAGCCGGATCGCCCGGTAGGTCGTCCAGTCGTCCGGGCCGAGGCGGCGCATCCGCAGCGGCGAGGCGTCCACCCCGCTCACCCGTTGCCGGAGGCCAGCTCGTGCGAGCGCCGTGCCGCTGCCTCGATCGCGGTGATGAAGGCCGCCCGCACCTTGTGGTCGTCGAGCTGGCGCAGCGCGGCGACGGTCGTGCCGCCCGGTGACGAGACCCGCTCGCGGAGCACGGTCGGGTGCTCGCCCGTCTCCTTGAGCATCGTGGCGGCGCCGAAGAGGGTCTGCACCACGAGCTCGCTCGACGTCGCCCGCGGGAGGCCCAGCACGACGCCGGCCTCGACCATGGCCTCGACGACGTAGAAGATGTATGCCGGGCCGCTGCCGGAGATCGCGGTCACCGCGTCCTGGTGCTTCTCCTCCACCTCGACCACCCGGCCGCACGACTCGAGCAGGGCCCGGGCCTGCGCGAGGTGCTCGGGGGTGCAGTGCTGACCGGGTGAGATCGCGGCCATCCCCTGGTCGACGAGGGCCGGGGTGTTGGGCATCACCCGCACCACCGACGAGCCCTCTGGCAGCCGCGACTCGAGGAAGGCCGTCGTGATGCCCGCCGCGAGCGACACGACGAGGTCTCCCGGACGCACCTGGTCGTGCACCTGCGCGAGCAGGCCGTCCATGTCCTGTGGCTTGACGACCAGCACGAGCACCTCGGCCGCGTCAGCAGCCGCGACGTTGTCGAGCACCCGCACGCCGTAGCGCTCCTGCAGCATCGCCGCGTGGTCGGGGCGGCGCTCGGTGATGACGAGATCGTCGGCCGCACGACCCGAGCGGAGCAGACCACTGAGCAGCGTCTCACCCATGACGCCCGCACCGAAGATGGCCGTGGTGGAAGGGGCTGCCGTCGTCGTCATGGCGCCCAGTATGTCGCGCAGGGTGTCGCGTCGGACGGGCCCCCGGCCCACGCCAGACCCCGCGCCTTGCGCCCAGCCGCTCGGCCGGTCACCCGGCGCATCCGGTCCACCCGCTCACCCGCTCACCCGCTCACCCGCGGGAGGCGAGCCCGCGCAGGAAGAAGGCGAGGTTGCCCGGCTTCTCGGCCAGCCGGCGCATGAGGTAGCCGTACCACTCGTCGCCGTACGGCACGTAGACCCGCATCTGGTCACCCCGGTCGGCGATGCGCTGCTGCTCCTCGGGCCGGATGCCGTAGAGCATCTGGTACTCGAAGGAGCGCGGGTCGCGGCCGTGCTTGCCGGCGAGGGCCGCGGCGATCTCGATCAGCCGGGGGTCGTGCGTGGCGAGCATGGGGTAGCCCTCCCCCGCCATGAGCACCTTGAGGCAGCGCACGTAGGACTTGTCGACGTCGGCGCCCTGGTAGGCCACGGTGTCGGGCTCCTGGTAGGCGCCCTTGCACAACCGCACCCGGCTCCCTGCGTGGGCGAGGTCGCGGCAGTCGGCCTCGGTGCGGTGCAGGTAGGCCTGCAGCACGGCGCCGACGGTGGGGAAGTCCTGCCGCAGCTCGCGCAGGGCCTCGAGGGTGGCGTCGGTCGTCGTGTGGTCCTCCATGTCGAGGGTCACCGTCGTGCCGGCGTTGGCTGCCGCCTGGCACACCTCCCGGGCGTGCTCCAGAGCGATCTTCGTGCCGTCTGCCGGCAGGGACTGCCCGAGGGCGCTGAGCTTGAGCGACACCTCGGCGCGCCCGTCGGTCGTCGCTCCCTGGTCGGCCAGCAGCCCCAGCAGCGTGCGGTAGGCGTCACGGGTGGCCCGGGCCCGCTCCACGTCGAGGGTGTCCTCGCCCAGGTAGTCGATCGTCACCATCCGCTGCGTCGCCTGCAGCTCGGCGGTGGCCCGCAGCACGTCGTCGGCTCCCGCCCCAGGCACGAAGCGGCGGACGACGCCACGGCTGACCGGCGCCCTCTCGACCGTGTCGCGCACCGTCGTCGACGACGCGAGCTGCAGGAGGGTGGAGCGGAGCAGGTCACTGGGTTGCACGGTCGGCGGTCCTCCGGGGTCGCGAGGGGTGACGGGGAGGCCTCGTGGGCCTCGCCGGCGGAGGGCCGACCGGTGCGGTACGGCGCTCCGTACGCCCCAATCTAGCGCGGGTCAGGGCGTGCGTCTGCGTAGCGTCAGGGAGCCGAGGGCGAGCGCCACCAGCGCGAAGCCGACGATGACGAGCAGGTCGCGGCCCGCACTGGCGGCCGAGTCGGCGCTGGTCGCGAGCGCGGTCATGGCGTCGACGGCATACGACAGCGGGAGCACGTCGGACACCCCGTGGAGCACCGTCGGGAGGTCGTCGCGGGGGACGATGAGCCCGCAGAGGAGGAACTGCGGCAGGACGACGGCAGGCATGAACTGCACGGCCTGGAACTCGGTGCGCGCGAACCCGCTGGCGAGCAGGCCGAGGGCGGTGCCGAGCACGGCGTCCGCGACGGCGACGACCACCAGCAGGGGGGCCGGCCCGGCGACGTCGAGGCCGCACACCCAGACCGAGAAGCCGACGGCGACGAGCGCCTGCACAACGGCCGCGGCGCCGAAGGCGAGGGCGTAGCCGCCCATGACGTCGCCCTTGCCCAGGGGGGTGGTGAGCAGCCGCTCCAGCGTCCCGCTCGTGCGTTCGCGCAGGGTGGCGACGCTCGTGACGAGGAACATCACCACGAAGGGGAAGACCCCGAGCAGCGCCGGCCCGACCCGGTCGAAGACCCTGGTCCCGTCGTAGATCCACGCGAGCAGGCCGATGAGCACGCAGGGCACGACGACGAGCAGGCCGATCGTGCGTGGGTCGGCCCGCAGCTGGCGCAGGACGCGGCCGGCGGTGAGGAGGGTGAGGCGGGGGCTCATGCGGCAGGCCCCCCTGCGGGGTCGGCGGCCGACTCCACGAGGCGCAGGAACGCCTCGTCGGCGTCGGCGGCACCGGTGCGGGTGAGCAGCTCGGCCGGGGTCTCGTCCCCCAGGAGCCGTCCGTCGCGCAGCAGCAGGAGCCGGTCGCAGCGCGTGGCCTCGTCCATGACGTGGCTCGAGACGAGCAGGGTGCGGCCCGCGCCGGCGAGGCGGGCGAAGAGGGCCCAGAGGTCGCGTCGCAGGATCGGGTCGAGACCGACGGTGGGCTCGTCGAGCACGAGCACCTGCGGGTCACCGACCAGCGCGCAGGCCAGCGACAGCCGTGAGCGCTGCCCCCCGGAGAGGTCGCCCGCCCGGTCGCGGGCGTGGTCGGCGAGGTCGACCTGGTCGAGCGCGTCCGCGGCGGCGTCGGTGCCCGCCCCCGCGACCCCGGCGAAGTAGTGCAGGTTGTCGTGCACGGTCAGGTCGTCGTACACGCTGGGGGCCTGGGTGACGTAGCCCACGAGCCGCCGCAGCGGCGGCGACCCCGCAGGGTGCCCCAGGACGGTGACGCTGCCCCCGGCGACCTCCTGCACCCCCACGACGGCCCTGATCAGCGTCGACTTCCCTGACCCACTGGGGCCGAGCAGGCCGACGACCCGGCCGACCGGCACCGTGAGGCTGAGGTCGGGCAGCACCTCGCGGCCACCGCGCACGACCCGCAGGTGGTCCACGACGACGGCCGGCTCGGGGTCGGACCCGACGGTCCTCACGACGTGCTCACGGGGTGCTCACGGGGTACTCACGAGGTGCTCACGGGGTGCTCACCGGGCCAGTCTCCCGCCGGGACCGATGCGGGTAAAGGACTTTCGACCCTCCGTCGTCCGTAGGCTGCGGGCATGCCGCACCACCTCGACCTCGACTCGTACGGCGACGCCATCGGCGCCGCCGCGACCGTCCTGCGGGAGAACGCCCGCCTCGCCGGGGTGGGCGCCGACGTGCCCGGCTGCCCGGGGTGGACGGCCCAGGACCTCGTACTGCACACCGGGCTCGTGCACCGGTGGGCGAGCGCGATCCTGCGCGGGGTGGCGCCTGCCGCTGCCGGGACGATCGACCTGCCCGTGGAGCAGTCGGTGCGCGACGAGGTCGGCTTCACCGGCGCCGACCCGTTCGACTGGTACGACGAGCAGGTCAAGGTGATGCTGCAGACGATCGTCGACACCCCGCCCGACGCCGACGTCTACTTCTTCCTCAAGGACGCGCCCGCCCCGCGGCTGGCGTGGACGCGTCGGCAGGCGCACGAGACGACGGTGCACGGGGTCGACGCGATGTCGGCCCGGCTGGGACGGCTGCCCGCCGTGGGTGAGCTCTGGGTCAGGCCACCCCTTGCCGTCGACGGCATCGACGAGCTGCTCACCGGCTTCGTCCCGCGCCGCGCGCAGCGGCTGCGCTCGGCGACGCCGTACAGGCTGCTCGTCGAGACCAGCGACACCGGTCACGGCTGGCTGCTGCAGGTCAGCGAGGAGCCGGTGGCGACGACGGCCCTCGAGCCGGAGGACGAACGCCCCTCGTACGACGTGCGTTTCGTCGCCGACGCGGTCCCGCTCTACCTGCACCTGTGGAACCGCGAGCCCTCCGACAGCCCGCTGGGGTGCTCCGACCCCGAGGTGCTCGCCCAGTGGCGCGCACAGCTGCGCGTCCTGTGAGCTCCCCGCGCCCCCGCGGGCCCCGCCATAGCCTCACTCAGGCGCTAGGTGAGGCTATGACGTCCTTCAGGCTTCACCTCCGACCGACACCGTCGACTCCTCGTGCACCCCGAGACCGACCGGCTCCCTGCCGGGAGACCACCCGTCAGCGAGGTCGAGCAGGTGCCCGATGTCCGGGGGCCACAGGGGCTCACGGTCAGGCGACGGCAGGGTCTCGACACCCTCGACGGCGTCGATCTCGGAGCGCGTCCACCACCGGTGCGAGGTCATCGTCCGCCGCTCCTCCGCGGTGTGGCCGGCGGTGCTGATCTCGCCGACGGGGACCCGCACCACCCAGAAGGCCTCGTCCTGGGTGACGACGACGTCGCTGAAACCGTGCAGCACGGTGCGGGTGGCCAACGGCCCGACGAGGTCGCCCTGGGCCACCACGAACCCGGTCTCCTCGTGCACCTCGCGCACAGCGGCTTCCTCGTCGGTCTCCCCCGGGTCGACCCCGCCTCCGGGGGTGATCCACCAGTGCGGCACCGGGTCGAGCCCCAGGTCGCTGTCCCGGAAGAGGAGCACCCTCCCGTCGCTGTCGACCACGAGCACCCGCATGGCCCGTCGGGCCTGGCGGGGGCGCTCGGCCGGGGCGACGCGGGCGGACGGTGAGTCGTGGGTCACCGTACAGACGCTAACCCGTGCCTTCCAGACGAGGGAAACCCTTCGTTTCGCTGCCCCTCAGGCATCGGAATGAAGGGTTTCCCTCGTTCGGAAGGCAACACGGGGGTGGGGGGCGGGTGGGTCAGGCGAAGAGGTGCAGGCGGGCGAACGCCAGCGCCTCGGCGAGGTCACCCTCGCGCTCCCGTGGGGACACCTTGCGGGTGTTGACCTCGACGATGACGTCTCCGCCGAAACCGTTGTCGGGGTTGGCAACCCACTCCAGCAGCTCACCACACGGCTGGGTGCCACGACCGGGTACGAGGTGCTCGTCGCGCGGTGAGCCGAGGCCGTCGGCGAGGTGCACGTGCGCGAGCCTGCCCGCCAGGGCCCGGGCCATCGCCATCGCGTCGGAGCCGGCGGTCGCGGTATGGGACAGGTCGAGGGTGACGCTGTCGTAGCCGAGGTCGACCGGGTCCCAGCCCGGCAGGTAGGCCTGCATCTCGCGCGCGCGGGCCCGCCAGGGGAACATGTTCTCCACCGCGACGACGATCCCGCTGGCCTGCTCACGCGCCGCGACCCCGTCGACGAACTCCTCGGCGTAGGGGTGCTGCCATCGGAAGGGTGGGTGCAGCACGACCGTGCGCGCCCCCACCTCCTGGGCGAGCTCGATCGAGCGGTCGACCTTGGTCCACGGGTCAGGACCCCAGACCCGCTGGGTGAGCAACAGGGTCGGTGCGTGGATCGACAGCACCGGCACGCCGTGCACCTCGCTCAGAGCGCGGACCGCCTCCGTGTCCTGCGAGACCGGGTCGTTCCACACCATGACCTCGATGCCGTCGTACCCGAGACGGGCGGCCGCCTCGAAAGACGCCGCGCAGTTCTCGGGGTACATCGAGGAGGTCGACAGCCCGACCCGGATGCTCTCGTGGTGGGTGCCGCCAGGCTCGTTGGCGGCGATCACGACGTCGTCGGCCACATCGTCCTCGGCCCCCGCTCGTCAACGCGAACAACGCACTCACTCATGCGAACTCATACGACGAGGTGGTCGAGGCGCCGCAGGATGATGCCCTCGCGCAGGGCCCACGGACAGATCTCGAGCGCCTCCACCTTGAGCAGGTCGAGGGCGGCATCGGCCACGAGCGCCCCGGCCAGCAGCTGCTGGGCCCGGCTCGGTGACACCCCGGGCAGGCGTGAGCGCTGGTCGGCCGACATCCCCGCCAACCTCGGCACCATCTCGCTGACCGCCTCGTGGGTGAGCTGACGGACGACGTACGACCCCTCTCCGCGGGGGGCCGCTCCCGCGATGCGGGCCAGGGAGCGCAGGGTCTTCGACGTGCCCACGACGCGGTCGGGCCGGCCACCGACCAGCAGCGGCCGCAGCGAGCGGGCCATCGACGTGCGCACGTGCCGACGGGCGTCGGCCACCTGGCGGGGGCCCGGCGGGTCGCCGGGCAGGTGGTCGCGGGTGACCCGGCCAGCCCCCAGCGGCAGGCTCACGGCCGCCTCCGGCTCCTCGTCGATGCCCGTCGCGAGCTCGAGCGAGCCGCCGCCGATGTCGACCACGAGCAGGCGCCCGCTGCTCCAGCCGAACCAGCGGCGCACGGCCAGGAAGGTCAGGCGGGCCTCGTCGGCACCGGTGAGCACCTCGAGGTCGACCCCCGTGGCCGAGACGACCTGCTCGATCACCTCGTCGCCGTTGGGCGCCTCCCGCAGGGCCGAGGTGGCGAACGCGAGGGTGTCCTCGACGCCCTGGTCCTCGGCGAGGGCGAGACACTCCCCCACGAAGTCGACCAGACGCGCCGCCGCCTCCGGCCCGATGGAGCCGTCCTCGAGCATGCCTTCCGACAGCCTCAGCTCGAGCTTGTGCGACGACGCGGGGAGCGGCTGACCGCCCGGGTGGGCGTCGACCACGAGCAGGTGGACCGTGTTGGAGCCGATGTCGATGACTCCGAGGCGCATGAGGCCCACGCTACCGGGCTCGACGTGGGCCCAGCCGCGCACGGGGAGACAGGGGGGACAGGGGGAGGCACGGGGAGGCACGGGGAGGCAGGGGGCGGGGGGCGGCTCGACGGCCTAGGGTGACCGGGTGCCCGAAGTCCCCCTCGACGTGCCACGCATCTGGGTCGAGTTCACCGACCCCGCCGACGACGGTCAGCGCTTCCGGTGCGACCTCACCTGGCTGACGTCCAGCTGGACGTGCATCTTCGGCAGCGGCTGCGCCGGCATCTACGCCGACCGCCCCGACGACGGCTGCTGCACCCTGGGCGCCCACTTCACCGAGGAGGCCGACTACCGCCGGGTCCGCGACGTGGCCAGGACCCTCGGCCCCGACGAGTGGCAGTACCACGACACCGCCCACGCCAAGGGCTTCAAGCGCGACAGCTGGACCGAGCTCGAGGACGGGGTGCGCAAGACCCGGATCGTCGACGGGGCCTGCATCTTCCTCAACCGCCCCGGCTTCCCCGCGGGGGCCGGCTGCTCGCTGCACCAGCACGCCGTCGTCCAGGGCCTCCCGGCGACCATGCTCAAGCCCGAGGTCTGCTGGCAGCTGCCGATCCGTCGGGCCTACCGCACCGTCGAGCAACCCGACGAGAGCACCTACCTCGAGGTGACCATCACCGAGTTCGACCGCCGCGGCTGGGGGCCGGGAGGGCACGACCTCGACTGGTACTGCTCGGGCAACTCCGAGGCCCACGTCGGCCGCGAGCCGGTCTACCGCTCGAGCGAGGCCGAGCTGGTCGAGCTGATGGGCCAGGGCGCCTACGACCAGCTCGTCGTACGGTGTGAGGCGCACCTGCGGGCGGTCAGGTCGGCCTGGCAGACGGGCAACCGCCAGCTGCTGCCCCTGCTGGTGCACCCCGCGACCATCGCCGCGCACGACGACGACCCTCGGGCCGTCGCCACCGGGCAGGTCCTGCGCAGGGCCGACCGGGAGGCTGACGAGACCACCGGGAGCCAGCCCGGAGCCGGCCCACCGGGCGGCGGCGGGGACGCCCGGGCGCGGTGACCACCGTCTCGGAGGCGATCCCCAGCCCCAACATCTGGGGGGCACCGCTGCTCTACGAGGTCGAGAACCTCGGGGTCGACCGCGCGGGCGTCATCGAGTCGGCGATGCGGGCCATCGCCGACTGGCGGGGACGCGACGTGCTCGACCTCGGCTGCGGCACCGGCTTCCACCTGGCCCGCTTCGCCGCCAGCGCCCGGTCGGTCGTGGGCGTCGAGCCGCACCCACCGCTCGTGAGCCGGGCGCTCGCCCGCATCGACGGGATGCCGTCGGTGCGGGTCGTGGAGGCGGGCGCTGCCGTCACGGGCCTGCCCGACGCGTCGGTCGACGTCGCCCACGCCCGATGGGCCTACTTCTTCGGGGCCGGCTGCGAACCCGGGCTGGCCGAGCTCGGGCGGGTCGTGCGGCCCGGTGGCACCGCCTTCGTCATCGACCACGACGCGAGCCGCTCCACCTTCGGGCGCTGGTTCCGGCGGTCGCTGCCCTCCTACGACCCTGATGCGGTCGATCGGTTCTGGCGGAGGCAGGGCTGGGAGGTGGAGCGGCTCGACATCGCGTGGACGTTCGACTCACGGGTCGACTTCGAGCAGGTCGTCGGTATCGAGTTCTCGCCGGAGCAGGCCCGGCTGGTGCTCGACGAGGACCTGGGCCGCACCGGTGTCGACTGCGCCGTGGCGCTGCGGTGGAGGAGGTTCTGACGCGGCGGGTGGGCAAAGTCGTGAACCAAGTGCTCAGGTCATCCCCCTTGTCGCCGATGAGACGTGCGTGAGCCCAGACCACGAGGCCGTCGAGGCGGTGCTGCTCGACCCGGCGCCGCCCGCGGTGGTGCGGGCGGTACTGGACGCACTTCCGGGCCTGGTCGCCTACTGGGACCGTGACCTGCGCAACGTGCTGGCCAACCGCGCGTACGTCGAGTACTTCGGCCAGACGGCAGGCTCCATCGCGGGAATGCACCTGCGTGACGTCCTGGGCAACGTCGTGTTCACAGCGAACTACCCGTTCATCTCCCGGGCCCTCGCCGGGGAGGCGCAGACCTTCGACCGGACGCTGGTGGATGCGTCGGGGGCGACCCGACACACCCAGATCAGCTACGTACCCCACTGGAGCGATGGAGCCGTGGACGGCGTCGTCGTGCAGGTGGCCGATGTGACGGACCGGGTGAACTCCGAGCGTGAAGCGCAGTACAACGCCCAGATGTACCGCTCGCTCGCGGCCAGCGTGCCGGACGGGTTCGTGTTGCTCTTCGACGGCGAGCTGCGGTTCCTCATCGCCGAGGGTGGCGCGCTCATCTCGTTCGGCTACGACACCGCCGCCCATGAGGGGCACACCATCCACGAGGTCTTTCCCGCTGAGCTGGCCGCAGAGCTCGAGCCGCGCTACCGGGCTGCCCTCGCCGGGGAGACGGTCGAGTGGGAGCGGCGGGTGAAGGACCGGATCTTCAGTCTCAAGGCCGGCCCTGTCGCCACCAGGACCGGTGACGTGTTCGCCGGGACCGTGATCGCCCACGACGTGACCGTGGCGCGACGAGCCCAGGCGGTGCAGTCGGCGTTGCACGAGATCGCCACCTCGGTGGCCCGGGCAGTGTCACCACAGCTGATCTGCTCCCAGATCGCGATGCACCTGACTGTCATCTTCAACGTCGACACGGCGGCAGTGGTGCGGTTCCTCGGTTCCGGGGGCGGTGAGATCATCGCCATGGCCCCTGTCCGTCCAGATGCCGTGCGTCGGGACCTGAGCTTCGGTCCCGACGACTGGTCGGCGACCGCCCAGGTGGCGGCCACGGGGCGTGCCGCCTCGGTGAGGTACCGGTCCCAGCCCGACGGGGTGGTGGCAGAGATGCTGTCCGAGGGGTTCGTGGCTGGTGCCGCAGCACCCATCCACCACGCGGGCACCCTGTGGGGGGCCATTGCGCTGAGCACCCAGATGGGCGAGCAGCTCACCGACGAGCTGCTGGTCGAGCTGACCCGGTTCGCCGAGCTCGTCCAGATCTCCCTCGGCAACCTCCAGGCCTGGTCGACCCTGACCGAGCTGGCCGCCCTCGACCCCCTCACCGGCCTGCCGAACCGGCGCAGCCTCGACGCCCACCTCGAGCGGGAACTGGCATCGGCCCGCCGCGACGGACGGCCTCTCAGCCTGGCCATGATGGACATCGACCACTTCAAGACGATCAACGACACCTATGGGCACCCCGCCGGCGACCGCGTCCTGACCGACCTCGCCGCGATCCTCCGCAGCGTGGCCCGCGGCTCGGAGATGGTCGCCCGGATCGGCGGCGAGGAGTTCGTCTGGGTCCTGCCCAACACCTGCACGGCGGACGCCTTCACGGTCGCCGAACGCGCCCGACGCGCCGTTGCCGACCACGACTTCGGCCTGGTCGGACGGGTCACCATCTCCATCGGCCTGTGCTCCACCACCGACATCGCCGACACCGCGCTGATGACCGCCGCCGACCAGGCGCTCTACCGCGCCAAGAGCTCTGGACGCAACACCGTCACCAGCCACGGCGACGCCAGGTTGGACCTTCTCCGGCGGCCTGGGTCCTAGACCGTCGCAGTGCTGTCGAGCTCGTCGAGCCTCGCGCCGGCCGGCCCTCGAGGGACCCCGCTGGCCAACACGAGGTCGCCTCTGGGCCACGTCCGTGACCGCCCCGCTCTTCAGGGCGCGAACCCTGTCGCAGGTGGCACGCCCGTCGGGCTCAGAAGGGCACGCACCCTGCCGATAGGACCAGCGTGAGCTCCGAGAACGAGATCGAGGCGGTGCTGCACGACCCGGTACCGGCCGCGGTGGTGCGGGCCGTGCTGGACTCACTCCCCGGGCTGGTCAGCTACTGGGACCGGGACCTGCGCAACGTGCTGGCCAACCGCGCCTACGTCGAGCACTTCGACCTGACCCCGGAGTCCATGGCCGGGAAGCACGTGCGCGAGGTCCTCGGCGAGGCGGTGTTCGCGGCGAACGCTCCATACATCCATGCGGTCCTCGCCGGTGAGCCGCAGCAGCAGTGCCGCACGGTGGTCGACCCGTCCGGGCGCACCCGGCACATCCAGGTCAGCTACACCCCCCACTGGCGCGAAGGGGTGGTCGACGGCTACGTCGTGCAGATGACCGATGTGACGGACCGGGTGAACGGCGAGCGTGAGGCCCAGTACAACGCGGAGATGTACCGCTCACTGGCCGCCAGCGTCCCGGACGGGCTCGTGCTGCTGTTCGACCGCGACCTGCGTTTCGTGATCGCCGAGGGTGCCGGGCTGACGTCGTTCGGCGTCGGCACTGCCGAGCTCGAGGGACGCACCATCCACGAGGTCTTTCCTCCTGAGCTGGCGGCAGAGCTCGAACCGCGATACCGGGCTGCGCTGGCCGGGGAGACCGTCGAGTGGCAGCGACGCGTCGGGGACCGGACCTTCAGCCTCAAGGCCGGCCCGGTCGCCACCACGACCGGTGACGTGTTCGCCGGGACGGTGATCGCCCACGACGTGACGGTGGCGCGTCGAGCGCAGGCAGTGGGGTCGGCGCTGCACGAGATCGCCACCTCGGTGGCCCGGGCGGTGTCACCGCAGCTGATCTGCACCCAGATCGCGGTGAACCTGATCGACATCTTCAACGTCGACGCCGCTGCGGTCGTGCGGTTCTTCGAACCCGGTCGGGGCGAGGTCGTCGCCGTCGCCCCTCTCCTTGCCGACAGTCTGCATCGACGCCTGACGTTCGGCCCCGACGACTGGTCGGCGACCGCGCAGGTGGCCGCCACCGGGCACGCAGCCCTGGTGAACTACCACGCCGGGCCGGCCGGAGTCCTCGGCGGGTTGCCGGCCGACGGAGTGGTCAAGGAGATGCAGTCCGAAGGGTTCATGGCCGGCGCCGCTGCACCCATCCACCACGAGGGCGCCCTCTGGGGTGCCATCTCGCTCAGCACCCAGGTGGGCGAGCGGATCACCGACGAGCTGCTCGCCGAGCTGACCCGGTTCGCCGAGCTCATCCAGATCTCCCTCGGCAACCTGCAGGCCTGGTCGACCCTGACCGAACAGGCCGCGACCGACGCCCTCACCGGCCTGCCGAACCGGCGCAGCCTCGACGCCCACCTCGAGCGCGAGGTGGCCTCGGCCCGCCGCGACGGGCGGCCCCTCAGCCTGGCCATCATGGACATCGACCACTTCAAGCAGGTCAACGACGCCTTCGGCCACCCCGCCGGTGACCGGGTCCTCACCGAGATCGCCACGCTCCTCACCAGCGTGGCCCGCGAGTCGGAGATGATCGCCCGGATCGGCGGCGAGGAGTTCGTCTGGGTGCTTCCGGACACCTGCACCGCAGCCGCCCTCGTCGTCGCCGAACGCGCCCGCCGAGCCGTTGCCGACCACGACTTCGGCCCGCTCGGACAGGTCACCATCTCCATCGGCCTCTGCTGCACCACCGACATCGTCGACTCCGCGTTGATGGTCGGGGCCGACCAGGCCCTCTACCGAGCCAAGCGCTCGGGCCGCAACACCGTCATGAGCCACAGTGACGCCACCCTGGATGAAGCCACCCTGCACGACGCCACCCTCCACACGGTGCGCTCCCATGCGGTGTCCGTGTGGCACGAGGGAGGCTGAGGCCCCAGGCGAGTCGCCGTACGGGCGCGAAGGGCTGATCGCCCCGCGGGCTCCGCCCGTCCCGCACCCCCCTGTCGGTGCGCTCGCCTAGGTTGTCGGCATGGCTTCGAAGACGGCGACGCGAGCGCGGGCGAACGGTTACCGCTGCTCGGAGTGCGGCTGGACCACCGTGAAGTGGGTCGGCCGCTGTGGGGAGTGCCAGGCCTGGGGCTCGGTGAGCGAGATCGGGGCCGTCACCTCGCGCACCACCGCGGCAGCGTCGGTTTCGCGGCCGGCCGTGCGCATCGGACAGGTCGACGTGGCGCGCGCAGCCGCCCGGTCGACGGGGGTGAGCGAGTTCGACCGGGTGCTCGGCGGGGGGCTGGTGCCCGGGGCCGTCGTGCTCGTCGCCGGTGAGCCCGGCATCGGCAAGTCGACCCTGCTCCTCGACGTCGCCGCCCGCGCGGCCCGCGAGGGGGCGACCGTGCTCTACGTGAGCGGTGAGGAGTCTGCGGCGCAGGTGCGCATGCGGGCCGAGCGCATCGAGGCCATGGCCAGCTCGCTGTTCCTCGCGGCCGAGACCGACCTCGCCACGGTGCTCGGGCAGATCGAGCAGCTGTCGCCCGACCTGGTCATCGTCGACTCGGTGCAGACCATCGCGAGCGCCGAGATCGAGGGGGCCGCGGGCAACGTCGCTCAGGTGCGCGAGGTGGCGGCCACCCTCATCCAGTCCGCGAAGTCGCGCGGCACGTCGGTGCTGCTCGTCGGCCACGTCACGAAGGACGGCTCGATCGCCGGGCCCCGCGTGCTCGAGCACCTCGTCGACGTCGTCATCGGCTTCGAGGGCGACCGCCACTCGCGGCTGCGGCTCGTGCGGGCGGTCAAGAACCGCTACGGCCCCACCGACGAGGTCGGGTGCTTCGACCTCTCCGACGTCGGCATCGTGGGGCTGGCCGACCCGAGCGGGCTGTTCCTGTCCAACCGCGACCAAGCCGTGCCCGGCACCTGTGTGACCGTGGCCCTCGAGGGGCGACGACCGCTGGTCGCCGAGGTCCAGGCCCTCGTCGCCGACTCCAAGCTGCCCTCCCCGCGACGGACCACCAGTGGGCTCGACTCGTCGCGCGTGGCGATGATCATCGCCGTGCTCGAGCGCCGGGCCGGCGTGCCCATCGGCGCCCAGGACGCCTACGTGGCGACCGTCGGCGGGGTCAAGCTCACCGAGCCCTCCTCCGACCTCGCGACCGCCTTCGCCCTCGCCAGCTCGGCGGTCGACCTCGCCATGCCGCCGCACTCGGTGGCCTTCGGTGAGGTCGGCCTCGCCGGAGAGATCCGGCCCGTCACCGGCATCCCCCGGCGCCTGGCCGAGGCGGCCCGCCTCGGCTTCCGCACCGCGTTCGTGCCCACCGGCGTGCTCGGGTCGGGTCCGATGCCCGAGGGGATGCGAGTGATCGAGCTGCCCGACATCGCCCGGGCGGTGGGCACCGCGCTGATGACCCCCGCGCCCCGGGCGTCGGCGACCTCAGCCCCCTGACGAGACGCCGTGAACCGCGAGGCCACCAACCGCACGATGCTGCGCGTGCGCGACACCATCGACCGCGACTACGCCGAGCCGCTCGACCTCACCAGGCTGGCCACCGTGGCCCACGTCTCGCCCGACCACCTCGTGCGCACCTTCCGCTCCGTCTTCGGCGAGACCCCCCACCGCTACCTGCAACGTCGCCGGGTCGAGCGGGCCATGGTCCTGCTGCGCTCGAGCGACGACGACGTCCTGCGCATCTGCCACGCCGTGGGCTTCACGAGCCTCGGCACCTTCGGCCGCCTCTTCACGGCGATCGTCGGCGAGACGCCGACGGCCCACCGCGCCCGGGGGCCCCTTCCTCCCACCCACGGGTGCTTCGCGATGGCGTGGGGCCGACCAGCCTCCTTCGCCGAACCGTCGCCGCCACCGGCGGCAGCGCCGTCGCCGCCACCAGCGGCAGACTCGTCGGTTTCGGAGAAGCGCCGGGTCGCCGACGCCCCCTAGCGTCGTCGGTATGAAGCTCTCCTCCACCCGCCTGTCCGCCATCTACGTCCTCGACCAGGACCAGGCCCTCGACTTCTACGTCGGGGTGCTCGGTCTCGAGAAGGGAGACGACGTCGACTTCGGCGTCATGCGCTGGCTCACCGTGCGCGTGCCCGGTGACGACCGCGAGATCCTCCTCGAGAAGCCCGGCCCTCCCGCGCACGACCCCGCCACCGCCGACGCCGTCCGCGAGCTCGTCAGCAAGGGCGCCGGTGGCGGCTGGCTGGCGTTCCAGGTCGAGGATGTCGACGCCGTCCACGCCGAGCTCGTCGCCGCCGGCGTCGACATCACCCAGCCCCCGACCGACATGTCCTACGGGCGCGACATGGGTTTCCGCGACCCCTTCGGCAACAACCTGCGGGCCGGCAACATCACGGGGATGACACCCCCCGAGGCGCAGTAGCGCGGCGTACGCGGTGGTGCTCGCTAGACTTCGGCGAACCACCCCCACCCGTGACGAAAGCGACCCTTGCCCCAGATGGAACGCAGTGACGACGACCTCCTCCGGGCGACGCTCGCCGCGGTCGCCCCGGGCACAGAGCTGCGCGACGGGCTGGAACGCATCCTGCGGGGCCGCACCGGCGCACTGCTCGTGCTCGGGCACGACCGGCTGGTCGACTCGCTCTGCTCCGGTGGCTTCCCTCTCGACATCGAGTTCTCCGCCCAGCGGCTGCGCGAGCTGAGCAAGATGGACGGCGCGATCGTCCTCGACCAGGACGGCACCCGCATCCTGCGGGCCAACACCCAGCTCGTGCCCGACCCGGGCATCGAGACGCAGGAGTCCGGCACCCGTCACCGCACCGCTCAGCGCGTCGCGATCCAGACGGGCTACCCCGTCGTGTCGGTCAGCCAGTCGATGCGCATCATCCAGCTCTACGTCGGGTGGCGGCGGCACGTCGTCGAGGACTCCGCCTCGATCCTGTCGAAGGCCAACCAGGCGCTCCAGACCCTCGAGCGCTACAAGTCACGGCTCGACGAGGTCACCGGCACCCTGTCGGCGCTCGAGATCGAAGACCTCGTCACCGTGCGCGACGTGGCCAGCGTGGTGCAGCGCCTCGAGATGGTGCGCCGGATCAGCGAGGAGATCACGGGCTACGCCGTCGAGCTCGGCACCGACGGCCGTCTGCTCGGCATGCAGCTCGAAGAGCTCACCGGTGGGCTCGGCAACGACCGCGAGCTGGTGATCCGCGACTACCTGTGGGTGACCAAGTCGGACCGCACGATGGAGGACGCCCTCGAGCAGCTCGTGCTCCTCAGCAGCACCGAGCTGCTCGACCTCGCGGCACCCGCCCGGGCCATGGGCTTCAGCGTCGTCGGCGACTCCCTCGACAGCGCCGTCAGCCCCCGCGGCTACCGGCTGCTCACGAAGGTGCCCCGGCTGCCGGGAGCCATCGTCGACCGCCTCGTGGAGCACTTCGACTCGCTCCAGCGGCTGCTGTCGGCCAACCTCGAAGACCTCATGGACGTCGAGGGCGTCGGTGAGGGCCGGGCGCGAGCGGTGCGCGAGGGCCTGTCGCGCCTCGCCGAGTCGAGCATCCTCGAGCGCTACGTCTGACCTGCGGCCCCCACCCTCCACCGATGCACCGTCTGGCTCCCGACCTCGCCACCCTGCACACCCGGCTCCTGCTCTGGTACGCCGCGACCTCCCGTCCCCTCCCCTGGCGCCAGCCCGACACCTCCCCGTGGGAGGTCTTCCTCTCGGAGGTCATGTCCCAGCAGACCCCGGTGGCCAGGGTCGAGCCGATCTGGCGTCAGTGGGTGGAGCGCTGGCCCACTCCGGCCGCGCTCGCAGCGGCCTCACCCGGCGACGTCGTCCGCGCGTGGGCCCGGCTCGGCTACCCGCGACGGGCCCTGCGGCTGCACGAGGCCGCGACGGCGATCGTGGACCGCCACGGCGGTGAGGTGCCGGCCTCGGTCGAGGAGCTGCTCGCCCTGCCGGGCGTCGGGGAGTACACCGCCGCGGCGGTGGCCTGCTTCGCCTTCGGGCTCCCCGCGCCCGTCATCGACACCAACGTGCGCCGCGTGCTCGTCCGCACCCTCGACGGCGAGGCCCAGGCGGCGCCGTCGCTGAGCCGGGCCGAGCGCGAGCTGGCCCTGGCCGCGATGCCTGCCGAGACCGACGCGGCCAACGTCTGGAACGTCGCGACGATGGAGCTCGGGGCCCTGGTCTGCACAGCCCGCTCGCCGCGGTGCGGGGAGTGCCCCGTGGCCGACCTCTGCGCGTGGCAGCTCGCCGGCCGCCCTCCATACGAGGGGCCGGTACGGCGGACCCAGTCCTGGGAAGGCACCGACCGCCAGGCCCGCGGTGCCCTGCTCACGGTGCTGCGCGAGCGGACCGACCCCGTCGGCGGCGAGCGCCTGGCCCAGGCCTGGCCGCTCGAGCAGCAGCGGATGCGCTGCCTCGACACCCTGGTCGCCGACGGCCTGGTCGAGCCCCTTCCCGACGACACCTACCGCCTCCCCACCTGACCGCCGGTCCCTGGCCCCCACTCACCTCAGCCCACCCGTGCCTTCGCAACAAGAGAAACCCGTCGTTCTGTGTGCTGCGGAGCCACAGAACGACGGGTTTCTCTTGTTCGGAAGGCGAGGAGGGGGGTCAGACGACGAGGTTCAGGAGCAGGACCAGCCCGAAGCCGACGACCGAGATCACCGTCTCCATCAGCGACCACGACTTGATCGTCTCGCCGACGGTGAGGCCGAAGTACTCCTTGACCAACCAGAAGCCTGCGTCGTTGACGTGGCTGAAGAAGAGCGAGCCGCAGCCGATCGCGAGCACGAGCAGCGCGACCTCCGCGCTGGTCTGGGTCGCGGCGAGCGGGCCGACGATGCCGGCTGCGGTGATGGTCGCGACCGTCGCCGAGCCCGTGCCGAGGCGGATGCCGACCGCCACGAGCCAGCCCAGCAGCAGGACGGAGATGTTGGCGCCGGTCGCCCAGTCCTTGATGACGTTGCCGACACCGGCGTCGACGAGCGTCTGCTTGAAGCCGCCGCCCGCCGCGACGATGAGCAGGATGGTGGCGATGCCGGGCAGCCCACGACCGAGGGAGTCGCTCACCTGCTGCCGGTCCATCCCCGACCCGCGCCCGATGGCGAAGAACGCGACGATGACGGCCAGGAGCAGGGCCACCGCTGGCGTCCCGACGACGTCGACGACGACCCGCACGGGGGCTGTCGCGTCGGTGACCGTGAGCTTGGTGATGGCGTCGATGAGCATCAGGGCGACGGGCAGCACGATGCTGACGAGCGCAGCGGCGAACGAGACCTGACGACGACGCCCAGACCCACTGCCCGGTACGGCGACGCCGGCGTCACCGACCGCCCGGCCCGCACCACCGGTCGCCGCCGCCGAGCCGGATGGCCTCGCCGAACGCTCTGAGCCCGCCGAGCGCTCTGAGCCCGCCGAGCCTGCTGAACCCGCCGAGCCGCCGCGGGACCCACCGGCGAGGGCCGGCTCCAGCTCCCGGACCGACGCCGGGTCGAGCACCGGGGCCAGCTTCGGCACCATCCTGGTGATCGGCACGGACAGCAACGGCCCGGCGATGATCAGCGTGGGGACGGCCACGATGAGGCCGAAGAGCAGGGTGAGGCCGAGGTCGGCCTTGAGCAGGGCGATCGCCGTGAGCGGCCCGGGGTGCGGCGGCACGAGCCCGTGCAGCACCGAGAGCCCAGCCAACGCCGGGATGCCGATCTTCATCACGGGCAGCTTCGTCTGCCTCGCCACGAGGAGCACGATGGGCACGAGGAGCACGACCCCGACCTCGAAGAAGAGCGGCAGCCCGATGATCGCAGCGATGAGCGCCATCGCCCACGGCAGCCGCCCGGGGCCGACCCGGCCGACGATCGTCTGCACGATCGTGGTGGCGCCGCCGGAGTCCTCCAGCAGCTTGCCGATCATGGCGCCGAGGGCGATGAGGATACCCACGCTGCCGGTCGTGTCGCCGAAGCCCTTGGTGAAGCTGGCGAGGATCGCCGACGCGGGCATCGTCGCCACCGCGCCGAGAGTGGCCGACCCGAGGATGAGCCCGAGGAACGGATGCAGCTTGGCCCAGGTGATGAGCACGACGACCACCGCGATGCCGAGCAGGCAGGCGGCGACAAGCTGCCCGTTCCCGGCGTAGACGGGGGTGGCGCTGGCGAACGCGACGACGGCTGACATGGCTTCTCCTGAGGTAGGTCCGACCACTCGCGCGGCCGGACAGTGGAGTCAGATGGCGGGCAAGAGCCCCAGGGCGGTGAGGGCGGCGGCGAGGACGACCTGCTCGGTGCCGTCTCCCGAGATGGTCACCCCGGGCTCGTCGGGCTGCAGCGGTTCGAGGGTCTCGAGCTGGCTGCGCAGCAGCGACGGGGGCATGTAGTGGCCGGGGCGGTGCTCCATACGGTCGTGGAGCATGGCTTCGGGGGCCTCGACGTGACAGAAGCGCACCCCGGCGTTGCCCTCGCGGAGCACGTCGCGGTAGACGCGGCGCAGGGCCGAGCAGGCGACGACCGCCGGCGTGCCGGCTCGTTCCTGCTCGCCGACCCACGCGGCGATCGACCGCAGCCAGGGCCAACGGTCGTCGTCGGTGAGGGCGTGGCCCGCGCGCATCTTCGCGACGTTGGCCTCGGAGTGGAAGGCGTCGCCCTCAGCGAAGAGCCGGTGGGTGCTGACCGCCAGGCCCTTGGCGACGGTGGTCTTCCCCGAGCCGGACACTCCCATGACGATGACGACGTCGGCCGTGGAACTCACTGGCCCACCTTAGGCTCAGATCGGAAGCGAGTCACGTTCCCGATGCCACCCGAGAGCGCCGCGAGCCCCGTACGGTGTCCTGATGAGCGTGGCCGTCACGACCACCCGGGTGACCCCGACGATGCACCTGCTCGCCGGGCCGGCGGTCAACGCCGTCGTGCTCACCGACGTCGCCCCCGGGCCGGGGGTTCCCTTCACCCTCGTCGACTCGGGCTACCCGGGCTACGCCGCCGCGCTGCGCGAGGCGGTGAGCAGCCTCGGGCTCGCCTGGGCCGACCTCGCCGCCGTGCTCGTCACCCATGCGCACATCGACCACGTCGGTGCGCTCCCTGCGCTGCTCACCGGACGCACCGGCGTCCCGGTGCTGACGGGTGAGGCCGAGGCCCGACACGTACGGGGTGACGTGCGTGAGTCCGCGACGGCCGCCGACCTCCTCCCGCGGGTGGCCCGGCACGGGGTCGCCGCCTGGACCGCCCACATCCTCGCCAACGGCGCGACCCGCCACGTCACCCTGCCCGACGTGAGGGTGGCGCCCGCCGGCCAGGCACTCGACGTGCCCGGTCACCCCGTGCCCCTGGTCACCCCGGGGCACACCACCGGCCACACCTGCTACGTCGTGCCCGAGGCCGACGCCATCCTCACTGGCGACGCCCTCGTCACCGGGCACGCCGTCTCCCGCGTCAAGGGCCCGCAGGTGCTGAAGGCCTACTTCCAGCACGACGTCCCGGCGCTGTTCGAGTCGCTCTCGTCGATCGAGGCCGCGCCGGGCTCGGTGGTCGTGCCGGGTCACGGCCCCGTCTGGCGGGGTCCGGTGGCCGAGGCCGTGGCGATGGCGCGGAGCGGGGCGTCCGTGACGTTGTGACCCCCCGTCTTCGCACCCGCGTCGGCGAGTGGGGCGGCCATCCTCGCGTGACGTTCCGCTATCACCTCGCACAGCTACGGCTGCCTCGTGCGGGCGGGGTCAACCCACTGAGACCCTCCGGGAGTCAGAGCGAGTCAGAGGCCGGGTTTGCGTAGGTGCCGCCACCCACCCGCTCGGTTGTTCGCGACGATCTCTCGAAGCAGTCGGGTGAGCGCCTGACCGGGGATGGCGTCCCCCTCGTAGATCTGAATCGCTCGCGCCGTCGCATTTCCGTGACCCTGGTTGATGAGCCCGTCGGGGTCCGCAACGGTCGGGTCGTAGAGGAACAGGTTGAGGTGGTCCTTCGTGGCCAGCAGGGCGCACACGTTGCCGTTCAGGACGAAGTACGGCTGGACCGACCGCTTGATGGTCTCCTCGATATCGGGGTCCGCTTCGCGGATGAGCCGGCGAAGGTGCTCGCAGATCTCCTGCTGCCACTCAGGCAGGCCCTGGATGTACGCATCGACCTGAGGATGAGAAGCGCCGCCCATGCCCACGACTCTAGGGTCGATGAAGACGCTGGCAGCACCCACGGCGGGCGTCGTTGGTTCACGTCGACCCGGGTGGGACGATCAGGGTGCGGGGGCGCCGCAGACGGTAGCGGTCCACCCTGCTGCGTCGACCGAGGCGGGCTTTGGGCGAAGCGGCCCACGGCCCGGATGGGGGCCTCATGCTCAGAGCCAGCAGATCCGGGAGCACGGGTGCCCGGCTCGCGGCGGAAGGGGACGGCCGCACTCGCGGCGGTAGGACGCTCGTGGGTCACGATGCGCTCCCGAAGGCGGAAGGGCCTGATCCGTCGAGCCGGCCCGGCGGAGGTGACCGGCTCGTCGGGGCACTCCGCCGCCTCGTCGGGGCACTCCGCCGCTGGGGTCGCCCGGGACAAGGGGTCGACTCTGAGTCGCTGGGGTTGGCTGCCCTTCCGGCGGAGGTTGACTCAGAGCCCCTGAGGTTGGCTGCTGTTAGAGCATCAGCCGAGCGCAGCGACTCTGAG
>JBBRNQ010000035.1:0-39881 GCA_038230235.1 Actinomycetales bacterium
CGTCGGCCGAGCACAGTGCCCGGGAGTACGCGGCCGCCCTGGGCGACCACGCGGACACCCTCTTCGACGTCGTGCTCCTCGGGGTCGGCCCCGACGGGCACATCGCCTCGCTGTTCCCCCAGCACCCGGCCCAGCGCACCAACGGGGTCGACGCCATCGCCGTGCACGAGTCGCCCAAGCCACCGCCCGACCGGGTGTCGCTGACCTTCGACCGGCTCAACCGGGCCCGGGAGGTGTGGTTCCTCGTCTCCGGTGCCGACAAGGCCGTCGCCGTCGCGACGGCGCTGGCCCCGGGCACCGACCGCTGGGAGGTGCCCGCGTCGGGCGTGCACGGCGCCGAGGCCACCCGCTGGCTCGTCGACACCGACGCCGCCGCGTCCCTCTGACCCGACCCACTCACCCTTGGCCAACCCACCCCATACCGACGTGTTGCGGTGAGCGCCGCGTGCTGTCGCCCGAAAGGGCTCAGGACGCGGGTCTCACCGCAACACGTCGAGGTAGGCGGTGGGTTGACCCAGGGTGCTACTGGATGAGGCCGCGGTCGCGCAGGGAGGTCAGGGCCTCGTCGAGGATGGCCTTGCCATCGGCGTCGGAGCGACGCTCCTTCACGTAGGCCAGGTGGGTCTTGTAGGGCTCGACCTTCTGGGCCGCAGGCGGGTTCGCCTGGTCCTGACCGGCGGGGAGCCCGCAGCGCGGGCAGTCCCAGGTCTCGGGCAGGGCCAGACCCGACTCGTGCGCGAAGCTGGGCTTGGTCTCGTGACCGTTGGAGCACCAGTAGGAGATGATCACCCGCGGTGCGGCGTCGCCGCGCTCGGCCTCCCCCATGGGGCCTGCGCCGACCCGACTCCCCCGGATTGCGTTGCCGCCAGCCATGTGTGCGTGTCCTTCCGTCGGTGGCCCTGCGAAGGGCCCTAAGGGTCTGGTCAGTTCTGGAAGCGGGCCAGGAGCCCGAGTCCGACGACCGTGACGAACCAGATGAGGCTGATGGCGATGGTGAAGCGGTCGAGGTTGCGCTCGGCCATCGTCGACCCACCGAGCGAGCTGGACATGCCCCCGCCGAACATGTCCGACAGGCCGCCACCCTTGCCCTTGTGCAGCAGGATCAACAGGATGAGGAAGAGGTTCGCGAGCACGAGGAGGACCTCGAGCCCGATCTTCACGGCGTTCACGCTACGGGGTGTCCTTGTCGGATGGGTGGAGGTTCGGTCCTGCTGGGGTGCTGCTTGGTGAGGCGCTTTGCGAGGTGTGGCATGCGGCTCTCCCCGCGCAACCAGACGGGGCCTAGGTTACCCCACCCCTGCCCCGGGGCAGGCCCACCGGCCGAG
This sequence comes from Actinomycetales bacterium, assembly GCA_038230235.1. Taxonomy (GTDB): domain Bacteria; phylum Actinomycetota; class Actinomycetes; order Actinomycetales; family Dermatophilaceae; genus Lapillicoccus. The sequence goes on from JBBRNQ010000035.1 coordinate 1,326, forward strand.
CGCCCGCGGTGGTGACCCGCGTGCGGACCGTCAGGTCCCGACGTGGTCGCGGTAGCGGCAGATCGACGCGAACTCGGCAGGGTCGATCGAGGCTCCCCCCACGAGGGCACCGTCGACGTCCTCCTGCGCCATGATCGCGGCGATGTTGGCGGCCTTGACCGAGCCGCCGTAGAGGATGCGCACGGCATCGGCGGTGTCGCCCGAGTAGAGCTCCGCGAGCATGGTGCGGATCGCGGCGCACACCTCCTGCGCGTCCTCGGGCGTCGCGACCTCGCCGGTGCCGATGGCCCAGATCGGCTCGTAGGCCACGACGAGCGTGCGAGCCTGTTCCTTGGTGACGTCCTCCAGCCCGACGCGCAGCTGGGCGAGCACGAAGGCGACCTGCCCACGCTCGCGTCGCACCTCCAGCCCCTCCCCGCAGCACAGGACCGGCGTGAGCCCGTGCTGGAAGGCCGCCACCACCTTGGCCGAGACGACCCGGTCGGTCTCACCCTGGTGCTCGCGGCGCTCGCTGTGCCCCACGAGGACGTACGTGCAGCCCAGCTTGGCGAGGAACCGGCCGGACACCTCGCCCGTGTGGGCCCCGGCGTCGTGACGCGAGAGGTCCTGAGCGCCGAAGCGCAAGGGAAGCTTGTCGCCCTCGACCAGGGTCTGGACCGACCGCAGGTCGGTGAAGGGCGGGAAGACCGCCACCTCGACCGCGCTGTAGTCGTGCCGGGCATCGCGCAGCGTCCAGTCGAGCTTCTGCACGAGGTGGGTCGCCTGCAGGTGGTCGAGGTTCATCTTCCAGTTGCCGGCGATGAGCGGGGTCCGACCGGTCGGAGCCTTGCGGGCGGCCATCAGGAGCGCTCCTCCGCGAGCACGGTGATCCCCGGCAGCTCCTTGCCCTCGAGGTACTCCAGGCTCGCCCCACCGCCGGTGGAGATGTGGCCGAACTGGTCGTCGGTGAACCCGAGCTGGCGCACGGCCGCGGCGGAGTCGCCACCACCGACGACGGTCAGACCGCCGGCCGCCGTGACCTCGACGAGGGCCTGGGCCAGGGCCCGGGTCCCCTCGGCGTACGGAGCCATCTCGAAGGCGCCCATGGGGCCGTTCCAGAAGACCGTGCGCGCGTCGGCGAGCTTCTCGGCGAAGAGGCGGCTCGACGCCGGCCCGATGTCGAGACCCATCCGGCCGGCCGGGATCGCGTCGGCCGCGACGACCTCGTGGGCCGCGTCGGCCGAGAACGCGTCGGCAGCCACGACGTCGACCGGGAGCACGATCTCCACCCCGCGCGCGGCGGCGTCGTCGAGGTAGCCCTTGACGACGTCGACCTGGTCGGCCTCGAGCAGGCTCGTGCCGACCTCGTGGCCCTGCGCCTTGAGGAAGGTGAAGACCATGCCTCCACCGATGAGCAGGCGGTCGGCGGTCTGCAGGAGGTTGCCGATGACGCCGAGCTTGTCGGAGACCTTCGCCCCACCCAGCACCACGGCATACGGGCGGTCAGGGTCCTGCGTGAGCCGCCGCAGGACGTCGACCTCGGTCGTCACCAGTCCGCCGGTGTAGGCCGGGAGGAGGCGGGCCACGTCGTAGACCGAGGCCTGCTTGCGATGCACGACGCCGAAGCCGTCGGAGACGAACGCGTCGGCGAGAGAGGCCAGCTGGCCAGCGAACTCGGCCCGCTCGTCGTCGGACTTGGCCGTCTCGCCGGCGTTGAAGCGGAGGTTCTCGAGCAGCACCACGTCACCGTCCACTGCACCGGCGACGGCGGCCCGGGCCGACTCCCCCACCGTGTCGCTCGCGAAGGTCACCTCGCGGCCGAGCAGCTCGCCCAGCCGCGCGGCCACGGGTGCCAAGGAGTAACGCGCCTCCGGCGCGCCCTTGGGCCGCCCGAGGTGGGCGCACACGATCACGCGTGCGCCCGCCTCGGAGAGGTCGCGGATGGTCGGCACCGACGCCCGGATCCGACCGTCGTCGGTGATGGTCACCCCGTCGAGCGGGACGTTGAGGTCGGAGCGCACGAGCACCCGCTGGCCGTGCAGGTCACCCGCCAGCAGGTCGGCAGAAGTTCTCACCGGCTCGTCAGGCCGTCACAGGTCGCGGCCGACGAAGGTGACGAGGTCGACGAGCCGGTTGGAGTAACCCCACTCGTTGTCGTACCAGCCGACGACCTTCACCTGGTTGCCGAGGACCTTGGTGAGGCCGGCGTCGAAGATGCAGGAGCTCGGGTCGGTGACGATGTCGCTCGAGACGATGGGGTCCTCGGTGTACTTGAGGAATCCCTTGAGCGCACCCTCGGCCGCCGCCTTGACGATGGCGTTGACCTCGGCGGCCGTGGTCTCGCGACCCGCCTCGAAGGTCAGGTCGGTGGCCGAGCCGGTCGGGATCGGCACGCGCAGCGCGAAGCCGTCGAGCTTGCCCTTCAGCTCGGGCAGGACGATGCCGATCGCCTTGGCCGCACCGGTCGAGGTCGGCACGATGTTGATGGCCGCGGCACGGGCACGCCGCAGGTCCTTGTGCGGGCCGTCCTGGAGGTTCTGGTCCTGGGTGTAGGCGTGGATGGTGGTCATGAGGCCCTTGACGATGCCGAGGTCGTCGTTGAGGGCCTTGGCCATCGGCGCGAGGCAGTTCGTCGTGCACGACGCGTTGGAGATGATCGTGTGCGTCGCGGCGTCGTACTGCTCGTGGTTGACGCCCATGACGATGGTGATGTCCTCGTTGCTCGCCGGCGCGGAGATGATGACCTTCTTGGCGCCGCCGTCGACGTGGGCCCTGGCCTTGGTCGCGTCGGTGAAGAAGCCGGTCGACTCGATGACCACGTCAGCACCGACCTCGCCCCACTTCAGGGCGGAGGGGTCGCGCTCGGCGAAGGCCTTGAAGGCCTTCCCGTCGACGGCGATCTCGTCGTCGGTGTGGGTGACCTCGCCGTCGAGACGGCCGAGGATGGAGTCGTACTTCAGCAGGTGCGCCAGTGTGGCGTTGTCGGTGAGGTCGTTGACGGCGACGATCTCGATGTCGGCGCCAGCGGCCCGCACCGCGCGGAAGAAGTTGCGGCCGATGCGGCCGAAGCCGTTGATCCCTACGCGGACAGTCATGGGTGGTCGAGCCTTCCGATGGTGGGTCAGTCGGTGGGGCGCGGCCGACGTGGTCGGCTCCGCCGATCCAACCCTAGTCCCCGATCGCCGGACGCCCGCCCACCCGTCCGGCAGGCAACCCAACCGGCTGTCAGGAGACGCCTCGTCGCCCCGGCCAAAGGCTCAGGCTCAGGCTCAGGCTCAGGCTCAGGCTCAGTCGAGCATGTCCGCGGTCAGGCTGGCCTCGGTGCTCGCGATCCCGAGGTCCTCGGCCCGCTTGTCGGCCATGGCCAGCAGCCGGCGGATCCGTCCGGCCACCGCGTCCTTGGTCATCGGGGGGTCGGCCAGCTGGCCGAGCTCCTCGAGGGAGGCCTCCGTGTGCTCCAGCCGCAGCGTGCCTGCCTCGCGCAGGTGGTCGGGCATCTCCGGGCCGAGGATCTCCATCGCCCGCTCGACCCGCGCCCCCGCGGCGACGGCGGCGCGCGCCGACCGGCGCAGGTTGGCGTCGTCGAAGTTGGCGAGGCGGTTGGCGGTCGCCCGCACCTCGCGGCGCATCCGCCGCTCCTCCCAGGCGAGGACCGCGTCGTGGGCCCCCAGCCTGGTGAGCATCGCCGCGATCGCGTCGCCGTCACGGATGACCACCCGGTCGACGCCGCGCACCTCGCGGGCCTTGGCCTGGATGCCGAGACGGCGCGCGGCGCCGACGAGCGCCAGCGCCGCCTCGGGTCCCGGGCAGGTGACCTCGAGAGCCGACGAGCGACCCGGCTCGGTGAGTGACCCGTGGGCGAGGAACGCGCCCCGCCAGGCGGCCTCGGCATCGCACGCGGCGCCGCTCACGACCTTGGGTGGGAGGCCTCGTACGGGGCGGCCGCGCGAGTCCACGAGCCCCGTCTGCCGGGCCAGGGTCGCGCCCTCCTCGACCACCCGCACGACGTACCGGCTGCCCTTGCGCAGACCGCCGGCCGACATGACGAGGACCTCGGAGCGGTGCCCGTAGACCTCGCTGATGAACATGCGCAGGCGCCGGGCGGCCTGGGCGGTGTCGAGCTCGGCCTCGACGACGATCTGGCCGCCGACGATGTGCAGCCCGCCGGCGAAGCGCAGGGTCGCGGCCACCTCGGCCTTGCGACAGCAGGGCTTGGTCACCGGAAGGCGGCTCAGCTCGTCCTTGACCTTCGCCGTCATCGCCATGCGCGCCATCCTGCCATTGGTCTACTGCTGGGAGCAGGCCCGCGAGTGACCGGCCCAGCCGAGGGGGCGCGAGCGCCGTGGTGGCCCGAGCTCTCGGGCGGCGACGGCCAGCCGTTGGGGATGAGGAGGCCGTCGCTGCGAGCGACCCTAGCCGATGATGTCCCGGTATGCGGCAGCCAGGCGGAGGGAGTCGTGCTGGCCCGTGTCGCGCAGCCTCGAGACGTGGCTCACCACGAGCTCGGCCCCGAGTCCCCTGGCTGCCGAGGCGAGCTCGTCCTGCCCCTGTGGACCGTCGAGGGTCGAGGGGTCGGCCAGCACCACGTCGAAGGTCAGGCCCGGCGCGTGCCTCACCAGCGACGCCAGGTGGTCGGAAGGCCGAAACCCTTTGGTCTCATCGGTGCTCACCTCGAGGTTGAGGTTGAGCAGGCGCTTTGCCGACGTCGAGGCCAGCGCGTCGCGCAGGCTCGGCACGAGGACGTGCGGCAGGACCGAGGTGAACCAGGATCCCGGGCCGAGCACGATCCAGTCGGCGTCGTGGATCGCGCCGAGCGTCTCGGCCGGGCAGGGTGCGTCGGCTGGGAGCAGGCGCACCTCCTGCACCCGCCCCCTGGCCGTGGCCACCCGGTGCTGCCCGCGCACGGTGGTCGTGACCCCGCAGGGGTCGAGCACGTCGGCCTCGATCTCGAGCGGCACCGCGGCCATCGGCAGGACCCTGCCCCGGGAGTTGAGCAGGCGCCCCACGAGGTCGAGCCCGCCCACGGTGTCGCCCAGGAGATCCCAGAGCGACACGATGAGCAGGTTGCCCAGCGAGTGCCCGGCGAGCGGCCCCTCGCCGGCGAAACGGTGCTGGAGGACGTCGCGCCAGGTGTGCCCCCACGCGGTGTCGTCGCAGAGCGCCGCGAGCGCCATGCGCAGGTCTCCCGGTGGCAGCACAGCGAACTCGTCACGCAGTCGGCCCGACGAGCCACCGTCGTCGGCGACCGTGACGACCGCGGTCACCCGGTCGGTCACCAGCTTGAGAGCCGACAGGGACGCGGCCAGGCCGTGGCCACCACCGAGGGCCACGACCCGCTTCTCGGGCGCTGCAGCCACTGCTGGTCACTCCCGCCCGAGGTCGCGGTGCACGACGAAGGTCTCGACCCGGTCGCTCGCGAGCTCACGGGCCAGACGCTCGGCGATCGCGACCGACCGGTGCTTCCCCCCGGTGCAGCCCACGGCCAGCGTGCTGTATCGCCGTCCCTCCCGGACGTAGCCGTCGACCACGGGCGCCATGAGCGCCACCACCCCGTCGACGAACTCGAGCGCGCCCGGCTGGGCCAGGACGTAGTCGGCGACCGGGGCGTCGCGTCCCGAGAGCGCCCTCAGCTCGGGCACCCAGAAGGGGTTGGGCAGGAAGCGCATGTCGTGGACGAAGTCGGCGTCGAGCGGCACGCCGTACTTGAAGCCGAACGACATCACGGCGAGCCGGATCTGGGCGCGGCCACCCTCCTCGAAGAGCGACGAGACCTTCGAGCTGAGCTGGTGCACGTTGAGCCCCGAGGTGTCGACGATGAGGTCGGCCTCGGACCGCAGCTCTCCGAGCAGCTCGCGCTCGCGCAGGATGCCGTCGAGCAGCCGTCCCTTCCCCTGCAGCGGGTGGGGTCGACGCACGCTCTCGAAGCGGCGCACGAGGGCTTCGTCGGTGGCGTCGAGGAAGACGATGTTGGGCCGGTGGCCGGTGCGTCCGAGCTCGCTGATGATGCTTCCGAAGTCGGCGAAGATGCCGTGGCTGCGGACGTCGACGACGGCGGCCAGGCGGGGCAGGCGACCCTCCCCGACGCGGGTGAGGTAGTCGGCGTGCAGGTCGAGCAGCTGGGGCAGCATCTGCGGGGGGAGGTTGTCGACGACGTACCACCCGCGGTCCTCGAGGACGTTGGCTGCGGTCGACCGTCCGGCCCCGCTCATGCCGGTCAGGACGACGATGGGCTCTCCGGCCCCTGCGGGGGCCGGTTGCTCGGTCATGGCACCACCCTACGGCCGGGCCGGACGCTCGCAGAGGCAGCACACCGTATGGAGGGCTGCCTGGTACGGGGAGCTGCCTGTCGACCGGCGGCCCGTCAGTCGACGACCTCTCCGGTGGTGAGGTTGACCGCGGGGGTGCGGTTGGCGTCGTCGGCGCCCAGCCGCTGCACGACGGTGGCCGCGAGCGACGGACCGATGCCGGGCACCTGCTCGACCTCCTCCACCGACGCGGCGCGCAGCTTCTTGACGGAACCGAAGGCCTTCAGCAGAGCCGCGCGCCGCGTCTCGCCGAGGCCGGGGATGCCGTCGAGCGCCGACGTGGTCATCGCCTTCGACCGCCGCTGGCGGTGGAAGGTGATGGCGAAGCGGTGGGCCTCGTCGCGGACCCGCTGCAGGAGGTAGAGGCCCTCGCTGGTGCGGGGCAGGATGACGGGGAAGTCCTGGCCGGGCACCCAGACCTCCTCGAGACGCTTGGCCAGACCGACGATGGCCACGTCGTCGACCCCGAGCGCGGTCAGGGCTGCCCGCGCCGCGTTGACCTGGGGTAGGCCGCCGTCGACCACGACGAGGTTGGGCGGGTAGGCGAAGCGGCGAGGACGGCCGGTCTCCTCGTCGATCGGCCCGCTCGCCCGGCGACCCTGCTCCTCGACCTCCAGCCCCGACGGCTCGGCGCCGGGCGCACTCTGCTGCACCTCCTGCTCCCGGTCGCTGAGGTAGCGGGCGAAGCGTCGGGTCAGCACCTCGTGCATCGCCGCCGTGTCGTCGATCGTGCCGAGCTGACCGTCGGGCCCCGGCTCGAGCGCACCCCGCACGATGAAGCGGCGGTACTCGGCCTTGCGCGGGAGACCGTCCTCGAAGACGATCATCGACGCGACGACGTTGGTGCCCTGCACGTGGCTGACGTCGAAGCACTCGATCCTCAAGGGGGCGTCCTCGAGCTCGAGCGACTCCTGGATCTCCTGCAGGGCGACGCTGCGCGCCGTCAGGTCACCGGCCCGCGCGACCTTGTGCCGGGCGAGCGACTGCTCGGCGTTACGACGCACCGTCTCCATCAGGGATCGCTTGTCGCCTCGCTGGGGGACCCGCAGGTCGACCTGGGCGCCGCGCAGGTCGCTGAGCCAGACCTGGACGGCGTCGTCGTCGGTGGGCATCACGGGGACGAGGACCTCGCGCGGGACGGCGTCCGCCACCTCGTCGCCGTAGACCTGGAGCAACAGGTGCCACACGAGGTCGGGCAGGTCCTCGCTCTCCTTCTCGACCACCCACCCTCGCTGGCCGCGGATGCGTCCACCGCGCACGTGGAACACCTGCACGGCGGCCTCGAGCTCGTCGTCGGCGAGGGCGAAGACGTCGGCGTCAGTGGCGTCGCCGAGCACGACCGCCGACTTCTCCAGGGCCCGCCCCAGGGCCCCCATGTCGTCACGCAGCCGGGCGGCCAGCTCGAACTCGAGGTCGTTGGAGGCCTGCTTCATCCGCTGCTCGATGCGTCTGACGAACTTCGTCGTGTTGCCGGCCATGAAGTCGCAGAAGTCTTCGGCGATCTGCCGGTGCTCCTGCTCGGAGACCCGCCCGACGCAGGGGGCCGAGCACTTGTCGATGTAGCCGAGCAGGCAGGGACGCCCGCTCGCGGCTGCCCGCTTGAAGACCCCGGACGAGCAGGTGCGCATGGGGAAGGGACGCAGCAGCAGGTCGAGCGTCTCGCGGATGGCCCACGCGTGCGAGAACGGTCCGAAGTAGCGGGTGCCCTTGCGCTTGGCCCCGCGCATGACCTGGGCGCGGGGGAACTCGTCGCCCAGGGTGACGGCGAGGAAGGGGTAGGACTTGTCGTCTCGGTACTTGACGTTGAAGCGGGGGTCGTACTCCTTGATCCAGGAGTACTCCAGCTGGAGGGCCTCGACCTCGGTCTTGACCACCGTCCACTCGACGCTGGCGCCCGTGCGCACCATGGTCGCCGTACGCGGGTGCAGCGCAGCGATGTCCTGGAAGTACGACGACAGCCGCGGGCGGAGCGACTTGGCCTTGCCGACGTAGATGACCCGTCCGTCGCGGTCGCGAAAGCGGTAGACCCCCGGGTCGGTGGGGATCTCCCCCGGCTTCGGGCGGTAGGTCGAGGGGTCAGCCACTCCCCCAGCCTAGGTCGGCCCCCCGACAGCCGGCCCCTCGGCTAGGAGACGACGACGTCGGTGCCGCTGACCGTGGCCGTCTTGGGGGCCAGGGGCTGCTTGGCCGGGCTGTCCGGGGTGGGCGCGCCCGTGGTGAGGTCGAACATGCTGCCGTGACAAGGGCACACGATGTGGCCGTTCTCGACCTTGGAGACCGGGCAGCCCTTGTGGGTGCAGATGGCGCTGAAGGCCTTGAAGACGTCCTTGGTGGGCTGGGTGATGACCACGGCGCCGACGATCTTGCCCCCGCCCACTGGCACGTCGGCCGCCGGCGTCCCCGAGGCACCACCGGTGCTCGTCGCTGCCGCTGGTGTGGTCGCCGCGGGGGCGGCGGCGGTACCGGTCGACGAGTCGCTCGAGCCGCACGCTGCCAGGCCCACCGCTCCCGCTGCGCCGAGACCGATGACGCCAGCGGTGCGGACGACGGTGCGACGGTCGAGCTGGGGGTCGAGCTGGGGGTTGGACATGGGTCCTCCTGGGTATCGTCTGGGCACTTCCGTCAGGGCACTTTCACTGAGGGAGACGTCGCCGAGCGCGGGAAAGTTCAACCATTCGCGTCCGGATCGGACGTGAAACGAGATGTTCACACATAACGAGAGGGACACAACGCCCGGTTCGTCAACGCGGTCGTGCCCGCCGGGACTACTGTCTGCACAGTCTCGCGGTCGTCGCGAGGGCTCGGCACGTGCGCCGGGCCGTATCACCAGGCATCACCAGCAGGAGGAACTGTGCAGCAGCGCTCCATCGTCCGACTCGGCGTCCCCCTCGCCGTCGCCGCCCTCGCCCTCTCGGCCTGCGGTTCGCGCAGCGACAGCAGCACGGGCAACAACAGTGGCGGCAGCGCCACGAAGACCGTCAAGATCGGCGTCATCGCCCCGCTCTCGGGTGACCTGTCGGCCCTCGGCAAGGGCATCCAGCACTCGGTCGAGCTCGCAGTCAAGGAGGCCAACGCCGCCAACGCCGTCCCGGGCTGGAAGCTCGAGGTCGAGTCCGTCGACGACGAGGCCAAGGCCGACGTCGGCAAGAACGCCGCGACCAAGCTCGCCGCCGAGAACGACGTCATCGGCGTGGTCGGCGACCTCAACTCCAGCGTGTCGCAGCAGACGCAGCCGATCTTCTCGGCCGCCACGATCGCCCAGGTCTCCCCGGCCAACACCAACCCGTCGCTCACCATCGGTGCCGACGCGGCGAACCCGAAGCGCACCTACCCGACGTACTTCCGCACCTGCACGACCGACGCCGTCCAGGGCCCGTTCGCGGCGCAGTACCTCCTCAGCAAGGGCATCAAGACCGTCGCCACGATCCACGACAAGAAGACCTACGGCCAGGGTCTGGTCGAGGCCTTCACGAAGGAGTTCACCAAGGGCGGTGGCACCGTCGCGGCGGCACTCACCATCAACCCCGACGAGTCGAACTACCAGACGGTCGTCTCGCAAGCCGCGGCCAAGAGCCCCCAGGCGGTCTACTACGGCGGCGAGTTCCCGCAGGCCGGGCCGCTGTCGCAGCAGATGAAGAACGCCGGGCTCAACATCCCGCTCATGGGTGGTGACGGGATCTACGACCCGAAGTACATCACCCTCGCCGGGGCCAAGAGCAACGGTGACCTCGCCACCTCGGTCGGCGCGCCCACCGACAGCACCGACGCCGGCAAGAAGTTCCTCGCGAACTACAAGGCCGCGGCCTACCCCGACGACGCCGGTGCCTACGGCGCCTACTCGTACGACGCCGCCAACGCCATCATCGCGGCCCTGAAGACCTCGCTGGCCAGCGCCGCCGACGTCAAGTCCGCCCGTCAGCCCACGGTGGACGCCCTGGGCAAGGTCAGCTTCGACGGAGTGACCGGCAAGGTCGCGTTCGACCAGTACGGTGACACGACGAGCAAGATCCTCACGGTCTACAAGGTCACCGGCGGCGCGTGGACCCCTGACAAGACCGACACCTTCAAGTAGATCGACAGCGGTCCCGACGAGCAGACATTCCGCAGGACTGTCACGTCGACCCACACGGCAGGGGCGGGCTCCGGCTCGCCCCTGCTCGTGTACCCTCCCCCCGGCACCGCCCTCGGTGCGGGGCCCTACGGGAGATCGGGTCGACCTGGCAGCCGGTCTCGAGGAGAGTGAAGTGGTAGCGCAATGAGCGATTTCTTCAACCAGCTGGTGATCGGGCTGAGCCTCGGGTCCCTCTACGCCCTGATCGCCGTCGGCTACACCGTCGTCTACGGCATCGTCCAGCTCATCAACTTCGCCCACGGCGAGGTGTTCATGATCGGCGCCTTCGGTTCGCTCGCCACGTGGACGGTGCTCTTCAAGGACACGACCACCGCCTGGGCCCTGCCCTTGATGCTCGTCGGCGCCATCGTCTCGTCCGTCCTCATCGCGGTGATCATGGAGCGGTTCGCCTACCGGCCGCTGCGCAACGCCCCCCGGCTGGCTCCGCTGATCACAGCCATCGGGGTGTCGGTCTTCCTGCAGGAGGCGGTCCGCCTCTTCTACCCCGGCGCCAAGAGCAAGCTGCCCTTCCCCCAGATCGACGGCGTGAGCGGCCCCGGACCCACCATCGGCGGGGTGACCATCCAGAAGTCGGCCATCTTCACCGTCGTCGCGCTGGCCATCTGCGCCGCCCTGCTGTGGTTCTTCGTCAACCGCACCAAGCTCGGCCGAGGGATGCAGGCCGTCTCGCAGGATCCCGACACCGCCCGCCTCATGGGCATCAACGTCGACCGCATCATCGTCGTCGCCTTCGTCCTCGGTGCCGTGCTCGCGGCCGTCGCGGGTGTCGCGCAGGGTCTGCAGAACAGCAACATCGACTTCAGGATCGGCTTCCTCGCCGGTCTGAAGGCCTTCACGGCCGCCGTCCTCGGCGGTATCGGCAACATCCAGGGGGCCGTCGTCGGCGGCCTCTTCCTCGGGGTGGTCGAGGCCATGGCCTCGTCCTACATCCCGGGCCAGTTCGGCGGCTCGGCCTGGAAGGACGTGTGGGCTTTCGTCCTGCTCATCATCGTCCTCGTCTTCCGGCCCCAGGGCCTCCTCGGCGCACGAGTGGTGGACCGCGCATGAGCACTCACCCGACCGACGTCCACGTCGACACCGTGGTCGAGCCCACGGGCCTCAGGGCCCTGCGTCGCCGCTGGGTCCAGCTGGCCTGGCCCCTGGCCGTGGCTGGCGCCGTGCTGCTGCTCGTCGGCTGCCTGATGTCGTGGAACTACGACACGACGGTCCTCGGTGACCTGTCGATCTACCTCAACCCCGGCCCGCTGCAGCTGCTCATGGTCATCCTCGGCGTGATCGCTCTCGTCCTCGCCCTGTCCTACCGCGGCCCCCTGCACCGCCTCGCCGAGTGGCTGGACGTCGCCTCCGGGCTCACTGCCCTCGGGGTCGGTGCCGTGGTCTACATGGTGCTCGTGGTCGGTCTGGGCGCCTACCAGTCCGGCGGGCTGGTCAACGTCGACCCGGGGGCCTGGGTCTCGCTCCTCGGCTCCCTCCTGCTGGCCGGCGGGGCCTTCCTGCTCCCGTCCACCGACAAGCGCGACCCCCTCCACGCCCGGCTCCCCGCCGGTGTCGAGATCGGCTCCATCATCGTGCTCCTGGCAGTGGCTCTCTTCGGCGCCGCCTACGCGTTGGGCCAGGACGACGGCACGATCTTCGTGCTCTTCCTCCTCTTCGCGGCGACGGTCACCTTCGGCCTCGTCCGGTGCGGGTTCTTCACCTGGGTCGGGGTCATCGCCCAGCGGCACCGCACCGTCCTCACCCTGGGCGCCTTCGTCGTGGCCTTCCTCTTCCCGTTCACCCAGAACGGCTCGGACGCCAACATGTCGATCGCCACGCAGGTCATCATCTTCGCGACGACCGCTCTCGGTCTCAACATCGTCGTCGGGCTCGCGGGCCTGCTCGACCTCGGGTACATCGCCTTCCTCGGTGCCGGGGCGTACGTCGGAGCGACCCTGTCGATGTCGGCCTTCGCCACGATCGGCTGGAAGCCGAACTTCCTCATCGTCGTCCTCGTCGGCGCGCTGTTCTCGGCCACCCTCGGCCTGATCATCGGCACGCCCACGCTGCGGGTCTCGGGCGACTACCTCGCCATCGTCACCCTGGCCTTCGGCGAGATCTTCCGCCTGACCATGGGCAACCTCGACGGCAACAACGGGCCCAACCTCACGAACGGGCCGAACGGGATCCCCGCCATCCCCGACCTGACGATGGGCTCGTTCAACTTCGGCCAGAGCCACGAGGTCCTCGGCATCGTCCTGGGCCGGTTCGCCAACTACTACTTCCTCCTGCTCGTCCTGGCCGCCTTCGTCATCACCGTCTTCGTGCGACTGAACGACAGCCGGATCGGCCGGGGCTGGGTGGCGATCCGTGAGGACGAGAAGGCGGCCGAGGCCATGGGCGTCAACGTCTTCGGGTTGAAGCTCTTCGCCTTCGCCGGCGGCGCCTTCCTCGCCGGCATGGCGGGCACGGTCAAGGCCCACCAGGACGTGTCGGTCACCCCCGACCAGTACGTCTTCCTCGAGTCGGCGTTCCTGCTCGCCGCCATCGTCCTCGGCGGCATGGGCACGGTCGGCGGGGTGCTGATCGGCGCCACCATCCTCAAGCTGCTCCCCGAGAAGCTGCGGTTCATCTCCGACTACCGCCTGCTGATCTTCGGGCTGGTGCTCGTCCTGATGATGCGCTTCCGGCCGGAGGGGATCGTCGCCAGCCAACGTCGCAAGCTCGAGTTCCACGAAGGCGACGAGGCGCTGGCCTCGCGCATCGAGGAAGTCCATCTCGAGGAAGAGGGGGTGCGGACATGACCGTGACCTTGGACAAGACGCAGGCCCGCTCGTTCGGGGCGTCGGTCCTGGAGGCCCGGGGGGTCGTCATGCGGTTCGGCGGGCTCGTCGCCGTCAACAACGTCGACCTCACCGTGCACGAGGGGGAGATCGTCGGGCTGATCGGACCCAACGGTGCCGGCAAGACGACGTTCTTCAACTGCCTGACCGGGCTCTACCTCCCCACCGAGGGTGAGGTCACCTTCGCCGGGGCCGTGCTCCCGCCCAAGCCGCGCAAGGTGGTCCTGGCCGGGATGGCCCGGACCTTCCAGAACATCCGCCTCTTCGGCAATATGACGGCCCTCGAGAACGTCATGGTCGGGCGCTACTGCCGCACCAGCGCCATGGCCTTCACCTCGATCATCCGCGGACCGAAGTTCCGTCGGGAGGAGGCCGAGACGAGACGACGGGCGCAGGAGCTGCTCGACTACGTCGGCCTCGGCGGCTCGACCGAGCTGCTGGCTCGCAACATGCCGTACGGCGACCAGCGGCGCCTCGAGATCGCGCGGGCCCTGGCCACCGACCCCAAGGTGCTCCTGCTCGACGAGCCGACGGCCGGCATGAACCCGCTGGAGACCCGGGAGGCGAGCGACCTCATCTTCCGGATCCGGGACAGCGGCATCGCCGTCGTCGTCATCGAGCACGACATGCGCTTCATCTTCAACCTGTGCGACCGGGTGCTCTGCCTCGTGCGCGGCGAGACCCTCGTCGAGGGCAGCCCCGCCGAGGTGCAGTCCGACCCCAGGGTCATCGAGGCCTACATCGGCAGCGAGGACGAGGACGACGACGACGACGACGACGACGACGATTCGGTGCTCGTCGACGACGCACCGACGGACGCAGACGTGGACGACACCCCGAAGGACGCCCGGGGTGCCGTCGAACCAGAAGGAGGCCGGCAGTGAGCACGATGCTCGAGGTCACGGACCTGCGGGTCGCCTACGGCAAGATCGAGGCCGTCAAGTCGATCTCCTTCACGGTCGAGCAGGGTCAGGTGGTCACGCTCATCGGCACCAACGGCGCCGGCAAGACCACGACCCTGCGCACCATCTCCGGGCTGCTCAAGCCCGTGGGCGGGTCGATCCTCTTCGAGGGGAAGCCGATCGCCGGCACTCCTGCCCACGAGATCGTCACGATGGGGCTGGCCCACTCGCCAGAGGGACGGCGGATCTTCCCGCGTCTGTCCGTCGAGGAGAACCTCCTGCTGGGGGCGTTCTCGCGCAAGGACACGAGCAACGTCCGGCCCGACCTGCAGGCCGCCTACGACCTCTTCCCCATCCTGGGTGAACGGTCCAAGCAGCCGGCTGGCACGTTCTCGGGCGGGGAGCAGCAGATGCTCGCGATGGGGCGGGCGATGATGAGCCGTCCCAAGCTGCTCATGCTCGACGAGCCGTCGATGGGGCTGTCGCCGTTGATGATGAAGAAGATCATGTCGACGATCAAGACGCTCCAGGAGCAGGGCACCACGATCCTGCTCGTGGAGCAGAACGCCCGTGCAGCTCTCCGGCTGGCCGACAAGGGCTACGTCCTCGAGGTCGGCTCCATCGTGCTCGAAGGCACCGGCAAGGAGCTGCTGACCAGCGACGAGGTCCGCAAGGCCTACCTCGGCGAGGACTGACAGCCCCACCTTTTTCTCCCTCCCCACCCCGTCCCCTTCGCCATGTTGCTCCCGATGTGCCCTTCCGGGCTCCGTTCCAGCTCTACAAGGTCACATGGGGAGCAACAAGAGCGGAAAGTCAGGCACAGCGCTAGCGTGGGGTTGCCGCAACGGTGCGGCCCGATCCCTCAGGAGCCGACCCACTCATGACCGACCTCCACGTCGTCGCCCTCATCGCTGCCAAGCCCGGCTCGGAGTCGGTGGTGCACGACGCGCTCACCGAGCTGCTCGGGCACACCCGGCAGGAGGAGGGGTGCGTGCGGTACGACCTCTTCGAGTCGGCGGCGACCCCCGGCACTTTCGTCACGGTGGAGGAGTGGACGGGCCAGGCGGCGCTGGACGCTCACCTGGCCTCACCGCACATCGCCAAGGCCTTGGGGTTGGTCGGCGACGCACTCGTCTCACCGCCGGCGATCCACCCGCTCAACCCCGCCTGACGGCACACCGTACGGCGAGCTGCGACCGCCGCTCTGGCGGTCGCAGCCTCCGGTCAGTGGGCCACACGATCAGCTGGCCACACGATCAGTGGGCCAGACGATCAGCTGGCCAGACGGTCAGCGGACCATGGTCAGCGGGCGCTGGCCCTGCGGGTGGCGGCTGCCTTCTGGGGCGTCGTCTTCACGGCAGCCTTCTTGGCCGTCCCCTTCTTCGCGGTCGCCGACGTGGTGGTCGCCGTCTTCTTGGCGGCCTTGCTGGTGGTTGACTTGGTGCTGGCGGTGGTGGTTCGCTTGGCCGGGGCGGCGGCCGCTGCCGTCGTGCGCACGCGGGCCTGGCTGGGTCGCGCCGACGGCCTGCCGGACGCGGCCTTCTCCAGGAGCGGACGCAGGAACTGACCCGTGAACGACTCCTCGACGAGGGCGACCTCCTCGGGGGTGCCCTCGGCGATGACCCGGCCCCCGCGCTTGCCGCCCTCGGGGCCGAGGTCGACGACCCAGTCGGCGCTCTTGATGACGTCGAGGTTGTGCTCGATGACGATCACCGTGTTGCCCTTGTCGACCAGTCCCTGGAGCACCTGGAGCAGCTTGCGGATGTCTTCGAAGTGGAGACCCGTGGTCGGCTCGTCGAGGACGTAGACCGTGCGCCCGGTCGACCGCTTCTGCAGCTCGGTGGCCAGCTTGACCCGCTGGGCCTCCCCGCCCGACAGGGTCGGGGCCGGCTGGCCGAGCCGCACGTAGCCCAGTCCGACCTCGTTGAGCGTGGTGAGGTGCCGGGCGATCGACGGGACGGCCGCGAAGAAGTCGGCCGCCTCCTCGATCGGCATGTCGAGCACGTCGGCGATGGTCTTGCCCTTGAAGTGCACTTCGAGGGTCTCGCGGTTGTAGCGCGCCCCGTGGCAGACCTCGCAGGGGACGTAGACGTCGGGCAGGAAGTTCATCTCGATCTTGATCGTGCCGTCACCGGAGCAGTTGTCGCAGCGACCGCCCTTGACGTTGAAGGAGAACCGCCCCGGGAGGTAACCGCGGACCTTCGCCTCCTGGGTCTCGGCGAAGAGCTTGCGCATGTTGTCGAAGACCCCGGTGTAGGTCGCCGCGTTGGAGCGGGGGGTGCGACCGATCGGGCCCTGGTCGACGTGCACCACCTTGTCGAGGTGCTCGAGCCCCGTGACCGTCTTGTGCCGGCCGGGCACCTGACGGGCGCCGTTGAGCTTGTTGGCCAGGACCGTGTAGAGGATGTCGTTGACCAGGGTCGACTTGCCCGAGCCCGAGACGCCGGTCACCGCGACGAGGACGCCGAGCGGGAAGGAGACGTCGACCTCGTGGAGGTTGTTCTCGCGGGCGCCGATGACCGACACCTCGCGGCCGTCGAGCGGACGACGCACGTCGGGGACGTGGATCTCGCGGCGCCCAGAGAGGTACTGCCCCGTCAGGGACGTCGGGTGGTCGAGCAGTCCCTGGACGGTGCCGCAGTGCACGACCTCACCGCCGTGCTCCCCGGCACCCGGGCCGATGTCGACGACCCAGTCGGCCATGGCGATGGTGTCCTCGTCGTGCTCGACGATGATCAGGGTGTTGCCGAGGTCGCGCAGCCGGGTGAGGGTCTCGATGAGGCGGTGGTTGTCGCGCTGGTGCAGGCCGATGCTGGGCTCGTCGAGCACGTAGAGCACCCCGACCAGCCCGGAGCCGATCTGGGTGGCCAGCCGGATGCGCTGGGCCTCGCCGCCCGACAGGGTGCCGGCCGGACGGTCGAGCGAGAGGTAGTCGAGACCGACGTCGAGCAGGAAGCCCAGGCGGGCCTCGATCTCCTTGATGACCCGCGCCGCGATCTGCCGCTCGCGGGGGGTGAAGTCGACGCCGCCGAGGAAGTCGGCGGCCTCGTTGATCGCCAGCGCACAGATCTCGGAGATGCTGCGGCCCCCGACGTGCACGGCGAGGATCTCCGGCTTGAGCCGCGCTCCCTTGCACGTGGGGCACGGCACCTGCCGCATGTAGCCCTCGTAGCGCTCCCGGCTCCACTCGGAGTCGGTCTCGGCGTGCCGCCGCTTGACGAAGGGGACGACCCCCTCGAAGCCGGTGGTGTAGGAGCGGTCACGGCCGTAGCGGTTGCGGTACTGCACGTGGACCTTGTAGTTCTGCCCGTGCAGGAGAGCCTCTTTGGCCCGCGCCGGCAGCGAGGCCCATGGCGCGTCCACCGAGAACTTGAGGTCCTTCGCGAGGGCGTGCATGACGTTCTGGAAGTACTCCGCCGAACCGCTCCCCTGCGCCCAGGGCGCGATGGCCCCCTGGGCGACGGACAGGTCGGGGTCGGGGACCAGCAGCTCGGGATCGACCTCGAGCTCGGTGCCGATGCCGGTGCAGGTCGGGCACGCGCCGAACGGGCTGTTGAAGGAGAAGGACCGGGGCTCGATCTCGTCGATCGCGATCGGGTGGTTGTTGGGGCAGGCCATCTTCTCGGAGAACCGACGCTCGCGGATCGCTTGGGGGTCGCTCTCGTCGACGTCGACGAACTCGACCAGCAGCACCCCGGCAGCCAGCCGCAGCGCGGTCTCGACCGAGTCGGTCAGACGGCGCTTGGCGCCGGTCTCGTCGCCCTTGGCGACCAGCCGGTCGACCACCACCTCGATGGTGTGCTTGTACTGCTTCTCGAGCTTGGGCGGCTCCGACAGCGAGATGACCTGCCCGTCGACGCGGGCCCGCGAGAAGCCCTTGGTCTGCAGCTCGGCGAAGAGGTCGACGAACTCGCCCTTGCGGGCCTGCACCACGGGGGCCAGCACCTGGAACCGGGTGCGGTCGGGCAGCTCGAGCAGCTGGTCGACGATCTGCTGCGGGCTCTGTCGGGTGATCGGCTCACCGCACACGGGGCAGTGCGGCCGGCCGGCCCGGGCGAAGAGCAGCCGCAGGTAGTCGTACACCTCGGTGATCGTGCCCACCGTGGAACGCGGGTTGCGGTTGGTCGACTTCTGGTCGATCGACACCGCGGGCGACAGCCCCTCGATGAAGTCGACGTCGGGCTTGTCCATCTGCCCGAGGAACTGGCGCGCATAGGAGCTGAGCGACTCGACGTACCGGCGCTGCCCCTCGGCGAAGATCGTGTCGAAGGCCAGCGACGACTTGCCCGACCCGGACAGGCCGGTGAAGGCGATGAGGCTGTCTCGCGGCAGCTCGACCGAGATGTCCTTGAGGTTGTGCTCACGAGCACCACGCACGATCAGGGTGTCGTGGGCCCGCCGGGGGGCCCCGGGCACCGACGCGCGGGTGCTGGCCGAGACGGCCGCGGCCGACACGACCGAGCCGCCGGAAACGACTGAGCCGCCAGAGCCGACGGAGCCACTGGTGGCAGGGGTGGCGGAGGCCCGGGAGGAGGGGCGGGACGGCGCAGCATTCACGCCCTCCACCTTAGGTGGGGCCACCGACAGGGGTCTCGCGCGCCTCCCCGGGGGAGGCGGCATACAGTCTCGCCATGGTGACCGACGGCGCCGCGACGCGCGACGAGCCGACGCTGATCGCCGACTACGCCGTGCTCGGTGACCTGGGCACGGCCGCCCTGGTGAGCCGGGCCGGCTCGGTCGACTGGCTGTGCCTGCCCCGGTTCGACTCGCCCTCGTGCTTCACCGCGCTGCTCGGCACCCCCGAGCACGGCCGGTGGCTGCTGGGACCGCTGGCCCCTGCAGGGACGGAGGTCACCTCGACGAGGCGCTACCTGGGTGACAGCTTCGTGCTCGAGACCACCCACGAGACCCCGTCGGGCGTCGTCCGGGTCGTCGACTCGATGCCCCTGGGCGACGGTCGGCACGACCTCGTACGCATCGTCGAGGGCGTGCGAGGCACGGTGCGGATGCGGCACGAGTGGGTGGTGAGGTTCGGCTACGGGAAGGTCACGCCCTGGGTGAGTCGCACGACCGGGCCCGGCGGAGCCCACGACCGGGTCATCACGGCCGTGGCGGGCCCCGACCAGCTCGTGCTGCGGGGCACCCGGCTCCCCCGGCCCCATGACGGCCGCCACGTCGACGACTTCGACGTGTCGCAGGGAGACCGGCTCACCTTCTCGACGACCTGGCTGGAGTCGCACCTGCCGGTGCCGCCCGACATCGGGACCGGCGAGACCCTCGACGAGACCCTCGGGTGGTGGCAGGCCTGGGCCGACCGGTGCCCGTACGACGGGCCCTACCGAGACGCCGTCGTCCGCTCGCTCCTCGTGCTGCGGCTCCTCACCGACGGCACGACAGGGGGTGTCGTCGCCGCCCCCACGACGAGCCTCCCCGAGTCGCTGGGTGGGGAGCGCAACTGGGACTACCGCTACTGCTGGCTGCGCGACGCCTCGCTGACGCTCGAAGCCCTCGCCGGCTACGGCTTCGTCGAGGAGACGGGGCTCTGGCGGCGCTGGCTGATCCGCGCCGTCGCCGGCGACCCCGAGGACCTCCAGATCATGTACGCCGTCGACGGCGGGCGTGAGCTGCCCGAGCGCACCCTCGACCACCTCCCGGGTTACGCCGGGTCCCGCCCGGTGCGGGTCGGGAACGGTGCCGTCGCCCAGCGGCAGGCCGATGCCCTCGGCCAGGTCATGACCGCCCTCGCGGCAGGACGGGCCGGAGGTCTGCCCGAGGACCCGCGGGCCTGGCGCGTCCAGGTGGCCCTGGTCGACGAGCTCGCCCGGCACTGGCGCGAGCCCGACCACGGCATCTGGGAGATCCGTGGCCCGCAACGTCACTTCACCCACTCGCGCGTCATGGTGTGGGCGGCGTTCGACCGGGCCGTCTCGGCGGTCGAGCAGCACGGTCTGCAGGCGTCGGCGGAGCAGGTCGACCGGTGGCGCGAGGTGCGCGCGGCCGTGCGGGCCGAGGTCCTGGCCCGCGGTTACGATCCCCAGCGGCAGACCTTCGTGCAGCACGACGAGACCCGCGAGGTCGACGCGAGCCTGCTGGTCATCGCCGAGACCGGCTTCGTCGCCGCCGACGACCCCCGCTTCCTCGGCACCATCCGGGCCGTCGAGGAGGACCTGCTGCGCGATGGTCTGGTGCTGCGCTACCGCACCCAGACCGGGGTCGACGGGCTGGCCGGTGACGAGCACCCGTTTCTCGCCTGCTCGTTCTGGCTGGTCTCGGCCTACGCCCGGGCCGCGGCCGCTGCTGACGGGCCGGTCCGCGAGTCGTTCCGGGCGCAGGCCACCCAGCTCATGGACCGGCTGGTCGGCCTCACCAACGACGTCGGGCTGCTGTCGGAGGAGTACGACCCCCGGGAGGGCCGTATGGTGGGCAACTACCCTCAGGCCTTCTCCCACCTGGCTCTCCTGCGGGCGGCCGATGCCCTCACGGCGGTCCCGCCTGCCCGTAGGGTGTGGGGATGACCGGCACGCCCGAACGAACCCGTGAGCCCCGCACCCCGTCGACGACGCCCTATGTGGGCGACGTGACCCCGGGTGGCCCGGCCCAGGTGCGCGAGCTCCCCGGCCTGACGATCCGCAAGCTCGCCGTCTCGACGATGAGCAACAACGTCTACCTGCTGACCGACACGTCCACCGGCGAGCAGCTGCTCGTCGACGCGGCCGACGACGCCGACGCGGTGCTGCGACTCGTCGCCGCCGGCACCGGACGCCTCGACTGGGTGGTCACGACCCACCAGCACTGGGACCACCACCGCGCCCTGGCAGCGGTGGTCGAGGCGACCCGGGCCCGCACGGCCGCCGGTGCCGACGACGCCGACGCGCTGCCGGTGCGCCCGGACCGACGGCTGGAGCAGGGTGACACCCTCCAGTTCGGTGACGTCAGCCTCGAGGTCGTGCACCTGCGTGGACACACCCCCGGGTCGATCGCCCTGGCCTACGAGGACGACGACGGCCGTACCCACCTCTTCACCGGGGACTCGCTCTTCCCCGGGGGGGTCGGCAACACCAAGAACGAGGGCCAGAGCTTCGACGACCTCATCGCCGACGTCACCGAGCGCGTCTTCGACGTCTACGACGACGACACCTGGGTCTACCCCGGGCACGGTGGCGACACGCTGCTCGGTCGCGAGCGTCCGCACCTGCCCGAGTGGCGCGAACGGGGCTGGTGACCCGGTCGCCCGACCTCTCCGCGGCCGGGCTCAGCTCAACCGGGTGATCTTCACCTCGACGAACATGTCGGTGTCGGTGCCGCCGGTGTAGACCCCCGAGAGCGGCGGCACGTCAGCGTAGTCGCGGCCGTGGGCGACCTCGACGTAGAGGTCACCCGGGATCACCATGTTGGTGGGGTCGACGGCCAACCAGGCCCCGTCCCACCACTCGACCCACGCGTGCGACTCCCCCACGACGGGCGTGCCGACCGCGGCCGAGTCATCGGGGAGCACGTACCCCGAGACATAGCGCGCAGCGACGCCCACCGAGCGCAGGGCCCCGATCATGAGGTGGGCGAGGTCCTGGCAGACCCCCTGGCGGGCGTCCCAGGCGTCGACCGCGTGGCTGGCCACGCTGGTCGAGCCGGTGACGTAGGCGACCTCGTCGTGGACGAGCCTGGTCACCGCGGCAACCAGCTCGGCGGGGGTCCCGGTCGCCGTACGGAGCGCCGCGACCCGGTCTCGCAGGTCGGCCGGCGGTCGCACCCGGTCGGAGATCTCGAGGAACTCGCAGGCCTCGAGGCCGGCCGACTCCTCGGCCAGCCCGGGCCAGTCGAGGCCGAGGCCGACGCGGGGCGGGCGGTGGACGTCGACGGTGCTGGAGGCCGTGACGACGAGCCGGTCGTGGCGCTCGCTGACCTCGAACCCGGTGACGTGGGTGCCCCAGTAGTCGACGTAGTCGAAGGTCCACGGCTGTGGGCTCACCTCGACCCGGGAGAAGAACACCGTCTGCTCGGACGTCGTCGGCGGTGTGAGTCGGGCCTCGTTGAAGGAGGTCAGGGCCCCCTTGTCGTAGAGGTAGCCCGTGCGGTGCGAGACGACCAGTCGGGTGCTCATGCCTCTCCTGCCTGCCAGCTGTGAGCGATGGGAGTGGGGAAGTAGCGCGCAGCGATCGCCTCGCTCGCCCGGGTCATCCGCTGCTGGATGCGCTCCATCTCGCCCGCGAGGTCGCTGAGGATGTCGCTGAGCGGGCGGTACTCCAGCTCGGCCCGGGCCCGGCCGAGCAACCGCGCCGACTCGCCGTGCTGCCCTGACCGTCTCCCGGCGTCGAGGTGGTCGATGCAGTCCTCGGCGCGGCCGAGGGAGTGGATGACCGAGCGGGGGAACAGCCGGTCGAGCAGGAGGAACTCCGCCGCCTCACGCTGGGCCAGTCGGCCCCGGTAGGTACGGGTGAAGGCCTCGAGCGCCCCACAGGCCCGGAGCGTGGACGACCACGCGGTGCTGGCGCCGGCCGACAGGGAGGCGTTCGACAGCAGCCGGGCGGTCATGTCGACCCGCTCGATGTTGCGGCCGAGCACGAGGAACTGCCAGCTCTCGTCGTGGTTCATCGTGCCGTCGACCATCCCGGAGATCATGGCCACCCGCTCGACGACCAGGCGAGCGGCGAGGTGCGGTCGCATCGTCTCGAGCTGGCCGGCGGAGACCGCGTGCCAGGTCGTGTTGATGGCCTCCCACACCTCGGCGGAGACGGTCTCGCGGGCGCGCCGCGCCGACTCCCGGGCGCAGCCCAGGGCGTAGACCATCGAGCTGGGCTCGTCGGGCTCGTGCCCGAGCATGCGCAGCACGAGGTCGTTGTCGTAACGGGTGCCCTCGTCGAGCTCGACCCCCATCACCTGCAGCACGGTGCGGCACGCAGCGGCCTCCTCGACGGTGGGGTCCTCGACGAGGGTGGCCATGTGGCCGTCGAGGATGCGGGCGGTGGCGTCGGCGCGCTCGAGGTAGCGCCCGATCCAGAAGAACGACTCGGCGATGCGGCTGAGCATCAGCGCTGCCCTCCTTCGACGTCGTCGTACGGGTGCCCTTGAGGGGGTTGCTGCTGGGGGTGCTGTTGCTGTTGCTGCTCCTGCTCCTGCCAGACCGGGGCCTCGACCTCAGGCGGCTCCTGGGCGGGCACGGTGGGCACGACGGGGGCGGCCGCTGGCGACGCCGCCGCCGCTGCGGCGATGTCGCTCAGGTCGAGCCTGCCCGTGGCCGGCTCCTGCACCAGGGGTCCCGAGGCTCCCGGCAGCGCCGAGCGGGACAGGACCCAGGTGTCCTTGGAGCCGCCACCGCGGCTGCTGTTGACGATGAGCTC
This sequence comes from Actinomycetales bacterium, assembly GCA_038230235.1. Classification (GTDB taxonomy): domain Bacteria; phylum Actinomycetota; class Actinomycetes; order Actinomycetales; family Dermatophilaceae; genus Lapillicoccus. The sequence continues at coordinate 24,798 of JBBRNQ010000035.1, forward strand.
ACCCTCGGGCAGGGCCACCCGCGTCAGTCCGCCGGGCAGCACCCACACCTGCTGACCGTCGTTGACGGCGAAGGGCCGCAGGTCGACGTGTCGGGGGCGCATCGCCCCGTCGATGAGCGTGGGGTGGGTCGACAGCTGCACCACCGGCTGGGCGATCCACCCGCGGGGGTTCGACATCACCTGGGCGCGCAGCACGTCGAGCTCGGCCGACGTCGCCCTCGGGCCGATGACGATGCCCTTGCCGCCGGAGCCGTCCACGGGCTTGAGCACCAGCTCGTGCAGGCGGTCCATCACCTCCTCCCGGTGCGCCGGGTCCTCCAGGCGCCACGTGTCGACGTTGGGGACGATCGGCTCCTCGTGCAGGTAGTAGCGGATGAGGTCGGGCACGTAGGTGTAGACGAGCTTGTCGTCGGCCACGCCGTTGCCGATCGCGTTGGCGACGGTGACGTTGCCGACCCGCATCGCGTTGATCAGGCCGGCCACGCCGAGCATGGAGTCCGGGCGGAAGTGCACCGGGTCGAGGAACTCGTCGTCGACCCGTCGGTAGATGACGTGCACCGGTTCGAGCCCGTTGGTGGTGCGCATGAGCACCCGGCCGCCCTTGCACACGAGGTCGCGGCCCTCGACCAGCTCGACTCCCATGAGCCGGGCGAGCAGCGCGTGCTCGAAGTAGGCGGAGTTGTAGACCCCCGGGGTGAGCACGACGACGGTCGGGTCGGCCACGCCAGCGGGCGCGGTCGCACGGAGGGCGGCCAGCAGCTGCCGCGGGTAGCGCGAGACGGGACGGATGCGGTGGTCGTGGAAGACCTCCGGCAGCGCCGTCGCCATGGCCCGGCGGTTGGTCATGACGTAGGACACCCCGGACGGCACCCGCACGTTGTCCTCGAGGACCCGGAAGACCCCCTCGTTGTCACGGATGAGATCGATGCCGGAGACGTGGACGCGCACTCCCCCGGCCGGCTTCAGCCCGTGCACGACCCGGTGGAAGTGCGGTGAGCTCAGCACCACGTGGCGCGGCATCACCCCGTCGGCGAAGAGCGCGCCCTTGCCGTAGACGTCGTCGAGGAAGGCCTCGAGAGCCCTGACCCGCTGGGCCACGCCCTTCTCGACCGGCGCCCACACGTCGGGCTCGATCAGCCGCGGCATGATGTCGAGGGGGAACGGCTGCTCGACCCCGCCGAAGTCGAACGTGACCCCCTGTGCGAGATACGAGCTCGACAGCGACTCGGCCCGGGCCAGCAGCTCTTCGGTGCCGATCTGCTCGACCTTCTGTCCGAGCTGGCGGTACTCCGCCCTCATGCCCTTCGGCCCGAACATCTCGTCGTACGGCGTGTCCACCGACGGCCGAGGCGGCGCAGCGGCGTCGTAGATGTCGAAGGGGGCGCTCACGTACCCGACCCTATGAGGTCCGTGTTTCTCTGTCATGTCGCGAGTCGACCAATGGGACAGAACCAATGGGACAGAACAGCCGAGGGCGGACGCGGGGTCAGTCGGAGGGTCGCACTCCGAGCAGGTCGCCGACCAGCTCGCCGATCTCGGCGAAGAAGGGGAGCACGGCTGTGCCCCGGTCCGTACCTGGGAGACCCGCTACGGCGTCACCGCCGACCAGCCCGGTCGCGACGACCGCCACGGCGGCATACCGGCCGGGTGCCGGCTCGATCAGGGCCATGTCGCTGCGGACCCCGTGGAGCGAACCCGTCTTGGACGCCACGGGCACGCCGTCCGGGAGGTAGGCCGGCAGGCCCTCCCGGAGCTGCTGACGGCGCATGACGGCGAGAGCCAGCTGGGTGTGGGCCGGGTCGAGCAGCCGTCCTTCGCGCAGGGCGACGAGCACGTCGCTGAGGTCGCGAGCCGTCGTGGTGTTCTCGACGCCCTCGGCCGCCGCGCGCAGGTCCATCAGGCGCCGCCTCAGGTGGGTGTGGCTGGTAGGGACGAGGGCGAGCACCGCCGCGACCGCCCTCCGCCCGACGAGGTCGATCACCGCGTTGGTCGCGTCGTTGTCGCTGAGGCAGACCATCAGGGTGAGCACCTCCACGAGGGGCAGGGCCCCCACCGAGGGGAGGAGCTCGACCGGCCCGCTCCCGCCCACCCGCTCCGCGGGGCGCGGGAGGGTCACGGGAGCGTCGAGGGACAGCCGCCCGTCCTGGCAGGCCGCCAGGGCGGCCACGAGGACCGGCACCTTGATCGTGCTCGCGGCCGGCACCACGCGCTCGGCGTCGACGTCGACCCGCCCGCCGTCGGACAGGCGCACGCTCACCCCCAGACGCCCGGGAGCCGCAGCGACCAGCCGGGTGAGCTGCGCGGCCAGATCGGTGGTCGCGACGTCCTGCCCCACGGCGGTCACGCCACTCCCCCGGTGCCTGTCCACGGGCCGGCGGGCACGAGGGACGAGCGCCCCCGCTCGGCGAGCGCGGCCAGCCCAGGTGCTCCGAGCAGACCGAGCCCGTGCGCGAGGTCGGCCCGCACGGCCTCGAGGCACTCCGTCACCCCCGCACTGCCCTGCGCGGCCAGGGCCCAGACGACCGGGCGACCCAGCAGCACCGCGTCGGCGCCGAGAGCGAGGGCCACGAGCACGTCGAGGCCCGACCGGACGCCGCCGTCGACGAGCACCGGGGCTCGACCGGCCACGGCGTCGACCACGGCAGGCAGCGCCCGCGCGGTGGCCACCGCGCGGTCGAGCTGCCGCCCCCCGTGGTTGCTGACGACGACCCCCGCCGCCCCGGCGTCGAGGCAGCGCACGGCGTCGGCGCCGCTGAGGACACCCTTCACCAGCACGGGAAGGCCGGTGAGCCCGGCCAGCCACCCGATGTCGTCGAGGGTGGCCGGCGACTGCTCGAGGGCCCGCTCGAGCACTCTCTCGTGCGCCGTGTCGTCGCCCGTCGCCCCGGCCTCGGGCCCTTCCTCACGTCCCCCGTCGAGATGCTGGGCGAGGTTGGCCCACATGAGCTCGGCCGTGCCGGTCGGGGGGCCATGGCGCTCGCGCGCCCTCAGCCCGACGTACGGCGTGTCGCCCGTGAGCACGACCGCCGTCGCCCCTGCGGCGGCCGCCCGCCGCGCGAGGCCGGCAGTGAGGGCGCGGTCGCGCACGAGGTAGGACTGCCACCACCACGGGGTGCCGCGCGTCGCGAGCAGCTCGCCGACCTGCTCCAGGGGCACGGTCGTGCGCGTCGAGAGGACCATCAGGCTGCCGGCGTCGGCGACCCCGGCGGCCGTCGCGAGCTCTCCCTCGGGATGGGCCAGCCGGTGGTACGCGGTGGGTGCCGCGAGCACCGGGGACGCGAGGTCGGAGCCGAGCAGCCGGGTCTGGGTGGAGGCGGCGCCGACCCCGGCGAGGACCGAGGGCAGCAGCCGCCAGTCGCGCCAGGCGAGCTCGGCCTCGTCGAGAGTGACCTCGCCGGCTGCGCCGGTCCCCACGTAGTCGGCGGCCGCAGGGTGCATGCGCAGGGCCGCGGCCTGGGCGTGGTCGTGCAGGAGAGGCAGCATCCCGACAGTCTGCCTCCCCACGAGCTCCGGGTGCGGGCCACCCGGGTGGCTCGTGGACCCACCCGTCCGGCGTGTGAGGATGGGTTGATGAGCGAGTCCCCCCGTCTCCTGCGCCGGGTCCACGTCGGCGTGGCCAACCTCTGGGCGCGCGCCGACAGTCCTCGGACGGTCGACGCACCGATGGTGGGTGAGGACCCCGACGTCGCGGGGTGGCTCGAGCGGCTCGACGCCCACCCCGACGAGTCGATGGCGGGGGACGGCCGGCTCGGCCTCCACGGGCGCCTCCTGACCCAGCTGGTGTCGGGCGAACCGGTGGAGGTCGTCGGGTCCGACCCCGCCCATCCCGGCTGGGTGCGGGTCTGCGCCCCGTGGCAGCCCACCTCGCTCGATCCCCGGGGCTACCCCGGGTGGGTCCGGGCCAGCCACCTGACGGAACCGATCGGGCCGTCGCCCCGGACTCCCGCGTCGATGGGCGGGTCGACGGTCGGGCCCATACCCGAACCGGTGCCCGGGCCGGCCACTGGTCACGCTCCCTCCCTGGTCGACCTCGCCCGGCGGCACCTCGGCCTGCCCTATCTCTGGGCCGGGATCACCCCTGCCGGGCTCGACTGCTCGGGGCTGGTGCACTGGTGCCTGCGCGAGCTCGGCGTGGTCGTGCCGAGAGACGCCGACGACCAGGAGGAGGCGTGCTCGGTCGTGCCGTTCGAGCAGGTCCGGTCGGGCGACCTCTACTTCTTCCACCAGCCCGGTGCGGCGCGGGCCCACCACGTCGGCATCGTCACCGGGGTGGGGTCGATGATCCACGCCCCCGAGACCGGTCAGGGCCTGATGGAGGGGCCGCTGGACGAGGGCCGTCGAGCCACCCTGCACAGCGCGGGGCGACTGCCCCGCTGAGGCCGAGCCCCACCCCGTACGGCGCACCGCCGGACGGAGGAGTCCGTCAGGCCACCCTGCAGGTCACCGCAGGACGCGCAGGCGGATCGTCTCGGGCAGGGCCGTCAGCGCCTCGGCGACGGCGGGCGAGGTGTCTGCGGCGACGTCGGTCACGACGTAGCCCAGCTCGCCGCGCGTGGCGAGCACCTGGCCCTCGATGTTGACCCCGTGGTCGGAGAGCATCCGGTTGACCGTCGCCAGCACCCCCGGGATGTTGCTGTGCAGCAGCGCGAGCCGGTGGCTGGAGGTGCCCCCGTCGAGCAGGGCCGCCGGCAGGTTGACGCTGAGGGAGGTGCTGCCGCGCTCGACGTAGTCGCGCAGCTTCGCGGAGACGAAGCGGCCGATGTCACGCTGGGCCTCCTCCGTCGAGCCACCGACGTGGGGGGTGAGGATGACGTTGGGCAGGCCGCGCAGGCTCGACTCGAAGGTGTCGCCCTGCACCTTCGGCTCCACCGGGAAGACGTCGATGGCCGCGCCCGCGAGGTGGCCGCTGCGGATCGCCTCCGCCAGGGACTCGGTGTCGACGACGAACCCTCGGGAGAGGTTGAGGAAGACCGACCCGGGCTTCATCGCGGCGAACTGCTTGGCCCCGAAGAAGCCGGCGTTGCCGATGCGACCATCGACGTGGAGGGTGACGACGTCGGCCTGACCGAGCAGCTCGTCGAGCGTGTCGACCTTGCGGGCGTTGCCCATCGGCAGCTTGTCGTCGGCGTCGAAGTAGACGACCCCCATGCCGAGGGCCTCCGCGAGCACCGAGAGCTGGCTGCCGATGTTGCCGTAGCCGATGATGCCGAGGGTGCGGCCCCGCATCTCGTGGGCCCCCTTGGCCGACTTGTCCCACAGCCCGTGATGGAGCGCGTCGCTCTTCTCGGTGAGCCGCCGGGTCAGGGCGATCATCTCGGCGATGGCGAGCTCCACGACGCTGCGGGTGTTGGAGAAGGGGGCGTTGAAGGCGGCGACCCCCCGTGCGGCGGCCGCATCGAGGTCGATCTGGTTGGTGCCGATGCAGAAGGCGCCGACGGCGAGCAGGTCCGGGGCCGCGGCGAGGACCTCCGAGGTCACCCGGGTCCCCGAGCGGATGCCCAGCAGGTGCACACCGGGGAGCGCGGCCACGAGCTCGCCCTCGTCCATGGCGCCGCGGTGCTGCACGACCTCGATGCCTGCCGCCTCGAAGGAGGCGACGGCGTCGGCGTGGATGTTCTCGAGCAGGAGTACCTTCACGGCACCAATGGTGGCAGGCACTGGTGGCTCACCCGCCGCCGGTCCGCTCATCGGACGGCGTCGGGGTGCCGCAGCGGGGACAGCCACGCGACCACCGCGCCCACCAGCCCGGCGCAGGCCAGCGTCAGCATGGCCGTGCGCACCGGCACCACCTGGGCGAGGGCGCCGGCGGCGAGGGCGCCGAGGCTCCATCCGATCCCCCACGAGATCATCCGGGCGGTGGTGTTGACCCGGCTGAGCAACCGCTCCGGGGTCACCGTCTGGCGGTAGGTGAGGCCGCTGACCAGCACCAGCTGGTAGGCCGCTCCCCACCCGATGAGCACCACCGCGGCCCAGACCCAGCTGCCCACGAGCGTGGCCACGACCCCGGCCAGGGCAGAGCACGGCATGGCCCACAGGCAGATGCGGGCGGCACCGTACCGCGCCTGGAGGCGGGCGCTGAGCGAGGCGGCAGCGATGCCCCCGAGTCCCCAGACGCTGTAGAGCACCCCGAACCGCCACCCCGAGGTGCCGATCCGCAGCACCTGGTCGCTCCAGGGGACGAAGAGGGCCATGAAGCCCGCACCGGCCGCGCTCTGGAGGGCGCCGACCACGGTGAGGGTCCGCACGCCGGTGTGGTGGACGAGGAAGTCCAGCCCGTGACGGACGTCGACCACCAGCTCGCGCAGGCGGAGCGGGGGCCTCGTCCCCGGAGACCGCGGAGACCCCGGAGACCCTTGAGACCCCCCCGAGGTCGACAGGGCGCGGTGGATACCCCCCACGAGGACGGCCGAGACGGCGTAGGAGACGGCGTCCGCGGCCAGCAGGACGGCGGGGTGCACGACCGAGAGCAGGGCCCCCGCGACCGCCGGACCCACGAGGTCGATGACGCCGCCGACCCCCCACACCGCGGCATTGGCCTCGGCCACGCGGGCGCGTCCGACGAGGACCGGCAGCGCCCCGAAGTTCGCGCCGTCGAAGACGGTGAAGCCGGTCTGCACCACGAAGGCAGCCACGAGCACGTGGGCCACCGCGAGATGGCCGAGCCACCAGGCCAGCGGCACCGAGCCCACCGCCACCACGTTGACGACATCGGCCGCCACCATCAGCCGCTGGCGGTCGAGGCGGTCGGCCAGCGCACCCGCCAGGAGGCCGACGACGACGTACGGCAGGGCCTCGAGGGTGGTCGTGAGTGCGGTGAGGGTGGGTGAGCCGGTGAGCCGGTAGACCAGCACCGGCATCGCGACCGCCGTGACGACGGTGCCGGTGACCGACACCACCCGCGAGAGCCAGTACCGACGGAAGTCGCGGTCGTCGCGCAGCCGTCCGTCGATGCCGACCGCGACGCGCCCCCCGTCGTCGGCCGTCACTGTGGCCCCCGCCCGTGCGCCCTCCCTCGGCACCGGGCGAGCCCGGGAGCACACGACCTCGTCACAGCAGGAACCCGGCCGGGAAGGGGTCGGTGGGATCGAGGAGGTACTGCGCCGTCCCGGTCACCCAGGCGCGGCCGGTCACGGCGGGACGGATGGCGGGGCGCCCGCCGACGGTCGTCTCGCCCAGGATGGTGCCCAGGAAACGACTCCCGATGAATGACTCGTTGACCATCTCGTCGCCGACGGCCAGCAGCCCCCGGGCGTGCAGCTGGGCCAGCCGGGCGCTCGTTCCGGTGCCACACGGCGACCGGTCGAACCATCCGGGGTGGATCGCCATCGCGTGCCGCGAGTGGGTGGGCGTCGACCCGGGGGCCTCGAGGTAGACGTGGTGGCACACGTCGATGCTCGGGTCGTCGGGGTGCACGACCGGCCGCTGCTCGTTCACCGCCGACATCACCGCGAGACCGGCCTCGAGCAGGGCTGCCTGGTTGTCCCGGCTGAAGTCCAGCCGGAGGTCGTCGGTGCGGACCACGGCGTAGAAGTTGCCTCCGTAGGCGATGTCGTAGCGCACCGCCCCGAAGCCCGGCACGTCGACGACCTCGTCGAGGGCGTGGCTGTAGGACGCGACGTTCTCCAGCGTCACGCTCACGGCCGCGCCGTCGCGGACGGCGACCCGCGCCGTGACGAGCCCGGCAGGGGTGTCGAGACGGATCACCGTCTCGGGCTCGACGACCGTGACCATGCCGGTCTCGACGAGCACCGTCGCGACACCGATGGCGCCGTGGCCGCACATCGGCAGGCAGCCCGAGACCTCGATGAACAGGACCCCGTAGTCGGCGTCGGGTCGGGTCGGTGGCTGCAGGATGGCTCCTGACATCGCCGCGTGACCCCGCGGCTCGTACATGAGCAGCGTCCGGAGGTCGTCGCGCTCGGCCACGAAGCGCTGGCGTCGCTGCGCCATCGTGGCCCCGGGGAGGACGCCGACCCCGCCGGTGACCACCCGGGTCGGCATCCCCTCGGTGTGGGAGTCGACGGCGTGCAGGACGACCTTGCTGCGCACGCCGCCTCCTAGGAGAGGCCCGCGTCGATGACAGCCTGCGTGGCGGACCGCACGGCCTCGAGCGTCTGCTCGTCGAGGGGCTGACGAGGGGGGCGGCAGGGGCCACCGGTGCGTCCCACCAGGTCCTGGCCCAGCTTGATGGCCTGCACGAACTCCGTGCGGCTGTCCCACCGCAGCACCGGGTGCAGGGTGCGATAGAGCGGGAGGGCGGTGTCGAGGTCTCCGGAGACCGCCGCCTCGAAGAGTCGCAGACAGGCGCGGGGGAACACCTGCGCGTAGCCCGCGACCCAGCCGACTCCCCCGGCGAGGGCCACTTCGAGCACGGTGTCGTCACTGCCGATGAGCACGTCGAGGCCGGGGGCGAGCTCCGCGATCTCGTAGGCGCGTCGTGGGTCGCCGGTGAACTCCTTCACCGCGACGATCAGCCCCTCCTGGTGCAGCCGGGCGAGCATCGGCGCCGTCAGGTCGATCTTGGTGTCGATGGGGTTGTTGTAGGCCACGACGGGCAGGCCCGCTGCGGCCACGAGCTCGTAGTGCTCGAGCACCGCCCGCTCGTCACCCCGGTAGGCGTTGGGGGGCAGGGCCATCACCGCCTGGCACCCGAGGTCCCGGGCCGCCTCCGCGTGGCGTCTGCTCTCGCGACCGCTGTAGGCCCCCACGCCGGGCATGACGACGAACCCCGCCGGCGCGTGCTCGACCGCGGTCCTCACGACAGCGTCGCGGGCCGCGGTCTCGAGGGTCTGGTACTCACCCAGCGAGCCGTTGGGGGCGACGCCGTGCAGGCCTTGGCCGGCCAGCCAGGCGACGCTCTCGGCGTAGGCGACCAGGTCGGGCTCGAGCTCACCGGCGGACGTGCGGGCGAACGGCAGCGAGGTGGCCACGATGACGCCGCGCCACGCGGGACGAGGCAGCCCAGGCAGCCCGGGAGAGTGCGACACCTTCGGCTCCTCGGCAGACGACGGACGACGGACGACGGATGACCTGGGCGAGGCGCCCGGCGTCGTGCCCGACACCCTACTGCTCGTGGGTGTCGTGCTCCTCGCGGCTCTGCTGGGCGGCCAGCAGGCCCAGTCGCACCGGCTCGGCCACTAGCCGCTCGTACGGAGTCGGTTGTGCGGTCGTCCGGGACCCTGCGTCGCCGTTCACGAGCAGGGTGCACGCCGCCTCGCACGTGCGACCCTGGCACCAGCCCATGCCCACCCGGGTGAGCTGACGCACCTGTCGAACGCTGTCGGCGCCCCGCGCGACCACCGCCAGCACCTGCTTCACCGGCACGTCCTCGCACCGACACAGCAGGGTCTCGGGGGTGAGGGTCTGGGCCCACGCCGCCGGCACCGGGTGCGCGCCCTGCAGGGCGTCGGCGAACGCCCGCTGCCGGGCGCCGCGACGGGCGAGGGCGCGCCTGCGCTGCGCAGACGCCGGCCCGGTGGACGGGGTCTTCGCCAGCGGGCCGGGGAGGTCGTCGAAGACCGTGTACGCAGCCAGCTCGCCCTCGGTCAGGGCCAGGGCCGCCCCGCCCACGCCCGAGGCCTCGCCGGCCACGAGCACCTCGGGCACCGAGGTGTGCTGTCGACCGTCGACCGCCACGGAAAGGCGACCGTCGACCCCCGAGCGCACCACACAGCCGAGGGTGACGGCGAGGTCGATGACCGGGGCGAAGCCCCAGCCGACCCCGACGGTGTCGGCTTCGAGCCTGCGCAGGCTGCCGGCCACGAGATGGCCAGCGGAGTCGAGCCGCTGCACGCTCACCCCCTCCACCTCGTCGGTGCCGTCAACCCGCACGACCATGGACCCGACCTGGACGGGGACCCGTAGCCGCGCGAGCTCTGCGGCGTATCCGGCACCCTCCACCACCCGGTCGAGGTTGCGCCCCACGGCCGTCAGGTGGCGCGCCCACCGACGAGGGGACGACGCCTCGTGGACACCGAGGACGGCAGCGCCCCGCCGGGCCAGACCGACCGCGCCCGGGAGGAGGAACGGACCTGAGCCGGCGAGCACCACCCGCCGACCCGCGACCACGCCACTCCCCTTCAGCAGGGCCTGCAGACCGCCGACGGTCATGACCCCGGGCAGCTCCCACCCGGGGAACGGCAGGGCGACGTCGTGGGCACCGGTCGCGAGCACCACGCGTCGCGCCCTTACCTCCTCGGCCACCGCACCCGGTCCCGTGCCGGCCGTGCTGAGGACCACGAGGCCCTCGCTGCGGGCCGCCGTCCACACCCTGGTGCGCAGGAGCAGCCGCAGGCGCCCCGCGCGCTGCCCTTCGGTCACCCTCTCCCGCAGGGCCGTGAAGGTACCCAGGGAGTGGTGCAGGTCGGCGAGGTCGCTCTCCTCCAGCCGGCCGGGCCCGGCCGACGGAGCCGGCTGACGCCAGTACTGGCCGCCCAGGGCGGCGGCGCGCTCCAGCAGCACGACCCGTAGGCCGAGAGCCAGGGCCGTGACGGCCGCCGCCAGCCCCGCGGGCCCGGCGCCGACCACCGCCAGGTCGTACGGGGTCACGTCGCGCTCCGACGTCACGGAGCCTCCTGGCCCGCGCGTCCGGGTGGCGTCGGACCCGGCCCGCGGTATGGAGTGCCGTCCTGGCTCCTCACCGCCCTGGCCTCGTCGGCCAGGGCCAGGCACGCGCGCACGTCAGGAACGTCGTCGATGAGCAGCAGGCACTCGAAGCACGTCCCGATGCCGCAGAACAGCCCGGATGCGCGCCCCGTACGAGCCGACCTGCGCCAGGACCGCGTCCCCGCTGCGGCTAGCGCCGCACCCACCGTCTGACCGGAGCGGTAGGGAACGGCGCGGCCGTCGAAGTCGAAGGACGCCGTCACGACGCCTCTGCCGACAGGCGCAGACCCTGCCCCTGCCCCTCACCCGTCATCAGGCGGTCCGGGAGGAATGGTGTCACCGGCAGGCCGGAAGGGACCGGTGCGCCGTCGAGGTGGCGCGCGACGAGGTAGCCGGTCGCAGCAGCCAGACCGACGCCCGCCCCCTCATGGCCCACGGCGTGGATGACGCCCTGCACCCGCGGGTCGGGGCCGATGATCGGGAGGTGGTCGGGGCTGAAGGGGCGAAACCCGCGATAGGTGCGCATGAGGTCGACTCCGCCGAGCACCGGGAGGATGCGCACCGCACCGGCCGCGAGGCGCCGCACCACCTCGGGGCTCATGGTGGTGTCGAACCCGACGCGCTCCCGGCTGGCGCCGATCAGGACCGTCCCTGCCCGGGTGCTCTCGACGACCGTGGAGGTCTGGAGCCGGGCGTCGTCCGACGCGACGTCAGCGACGTAGGCCGCCGTGTAGACCTTGTGCCGCACGAGCTGCCCCGCGGGCGCGGTGACGAGCACGAAGCCTCGTCTCGGGTGGACCGGGACCGGGGCCCCGAGACGGTGGCCGACGACCCCTCCCCACGTGCCCGCCGCGTTGACCACGGCCTCCGCGGGCACCACCGCCCCACTGGACAGTCTCACCCCCTTCATCCGGCCCGAGGCATCTCGCTCGGCGGAGACGACCTCGTCGCCGATGCGCACGCGTCCTCCGAGCCGACGGACGGCCAGGACGAGCGCGGAGGCCGCGAGCACCGGCTGGACCTGGAGGTCGTCGGGGTAGAGGACCGCCCCCGGCAGGTCTCGCGCCAGGTGGGGCTCCAGCTCCCACAGCTCGTCACCGTCGACGGGGCGCGCGTCGACGCCCGCCCGTCGCTGCCCGTGCGCGAACCGGCGCAGGGCCTCGAGCTCGGCCGACGTGGTCGCGACGACGAGCCCGCCCTTCTCGTCGAGCTCGATCGTGTCGCGGCCCAGCTCCTGCGCCAGGTCGAGCCACAGCCGTCGGCTGTGCTGCATCAGGGCCAGCTCCGGACCCGCCGCCTTGTCGGAGACCAGCAGGTTGCCCTCACCGCGGCTCGTGGTGCCGCCTCCGGGTGGAAGGGGGTCGACGATCGTCACGTCCAGGCCGGCTCGAGCCGCGAAGAAGGCGCACGACGCCCCGACCACTCCTGCCCCCACCACGACGACGCGGTCCACCACCGACTCCACCTGTGACCTCCCCGGAGCTGCTGCGGTGCGACAGCTCCAACGGGTTCAGGAGCGAGGCACCCGGCACCCCTGCCTGCTCTCACTCTGGCAGAGTTCCTGCGGAGCGGCGAGTCGACCGGGCCGGCTGGCTGCGGTGCCGCCGGTCGAGCCCGGGCAGGCCGGGGTCAGGACGTGGCGCGCTGCATCTGCCGCAGCTCCTTCTTGAGGTCACCGAGCTCGTCACGCAGTCTCGCCGCCAGCTCGAAGCGCAGCTCGGCCGCGGCCTGGTGCATCTGGGTGGTGAGCTCCTGGATGAGGTTCGCGAGGTCGGCCGAGGCCATGGACTCGACCTTGCTCCCCGACCCGAGCCCCACGTCGGCGGCCATCGCCCCGCGACCACCAGAGGGGCCACCACCGTTCTTGGCGGCCTTTCCCCGCGACTGCGACCGACCGCTGCCGAGGAGCGCCTCGGTGTCGGCGTCCTCACGCTGGAGCATCTCGGTGATGTCGCCGATCCGCTTCCGCAACGGCGTCGGGTCGATACCGCGCTCACGGTTGTAGGCCACCTGGATCTCGCGACGGCGGTCGGTCTCGTCGAGCGCCTGCCGCATCGAGGGGGTCACCTTGTCGGCATACATGTGGACCTGACCGCTGACGTTGCGGGCGGCCCGCCCGATGGTCTGGATCAGCGACCGGGCCGAGCGCAGGAACCCTTCCTTGTCGGCGTCGAGGATGCTCACCAGGGAGACCTCTGGCAGGTCGAGACCCTCGCGCAGGAGGTTGATCCCGACCAGGACGTCGTACTCCCCCATGCGCAGCTCGCGCAGGAGCTCGACCCGGCGCAGGGTGTCGATGTCGGAGTGGAGGTACCTCACCCGCACGCCCTTGTCGAGCAGGTAGTCGGTGAGGTCCTCGGCCATCTTCTTGGTCAGGGTCGTGACGAGCACGCGCTCGTTGCGCTCGGTGCGCAGGCTGATCTCGTGCAGCAGGTCGTCGATCTGGCCCTTGGTCGGCTTGAGGATGACCTCGGGGTCGATGAGACCGGTGGGGCGGATGATCTGCTGGACGGGGGTGCCCGACTTGGCCATCTCGTAGTCGCCGGGCGTCGCCGAGAGGTAGAGGGTCTGGCCGATCCGCTCGAGGAACTCCTCCCACATCAGCGGGCGGTTGTCGGCGGCGCTGGGCAGCCGGAACCCGTGGTCGACGAGCATCCGCTTGCGCGACATGTCCCCCTCGTACATCGCCCCGATCTGCGGCACCGTCTGGTGCGACTCGTCGATGACGAGGAGGAAGTCCTCCGGGAAGTAGTCGAGCAGGCAGTTGGGCGCTGACCCCGACGACCGGCCGTCGATGTGCCGGGAGTAGTTCTCGATGCCGCTGCACGACCCGACCTGGCGCATCATCTCGATGTCGTAGGTCGTGCGCATGCGCAGGCGCTGCGCCTCGAGCAGCTTGCCCTGCTTCTCGAACTCGGCCAGCCGGTCGGCGAGCTCGAGCTCGATGCCCCTGATCGCGCGCTCCATCCGCTCGGGGCCGGCGACGTAGTGGGTCGCGGGGAAGACGTACATCTCCTCCTCCTCGCGGATCACCTCGCCCGTCAGGGGGTGCAGGGTGTAGATGCGCTCGATCTCGTCACCGAAGAACTCGATGCGGATCGCGTGCTCCTCATAGACCGGGATGATCTCGACCGTGTCGCCGCGCACCCGGAAGGTCCCCCGGGTGAAGGCGAGGTCGTTGCGGGTGTACTGCATCTGGACGAACTGGCGCAGCAGGTCGTCGCGCACCAGCTGGTCGCCGACCCGCAGTCGGGCCATCCGGTCGACGTACTCCTGGGGGGTGCCGAGCCCGTAGATGCAGGAGACGGAGGCGACGACGACCACGTCGCGGCGGGTCAGCAGCGAGTTGGTGGCGCTGTGTCGCAGCCGCTCGACCTCCTCGTTGATGGACGAGTCCTTCTCGATGTAGGTGTCGGTCTGCGGGATGTAGGCCTCGGGCTGGTAGTAGTCGTAGTAGGAGACGAAGTACTCCACCGCGTTGTTGGGCATCAGCTCGCGGAACTCGTTGGCGAGCTGGGCGGCGAGGGTCTTGTTGGGGGCCATCACCAGCGTCGGGCGCTGGACCTGCTCGATGACCCACGCGGTCGTCGCCGACTTGCCCGTGCCGGTGGCGCCGAGCAGCACGGTGTCGGACTCACCGCGCTTCAGGCGCTCGGTGATCTGCGCGATCGCCGTCGGCTGGTCACCGCTCGGCGAGAAGTCCGAGATCACCTCGATGGGAGCCACGGTGCGCTTGATGTCGGTCGTCGGACGCATGATGCAACGGTAAGCCCCACCACCGACAGGGCATTCCCGACCGCCCTCCGACCGCCCTCCGACCGCCCTCCGGCGGACGCGCGACCGGCTCAGGCACTCCATCCGGTGGCCTCCACCCAGTCCTGCACGTGCGGGAACGCCCGCGCGAACCAGGGCTCCTTCGCCTCGCCGTAACCGGTCGTCGTCTCGGCCTGCGCGGCCAGCCGGGCCTTGACGGCCCCGTAGTCGGAACGGGCCCGCCCGTCGACGCGCAGCCAGTCGCGGAGCTGGAGGGCGAAGAGCCAGCCCGCGGATCCGGTCTCGCGGACGTGGATGTTGGTCACGCGACCCGGGTCGGCCGACCCGTGGAAGCGTTTCGGCCAGGACGCAGGCTGGCCGTGGGGGGTGTCGTGGTCGACGTCGTCGACCCGGAAGAACCCGCGGTCATCCATGGCCGCCCGGAAGGCCCGTGCGTCGGCGTCGTCGAGCGAGCGCACCCCCACCTGAAGGTCGATCACGTCCTTGGCCGGCAGGCCGGGCACGCTCGTGGATCCGACGTGGTCGACCCGGACGGCCAGATCTCCGAGGGCGTCCTGGAGCCGGGCGACGAGCCGGGCCGCCTGCGCGGGCCAGGTCGCGTCGGGGTCGTGCAGGATCCGGCCGGTCTCCTCGCGCCGGGTGCGCCGCCCTGACCGCAGGTTGTCGTCGTACGGCGCGAGCCGTTCCACCCACAACCGCTGCACG